>CANGQZ010000101.1 GCA_947455865.1 Sphingomonadaceae bacterium
ATCCTGTCCTTGTAGCGCAGCCGCAACTGCTCGGGCACGTCGTTATGCCCGTCCCACACCGGCGCAGCCTTGAGCGCGGCGGCGGCGATTTCCTCGGGAGTGCGCGCCGCGGCAGGGGCGGCGGCGACGATAAGCGCGCCGGCCAGCGCCAATGCCAAAGTCTTCATCGTCGCGGTTCTCCTTCGCCAGCGCGACCGGCATAGCTGGCTGCGGCCGCGAAGGCGAGCGCGGCGTCCGGCTCGACGGCGCCGCGCCGGTGCGGTAACCGCGCGAAGCCGGGATGCGCCGGCAGGAGGTGACCATGGATCAAGCGACGCGCGGCACCGGCAAGGTCAGGGCGATCACCCGTGCACTGCTCGGTGCGGCCTATTTCGCCGCCGGGGTGCTCCACTTGCTCAAGCCAGAGCCGTTTCTCAAGATCACGCCGGGCTGGGTGCCGGCGCCGGCGATGGTGATCGCGTTCACCGGGCTGGCCGAACTGGCCGGATCGATCGGGCTGGTCCAGCCGTGGTCAGCCCCGCTGCGCCGCGCTGCCGGGTGGGGTCTGGCCGCTTATGCGCTGTGCGTCTGGCCGGCGAACTACAATCACTTCGTGATGGATATGGCGCGGCCCGATCACGGGCTTGGGCTCGCCTATCACTTGCCGCGGCTGGCGTTCCAGCCAGTGCTGATCTGGGCTGCACTCTGGGCCAGCCGCCCCGCGCCGGTTCCGGCCTAACCGTCCGCCAGCAGCATCGCCAGCGCCGCCGCCAGTTCCGCCGGATAGCGCTTGGCCACTACGTTCAGCAAAGTCTGGCGGTTGCCCGGTGCCGCCGTTGCCGCAACCTTGCGGACCTGATCGGCGCGGGCGACGTAGATCGCCTCGACTAGCGCGCGATCATAGCGCCGGTCGCCGCGCGGCAAGCCGGCATCGGCGGCGCGCACTGCGCGGCACAGGATCGTCACCGCCGCGCCATGCTGCACCGCTACGGACCAGCAGGCATCGCGCACCGCATCAGCACGGGCATCGAGATCAAGCCCCGTCTGACGCAGCACCCCGGCCACCGCCGGGCGGTAATGGGTCCGCTCGATGAAGGCGTGCTGCGCCGCGCCGAAGGCCGCCCCGTCGCGCACTGCCACCGCCTGCCACGCCGCGGTGAAAGCCGGGCTGCCGGGTCGCTTGCCAGCGAAGTCACCCGCCCAGCGCGCGCCTTCGCCGCGCACGAACTCGGCTACGGTGCCGGTCCGCGAGGCCAGTTGGTACAGCCCATAGGAAACCCCACCCGGATCGCGCAGGCCGTTGGAAACCGTCCCCGTCCCGTGCCCGCCGCTTTCATAGCGTTCGGACAGGCTGCCCAGCCGGTGGGCCGGATCCCGGCCCGCCCGCTCCGCGGCCTGCGTGGCGGCGTCGACGGGTCCGAACCGCGCCGTCATCGCCTCGCTCAGGGCGCTGACGGCATTGCCCTGCGCTGGGCTTGGCCCGGCGCCGAACAGATTGCGCATCGCTGCGTATAGCGCGTTGGTTGCATCGGGCATATTGGTTCGCCAATCTTAAATGTTAGAACCTATATGGTTCAATGGCACGATTCGCGTGCTGTAGGAAAGCGAGGAATTGGCATTCGTGCGGCTGCGATATGCATCCGGCTTGATTCGCCGCGCCAGTCGTGTGCATTCAAGCTCGTGCCGGGGGACGCATTGCGATCATGAATTTGCAGACACTGTTCGAATATCGCTCGGGGCGGGTGATTGCGGTGTTTCGCGTCGTGCTGGCGCTCGTGTTTATCGGCGCGCTGGTGATCGAACCGAACAGCTACAGCCGCAACCTCACGATCAGCGAGTACATGCTCTCGGGGTATCTCGCGCTCGGCGCGGTGATGATCGTGGTTGCCTGGCGCAGCTGGTGGTTCGATCAACGGCTGGCCTTGCCGATGCTGGCGGTCGATGTCGTCGTCTTCCTTGTCGCGGTCTACCTGACCGAGAGCTCGCGCGCCGATTTCAGCAGCCCGTTCCTGGCGATGTTCGCGCTGATCGTGCTGTCGGCCACGCTGCGCTGGGATTGGCGCGCCGCGGCCCGCACCGGTGTGGTGGCGACGGTGCTGTTCGTGGCCGTCGGGGCGGGGATGAGCCTGCTTGATCTGCCGTTCGATGTGTTCCGGTTCGGCCGGCGGATGTTCTATATGCTTGCGCTGCTGCTGGTGCTGGTGTGGTTCGGTATCCAGCGCCGCGAGCCGCGCGTCCCACCGCTTGCGGTCCCCGCCGATGCCGGGGCGGGGGATGCCGCGCTATGGGCAGCGCTCGATTATGCAATGGAGCTGGTCGGCGCAGGCCGTGGTATCGTTATTTGGAGCCCGGCCGAGGAACCATGGATCGAACTGCGGCTGCGTATCGGGGCCGAGCGCACCATGCACCGGGTCGGGCCGGATCAGGTCGAAGCCTGGGACGCCGCCCGGCGCGAGGTGCGGCTGTTCGACCGCGACCGTCGCCGCAAGTTGATTCACGACGGCGATGGTCAGCCACGCGGGCTGGCGCTGATCAGCCCGCTGCCGTTCCTCGACGACCTTGGGATCGCCGAAGGCCTGTCGTTGCCGATCCGCGCAGCCAGCGGCGAAGGCCTGGTGCTGCTCGGCGGCATAGCTGGCCTGGGTCCGGACTTCCTCACGCTCGGCAAAGTGGTCGCGCGTGAGATTGGCGCCGTGCTCGATCGCGAGGCCGTCGCCGAGCTGGAGCGGTCGGCGCTGGTCACCCGCACGCGCAGCGCGGTTGCCCGCGATCTGCACGATAGCGTGGCCCAGTCGCTGGCCGGGGCGTGCTTCCGCCTCGAAGCGCTCCGCCGCGGGATCGAGGGCGGCACGATCGGCGATGCCGCCAGTGTCCGGGCAGATATCGCCAGCGTGCGCGATGCCTTGCGCCGCGAACAGGGCCATGTCCGCTCGCTGATCGAAACCTTGCGCCAGCCGGCGCAGGAACCCCAGCGCGATCTGGCGGCGGATCTGGCCGCCACGCTGGCCGATGCCAGCGCGCACTGGGGCGTGGCGGCGCAGCTCACTGCGGCCGGATCGGCCAGCGTGCCCGGCTGGCTCAGTCACGAGGTCCAGCAACTCGTTCGCGAAGCGGTCGCCAACGCCGCGCGTCACGGCGCCGCGCGCGAAATCACCGTCGCGCTTGCTGCCTATCCCGGCGAGATCGCGCTCGACGTCGTCGATGATGGCAGCGGCTTCGATGCCGACGAACGCTCGCAGCGGCCGTGGTCGATCAGCGAACGTGTCGCTGCGCTCGAAGGTGTGCTAACCGTTGCCAGCGGGCCAGGCGGAACCCGGCTGGCCATAACGCTCCCCAATCGCCTTCCCGCTGGAGCCAGTGCATGATTTCCCTCCTCCTTGCCGACGATCATGCCTTTATCCGCACCGGAGTAGAGGCCGTTCTCAATACCACCGATTACCGCATCGTCGCCGCGGTCGGCAGCGGTGCCGAGGCGCTGGCAGCGGTGGACGCGCACGATCCCGAGGTCTGCGTCTTCGATGTGGCAATGCCCGGCGGCAACGGGGTCGAAACGCTGCAGGCCTTGCGCCGCGCCGGAGACCAGCGCCCGGTGATCCTGCTGACCGCGCAGATCGAGGATTCGCCGCTACTCGATGCGATCGATGCCGGGGTCGATGGGATCGTTGGCAAGGAAGGTGCAGAGGAGACGCTCATCGCCACGCTCGATACGGTGATGCAGGGGGGCAAAGCCATCGCCCCGGAATTCCTCGCGCGGGCGCACAAGGAAGCCGCCCGCCGCAAAGCGCCCTCGCCCTTCGCCGCGCTCACCCCGCGCGAACGGACTATCGTGTCGTTCATCGCGCGCGGCCACCGCAACCGCGATATCGCCGCCGAACTCGGGATCACCGAGGGGACGGTCAAGGTCTATCTCCACACGCTTTACCAGAAGCTGGCGATCGATAACCGCACCGAACTCGCGGTGTTGGCGCTGCAGCACCCCGGCGAGTTCGCCTGACGCGGCGGCGCCACTGCGCGCCGCAATCGTATTCTCGGGGCCGGATACCTATTCGCGCCCGCAGCCGGCTTCTCCGGGAATATTGCACTTGCTAACGAACCGCGACGGCGGGAAAGTGGCGCCGGCCCGGCTGACGCAAATGCGCGCTGCTGCGGGCCGGAAGCCCCGGGGGACATGATCGGATGAGCTTTACCGCGGACTGCCTGCTTCTGTTCGGCGCGACCGGCGATCTCGCCCAGCGCATGCTGCTGCCGTCGCTCTGCGCGCTCGATGCCGATCGGCTGGTGGCGCCCGATCTGCGCATCGTCGGCACCGCCCGCCAGCCGCTCGATGACGAGGGCTACCGCGCCTTCGCCCGCACCGCACTGGAAAAGTTCCTGCCCGCCGATCGCCACGGTGCGATCGAGGACTTTCTGAAGCGCCTGCACTACCAGCCGCTCGACGCGAACGAGACCGCGCACTTCGCCGATCTCGCGGCCAAGGTCGGCCCGATCGAACAGGGCCTGTCGATCTTCCTTTCCACCGCTCCCAGCCTGTTCGGGCCGACCATCGCCGGGCTCGTCGCCAGCGGCCTCGCCGGAGAGAAGGTGCGGATCGGGCTCGAAAAACCGCTCGGCACCGATCTCGCCACCAGCTGCGCGATCAACGATGCGGTCTCCGCCGCCTTCCCTGAAAACCGCATTTTCCGGATCGATCATTATCTCGGCAAGGAAACCGTCCAGAACCTGCTGGCGCTGCGCTTCGCCAACGTGATGTTCGAACCGTTGTGGAATGCCGCGCATATCGATCATGTCCAGATCACCGTGGCCGAGACAGTCGGGCTCGAAGGCCGGGTCGGTTTTTACGATGGCGCCGGGGCGCTGCGCGACATGGTCCAGAACCACATGCTCCAGCTGCTTGCGCTGGTGGCGATGGAGCCGCCGGCCAGCTTCAACGCCACTGCGGTGCGCGACGAGAAGGTGAAGGTGCTGCGCTCGCTGCGTCCGGTCGGGCCCGATGAAACCGTGACCGGCCAATACCGCGCCGGTGCCATCGGCGGCGCGGCGGTGCCCGGCTACGATCAGGAACTGGGCAGGGATTCCGACACCGAAACTTTCGTGGCGATCAAGGCGCATCTCGATAACTGGCGCTGGAAGGGCGTGCCGTTTTACTTGCGCACCGGCAAGCGGCTCTACAAGCGCACCACCGAGATCGTCGTGCGCTTCCGTCAAGTGCCGCATTCGATCTTCGCCGGACGCGGTGCGCGGACCGAGCCGAACACGCTCGTCATCGGCATCCAGCCCGAGGAGAACATCACCCTCTCGCTGATGGCCAAAGTCCCCGGGCTCGATCGCGGCGGCATCCGCCTGCGCGAGGTCCCGCTCGACATCGCGATGGATGATGCCTTCGCAGGTCCCAAGAAACGCATCGCTTACGAACGCCTGCTGCTCGATCTGATCGAGGGCGATCAGACTCTGTTCGTCCGGCGCGATGAGGTCGAGGCGCAGTGGGACTGGATCGACGCGATCCGCGAAACCTGGGCCGAGCACGGCATTCGCCCTAAATCCTACACCGCCGGCAGCTGGGGGCCCTCCGCCGCGATCGCGCTGGCCGAGCGCGACGGCGTTACCTGGCACGAATGAGGACCACGCGATGAGCCTCCACCCCGTCGTTGAACGCGTCACTGCGCGGATAATCGAGAAATCGAAAGCGGGCCGCACCCGCTATCTCGAGCTGATGGAGCGCGAGGGCGGCCGTCACGGGGACCGCAATTTCCTCTCCTGCTCCAACCTTGCCCACGGCTTCGCCGCCGCGCTGGAAGATAAGCCGGCGATTGCGGCCGGGCGTGCGCCCAACCTTGGCATCGTCACCGCCTTCAACGATATGCTCTCGGCGCACCAGCCCTATGGCCGCTACCCGGAAGCGATGAAGCTCTATGCGCGCGAAGTCGGCGCCACTGCTCAGGTCGCGGGCGGGGTTCCGGCGATGTGCGACGGGGTCACGCAGGGGCAGGACGGGATGGAGCTGTCGCTGTTCAGCCGTGATACTATCGCGCTGTCCACTGCGGTCGCGCTCAGCCACGCGATGTTCGATGGCATGGCGCTGCTTGGCATCTGTGACAAGATCGTGCCGGGTCTCGTTATCGGCGCGCTGCGCTTCGGGTTCCTTCCTGCGATCTTCATCCCCTCCGGCCCGATGCCGACGGGGATCGGCAACAAGGAAAAGCAGAAGGTCCGCCAGCTCTATGCCGAAGGCAAGGCGACCCGTGCCGATCTGCTGGAAAGCGAAAGCAAGTCCTATCACTCGCCCGGCACCTGCACCTTCTACGGCACCGCCAATTCCAACCAGATGATGATTGAACTGATGGGGCTGCACATCCCCGGCGCGGCGTTCGTCCCGCCCGGCACGCCGCTGCGCTCGGCGCTCACCCGCGCTGCGGTCCACCGGCTGGCGGCCATCGGCAAGGACGGCGCGGATTACCGGCCGATGAGCCGGGTGGTGGACGAACGCGCCATCGTCAACGCCGCGGTCGGCCTCCTCGCCACCGGCGGCTCGACCAATCATGCGCTGCACATCCCGGCGATGGCGCGCGCGGCGGGCATCCTGATCGATTGGCAGGATCTCGATGAACTCTCCGCCGTCGTCCCGCTGCTGGCGCGGGTCTATCCCAACGGCGCGGGCGATGTGAACCTGTTCCACGCCTCGGGCGGGATCGGCTTCGTGGTGCGCGAACTGCTCGGGGCGGGCCTGATCCACGCCGATACGCTCACGGTTTCGCCCGGCGGAATGGCCGATTATGCGCTGGAGCCCGCGTTCGAAAACGATGCGCTCGGCTGGCGTGCGCTGCCGGAGGAACCGGGCGATCACACCATGCTGCGCCCCCACTCCGCGCCGTTCCTCGCCGATGGCGGGATGCGGCTGGTGCAGGGCAATCTTGGCCGCGCCACCTTCAAGACCAGCGCGGTCGATAAAGAGCGCTGGACGATCGAGGCCCCGGCGCGGGTGTTCGATACGCAGGAAGCGGTCACTGCCGCGTTCAAGGCCGGCGAGCTGGACCGTGATGTGATCGTGGTGGTCCGTTTCCAGGGCCCGCGCGCCAACGGCATGCCCGAACTGCACAAGCTTACGCCTGCGCTCGGCGTGCTGCAGGATCGCGGCTGGAAGGTTGCGCTGGTCACCGATGGCCGCATGTCGGGCGCTTCGGGCAAAGTCCCCGCCGCGATCCACGTCACCCCCGAAGCGCTCGGCGGCGGGATGCTGGGCCTTGTGCAGGATGGCGACATGATCCGGCTCTGCGCCGAACGCGGCAGCCTCGAACTGCTCGCCGACACGTCCGGCCGCACCGCCGCCGTCCCTTCCGCCGAACACACCGATCACGCCGGCGAAGGCACCGGGCGCGAACTCTTCGCGCTCCTGCGCCTCCATGCCGACGGCGCCGAACGCGGCGGCTCGGCCATGCTCGCGGCGGCGGGGCTTTAGACTGTGGAACTCGTCGCGGTCGATATCGGCGGCACTCACGCCCGTTTTGCGCTCGCCAGCATCGCCGCCGATGGCGCGATCACGCTGGGCGATCCGGTCACGCTCCACACCAAGGATCACGCCAGCTTCCAGACCGCGTGGGAAGATTTCGCCCGCCATTCCGGCCGCGCGTTGCCGCCGGCCATCGCCATCGCCATCGCCGGGCCAGTGGGCGGCGACGTCATCCGCTTCACCAACAACCCGTGGATCATCCGCCCGGCGCTGATCCCGGAAAAGCTGGGCGCGCCGCATTATACGGTGGTCAACGATTTCGGCGCGGTCGGGCATGCCGTTGCCCGCGCCGGGGCTGACCAGTTCGCGCACCTCTGCGGCCCGGATGGCCCGCTCCCAGCGGAAGGCACGCTCAGCATCGTCGGCCCCGGCACCGGGCTCGGCGTCGCCCACGTCTGGCGCGATGGCGCCGGCGGATACCGCGTGCAGGCGACCGAGGGCGGCCATATCGATTATGCCCCGCTCGACGGGATCGAAGATCGCATCCTTGCCCGCCTGCGCCAGCGCCACCGCCGCGTTTCGGTGGAACGGGTGGTTTCCGGCCCCGGCATCGTCGCGATTTACGAAACGTTGGCGGCGATGGAAGACCGCCCGATCCGACAGCTCGATGACAAGACCCTGTGGCAGCTCGGCGCCAGCGGTGAAGACAGCCTTGCCTCGGCGGCGATCGACCGGTTCTGCCTCGCGCTCGGCGCGGTTGCGGGCGATATCGCGCTGGCGCAGGGCGCGTCCGGCGTGGTCATCGCCGGCGGCCTCGGCCTCAGGATCCGCGCCAGCCTCGAACACTCCGGCTTTGCTGAACGGTTTCGTGACAAGGGCCGGTTCGAAGGGCTGATGGCCGCCCTCCCGGTCAAGCTGATCACCCATCCCCAGCCAGGCCTGTTCGGCGCCGCGGCCGCCTTCGCCAAGGAGCACCTCGCATGAGCGATATCGAAGCCGTGATGCGCGCCGCGCCAGTGATCCCGGTCCTGGTGATCGAAGATGTTGCTCACGCCGTGCCGATGGCCCGCGCGCTTGTCGCGGGCGGACTGCCGGTGCTCGAAGTCACCATGCGCACGCCCGTCGCCCTCGATGTGATCCGCGCAATGAAGCAGGTCCCCGGCGCCATCGTCGGCGCGGGCACCGTCCTCAACCCCGCCGATCTCGATCGCGCGATCGCCGCAGGCAGCGAATTCATCGTCTCCCCCGGCCTCACCCCGGCGCTGGGGCAGGCGGCGGTGGCCAGCGGCGTGCCGTTCCTGCCCGGCACCGCCAACGCGGCGGATATCATGCTCGGGCTCGATCTCGGGCTCACCCGCTTCAAGTTCTTCCCGGCCGAAACCTCGGGCGGCATCCCCGCGCTCAAGGCGCTTGCCGCGCCGTTTCACATGGCCCGGTTCTGCCCCACCGGCGGGATCACCCTTGCCACTGCGCCAAACTGGCTCGCGCTCGATGCGGTGCTTTGCGTCGGGGGCAGCTGGATGGTCCCGAAAGGTGAGCCAGACGTCGCCGCCATCGAAGCCGCGGCCCGCGCCGCGGCGGCACTGGCCAAGCCCTGATCCGCTGCTAGACTGCGCCCAAGACGATAACGCGCCCTTGGGAGAGGGCCGGCAAGGCGGACCATTCGAGGGGGATGCGCATGACCGCCGCAATCACTGTCCAGACGCTCGACAGCCGCCTGCAGGAGCTTCACCAGCTCACTGCGCAGACGCCGCTGTTCAATCCGGTGTTCCAGCTCGGGCTCGAACTCTCGCGCGGGCTGGAAAGCGGCGAACTCAGCCTCGATACGCTCGATAATCTGGTCGCCGAACTCGAATGCGAAAGCCTGCAGACCCGCGCCACCCGGCTGGTGCGGATGCTCGCCCCGCTCGATCCGGTGGCCAATGATGCGGCGATCTCGGCGCTCTGCGCGCCTCTGGCCGAAAGCGACGATTTCTCCGCCTTCGTCGCCCGCTGGCAGCGCCCGTTGCTCCACGTCGTGTTCACCGCGCACCCCACGTTTCTGCTCTCGCGCGCCCAGTCCGCCGCCGTCGTCGCCGCTGCCTCCAGCGGCGAGGTCGGCGCCAGCACGGTCTGCGTCGCCCCCCATGCGCGCGACACGATCAACCTCGATTACGAACACGAAGAGGCGATGAAGGCGCTCGCCAACGCGCAAGGCGCACGGAGCCGCGTGGTCGGCGCGGTGCTCGATGCGGCCCGCGCCCGATGGCCCAAGCGCTGGCGCGAGGTCCGCCCCGCGCCGTTCCGCTTCGCCACGTGGGTCGGCGATGACATGGACGTGCGGACCGACATCGGCTGGCAC
>CANGQZ010000102.1 GCA_947455865.1 Sphingomonadaceae bacterium
CGCTCGGTGCGGAACTCACTCGCCGCGACCATCCCGGTCATGGCCGCCAGACACAGCGTCAGCAGCCCCGCCGCCTCGAACACCGGCGGCTTGTCGTCCTGCATGTCCTTGGAATAGGCCAGTGGCAGGCCTTTCATGGTCATCATCAGGCTGACCAGACAGCCGCTGATCCGCCCGGCATGGCCCCGCACCAGCTCGGCGGCGTCGGGGTTCTTCTTTTGCGGCATGATCGAGCTGCCGGTCGAAAGGCTGTCGGGGAGACGCACGAAGCCGAACGGCTGGCTCGCCCACAAGATGAACTCCTCGGCCAGCCGCGACAGGTGCAGCGCCGTCTGGCTCGCCGCCATCAGGTAATCGAGCGCAAAATCCCGGTCTGACACCGAATCGAGGCTGTTCGCGGTCGGCCCGTCAAAGCCCAGCGCCGCCGCCGTCGCCGCGCGGTCGATCGGAAAACCTGTCCCGGCCAGCGCCGCCGAGCCCAGCGGGCAGAGGTTCATCCGCGCCCGCGCATCGGCAAAGCGCGAGCGGTCACGCCCAGCCATCTCGTAATAGGCCATCAGGTGATGGCCCAGGGTCACGGGCTGCGCGGTCTGCAGATGGGTAAAGCCGGGCATGATGCTGTCCGCATGCTCGCCCGCCCGCTCCACCAGCGCCCGCTGCAGCGCCAGTAGCCCGGCATCGGCCCCATCCATCGCCTCGCGCACCCACAGCCGAAAGTCGGTCGCGACCTGATCGTTGCGGCTGCGCGCGGTGTGCAGCCGGCCCGCCACCGGCCCGATCAGCTCGGCCAGCCGGCTTTCGGTGGTCATGTGGATGTCTTCAAGGTCCCAGTCCTCGGGCACCCCGCTCGCGGCATATTCGGCGGCAACCTGGTCCAGCCCTGCCGCGATCGCCGCCGCATCGGCGGAATTGAGGATACCTTGCGCCCCCAACATGCCCACATGGGCTTTCGATGCAGCTATATCCTGCCGCCACAACGCCTTGTCGAACGGGATCGAGGCGTTTATCTCGCGCATGATCGCTGAAGGGCCCTCGGCAAAGCGCCCGCCCCACATCGCGTTGGAGCCTGCCTTGCCGTTATCGGATCCGCTGCTGTCGTCCCGCTCGCTCAAACTCGCCGTCCTTGGTTGCAGCCTGATCGTGGCCGCCGCTCTGGGGGGGTGCGATAGGCAATCGGACAAGGCCGCGCAACCGGCCCCGTCGGCAAGTGCCGGCAGCGTCACCTCCGGGATCGATCGCAGCAAGCAAGGCAGCGCCCTGCCCGACTTCACTCTGGCCGATCCGGCCGGAGCCAAGCTCGCGCTCGCCAGCCTCAAGGGCAAGCCGGTGCTGATCAACCTCTGGGCCACCTGGTGCGCGCCCTGCGTCGCCGAATTGCCCACGCTTGACAAGCTCGCCGCCAGCGGAGCGGTGCGGGTGGTCACGGTATCTCAGGATGCCGCTCCGCCGCAAAAGATCGCCGCGTTCCTCACGGACATGGGCCTTACCCGCCTCCCCGCGTGGCTCGATCCCGACAACGATCTGTCGGGCCACTACAACACCGCCACGCTCCCCACGACCGTGCTCTATGACAGCACGGGCCGCGAAGTATGGCGCTTTGTCGGCGAACATGACTGGGGCAGCCCGCAAACCGCCGCGCTCATCGCCGAGGCACGCTGAGCCCACCCTGCATCCTGCAAGCGGCCACGATGCAACCCCGTTGCAATGCCGTTGCAATTGGCCCGATTTCGCCCCCGCGCTGGTTGACAACCCGAGGCCCGCTCGCCTAGAGGCCCGCTCCTACCCCGTGCCCAGATGGCGGAATTGGTAGACGCACCAGCTTCAGGTGCTGGCGCTCGCAAGGGCGTGGAGGTTCGAGTCCTCTTCTGGGCACCATTTTCCTGTGCAGCGGCATTCGGCACAGGTTGCGAGAAATCGCGAGGCTGCCATTCCCCACCAAAGCTGGCTGGGATAGCCAAATTTCGCCAGCATTCGGCGCGTCGCCGGGTGCTCCCGCGGGCTATAAGTCCGCTCTTGAAGGGTTTTGCGCTTTCAGGCCGCCGGGGCCGGCTGCGAACCCCGAACCAGCCGCCCGGGTAGCGCCCCGGTTGCCTCACCGTCGCGATAGGTCACCTGCCCGCCAACCATGGTGTGGGTATAGCCCTGCGCCCGCTGCAAGAGGCGCTTGCCTCCGGCCGGCAGATCATAGGCCATTTCCGGACGGGCGCAGCCCAGCTTGGCAAAATCGATCACATTGATATCCGCGCGCATCCCCGGCGCGATCACGCCGCGATCGAGCAGCCCCATGGCCCGGGCGTTGTCGGCGCTCTGGCGTTTGACCAGGGCGGCAAGATCGATCCGCCCGTGCGCCCGGTCGCGGCCCCAGTACGACAGCAAGTAAGTGGGGAAGCTGCCATCGGAAATCAGCCCGACATGCGCGCCGCCATCGCCCAGCCCCATCAGGGTGTTCTGCGCGCCCAGCATCTCGCCGGTGTCGTCCAGATTGTAGTGCGCATAGTTGGCGAAAGGCCGCAGCATGAAGTCCTTGCCGCCATTCGCGATCATCATGTCATAGGCCAGCGCATGCGCGCTGCACCCTTCGCGCGCCGCCTGATTGGCCAGCGATGTTGCCTCAGCCGGTTCGTAGTTCGGCCGATCGCCCAGCGGGAAGATCATGTGGTAATTGGTCAGCAGGCTGGTGGCGATCAGCACATGCGTCGTCTCGCCTTCGCCGGGGTTTTCGGCTTCGGCCAGCAGGGCGCTGCGGAACGCCGGATCGCGCATCGCCGCAAGTTTCTCGGCGAACGGCAGGGCGGCAATGCGCTGAAAGGTGCGCAAGTGGGAAAACGGGTTGGCGCTGGCCTGCAGGCCCAGCAGGATGCCGATCGGACGCGGGGCGACTTGCGCCTTGATCGGCAGGCCTTCTTCGTTGGCCGCATCGATCATGCCGAGCAGGTCGCGCCAGCCGTCGGGGTTGCTGTGAATCTGGCCGAGCGAAAGCGACAGCGGCCGCCCCGATGCGGCAACGATCCGCCGGACCATCGCGAACTCGCTGGCAACGTCGGGCTGGTCGAAGTCTGAAATCAGCTCGAGCACACCTTTGCCGGCATCCTTCTGGCCCATGGCGATGGCCATCAGTTCGGCCTCGGTCGCGCGCAGCGACGGAGTGGGTTCGCCCTTGACCGTGCGGTGATTGAGCGTGCGCGAGGTGGAAAAGCCGATCGCGCCGGCGGTCATCGCTTCGGCCGAAAGGCGGCGCATCTGCGCCATGTCATCTTCGGTGGCGGCTTCAAGGTTGGCGCCGCGTTCGCCCATCACGAACACGCGCAGCGCGCCGTGGGGCAACTGCGCGCACAGATCCATGTCGCGCGGGCGCGCCTCCAGCGCATCGAGATATTCGGGGAAACTCTGCCAGTTCCACGCCAACCCTTCGTGCAGCGCGGTGCCGGGGATGTCTTCGACCCCCTCCATCAGTTCGATCAGGCGGCTCTGGTCCTGCGGCTTGACCGGCGCGAAGCCGACCCCGCAATTGCCCATCACTGCGGTAGTGACGCCATGCCAGCTGGACGGCGCAAGCTGGCTGTCCCAGATCGCCTGCCCGTCGTAATGGGTGTGAATGTCAACGAAGCCGGGGGTGACGATATGGCCGCGCGCGTCGATCTCCTCGGCTCCGCGCGCGGAGATCTTGCCCACGCCGACAATGCGTCCGCCAGCAATCGCGACGTCCGCTTCGCGCAGTGCCGCGCCCGTCCCATCAGCCAGCGTGCCGCCGCGAATGACGTAGTCGAGCTCTTGGGCCATGGAATCGTCTCCCGTCCAATGTTATTGGCGCCTATAACTATGGGCTTGCAAGGACTTGTCCAGAATTAGCTTTCGCGGACCAGACCCGGCACCGATTGACGAATCGAGCGCACCCGGCGAAAACGAGTGATGACCGGCCGGCACCCCTTGGCCGCGCCAACATCAAGAAGCGATGAGAGGCCGATGAGCGAAGGCTTGCTTGCTGCCCGTCCGGCGCACGTGCCGGAAGCGCGGGTGGTCGATTTCGATTTCTTCGATCCGCCCGGGGTCGCGCGCGACTTTCAGGATGCCTGGCGCACGTTGCAGGCGCCCGGGGTGCCCGATGTGGTGTGGACGCCCCGCAACGGCGGGCACTGGATCGCCACCCGCGGCGATCTGGTGGAAGAGGTCTTCGCCGATTACACAACGTTCTCGAACCGGGTGGTGACCATCCCCAAAGAGCGCGGCGAGCATTACCGGATGCTGCCAACCACGCTCGATCCGCCCGAGCACCGGCCGGTGCGCAACCTCCTCAACCGCAATCTTTCGCCAGCGGCGGTCAACCGTCAGGCTGACATGATCCGGGCGATCTGCGTCGAGCTGATCGAGGAGGTCAAACCGAACGGCACCTGCGACCTTCTGGCCGATTTCGCCGCGCATTTCCCGATCCGGGTGTTCATGCGCATGGTCGATCTGCCCGATGCCGATGCGCCGATGATGAAGTACTGGACCGACCAGATCGTCCATCCCGATGGCAGCCTCTCGGTCGAAGAGACCATGCGCAAATTCCACGAATATCTGGAACCGGTAGTGCGCGCCCGCCGCGGCCAGCCGGGCGACGACGTACTCAGCGATATCGTCAACGCCCAGATCAAGGGCCATGAACTGAGCATGGAGGAAATGCTCAACCTGCTGATGCAGTTCATGATGGGCGGGCTCGATACGGTGTTCAATTTCCTCGCCTTCACCTTCCTCTTCCTCGCCCGCAATCCCGGCCACCAGCAACAGTTGCTGGATGATCCGGCGCTCATCCCCGGCGCGGTCAACGAACTGCTGCGGCGCTATCCGCTGGTCAGCATGGCGCGCGAGGTCCGCGCCGATGCCGAATGGCAAGGGGTGCAGCTGAAGCAGGGTGATATGATCATCTGCGCCAGCCCGCTGGTCGGCACCGATCCGCGGCTCAACCCCGATCCGCTGACGGTCGATTTCCGCCGCAAGGGCGCGCGCCATGCCACCTTCGGCAAAGGCAACCACATCTGCCCCGGCGCGCATCTGGCGCAAGTGGAGATGCGCATCACGCTCACCGAATGGCTGTCGCGGATTCCGCATTTCGACGTGGCCGAGGGCGCGAAGATAACGATGCGCGGCGGGATCGTGGGATCGATCGAAACGCTGCCACTGGTCTGGCCCGCTGGCTGCTGAACGCGGCTTCGGCCGATTGGCGCCTAGGTGATCCTTCGGCCATGGTTTTGCGACATTTTGTCGGTTTACCTTGCCCCGCGACGGACTATGATCGCAGGGAAATCGGTGAATACGATGATGGCGATAATCCCGCGTTCTAGGACAAGCGGGAACAGGTTGTCTAAGAACACGTCCGCCGGTGGATTAGGGAGAGATTTGCAATGTCAAACAAGCGCATGCGGTTCGGAGCGTTCATCGCCCCGCATTTCCCGGCCGACGAACATCCCAACCTCGCGATCGAGGAGGACATGGACCGGGTGGTCTGGCTCGAGAAGATGGGCTTCCAGGAAGCCTGGATCGGCGAGCATCACTCGGGTGGATGGGAAATCAACGGCAGCCCGGAACTGTTCGCCGCTGCCGCCTCGCAGCGCACGCAGGCGATCAAGTTCGGGATGGGCGTGGTCTCGCTGCCTTATCACAATCCTTACATGGTGGCCGACCGGATCCGCCAGCTCGATCATATCACCAAGGGCCGCACGATGCTGGGCATGGGCCCGGGTTCGCTGCCCGCCGACGCCTACATGATCGGCGTGCCAGTGGCGGATTCGCGTGATCGCATGGAGGAGGCGATCGGGCCGATCGTGGCTCTCCTCAACGACGAGATGGTCACCGCCAAGTCTGACTGGTTCAATCTGCAGGATGCCCAGCTTCAGCTGCGCTCCTACAACGATGACGGGGTGGAAATTTCCGCCGCCAGCCAGGTTTCGCCGACCGGCGCTCTCGCCGCGGGCAAGCACGGTCTGTCGATGTTGTCGATCGGTGCGACGTCGACCGGCGGGTTCAACGCGCTCGCCAAGAATTGGCAGATCGCCGAGGAAACTGCCGCCGCCCACGGCAATACGATGGATCGCAACGGCTGGCGACTGGTCGGGCCGGTGCACATCGCCGAAACCCGCGAAAAGGCGCGCGAGAACGTGCGCTATGGGCTCGAACGCTGGCTCGAATACATGACACAGGTTGCGGCCCTGCCCCTCGCTCCGCCTCCGGGCGCCGATCCTGTCGAATTCATCATCAGCACCGGCTTCGGCGTGATCGGCACCCCTGATGATTTCGTGGCGCAGATGGAGCGGCTCAATGAGCAGTCCGGCGGGTTCGGCGCGTTCCTCAACCTCGATCAGCATTGGGCGGACTGGGCGGAAACCCGCCGTTCCTACGAACTGATCGGCCGCTTCGCGATCCCCAAGGTCAATCGCCTCAACGATCTGCGTGATCGTTCGGAAAAGTACCTGCGCGACAACAACGCCAAGTTCCGCGGTGAACTCGATTCCGCAGTCCGCTCGAAGCTTAAGGAATATGCCGATAGCAAGGGCACAGAAAACCTTTCGCCCGATATCATCGCCCACTTCGGCGCGAATAAGTGACCAGTCTGGGCCGGCGGAGCAATCCGCCGGCCCAGACCCACCCAAAGGGCTTGGCGGAAAGAAGCCGGAACATGAGCAGCAACAACAATTTGCTCGACGTCATCATCGTCGGCGCCGGCTTTGCCGGGCTTTATGGCCTCTACAAGCTGCGGGAGGCCGGGTTCAAGGTGCAAGTGATCGAGGCGGGCGACGATGTCGGCGGCACTTGGTACTGGAACCGCTACCCGGGGCTGCGCTGCGACGTCGATAGCCTCGAATATTCCTACGCTTTTTCCGATGAGCTCCAGCAGGAATGGCGCTGGAGCGAGCGCTATGCCCTGCAAAGCGAGATCCACGACTACATCAAATTCGCGGCTGACCGGCTCGATCTGCGCCGCGATATCCGTTTCGGCACGCGCATCGCCAGCGCGACGTTCGATAGCGCTGCCGGGCAGTGGGCATTGGTCGCGGAAGGCGGCGAGACTTTTGCCGCGCGCTATGTGGTGATGGCAACCGGCCCGCTCTCGGTGCCGAACAAGCCGCATATCCCCGGTCTCGATAGCTTCGCCGGGCAACTGGTCCATTCTGTGCAATGGCCGGCCGAGCCCTTGGACTTGTCCGGCAAAAACGTCGCCGTGATCGGCACCGGCTCGACCGGAGTGCAGATGATCCCGCTGCTCGCGCAAGAAGCCGCGCACCTCACCGTGGTTCAGCGCACCCCGGCTTACACCGTGCCCGCGCGCAATCAGGAATGGAACGATGCGCGGATCGCCTACTGGCGCGATAATTTCCGCGAATTGCGCCAGACAGCGCGCGAAACCCGCGCCGGCGTACTGCACGAATACGGCATGTACCCGGCGGCGACGGTGCGTCCAGAAGACCGTGAGGCAGATCTGGAGCGCCGCTGGGTGAAGGGCGGTCCCAACGTGCTCTACGGCTTCAGTGATCTCCTGCGTAACGAAGAGACCAACGAACTGGTCGCTGAATTTCTGCGCGGCAAGATCGCCGCAGCGGTCAAGGACCCGGCCATCGCGGCCAAGCTGATGCCGTATGAATATCCGGTCGGCACCAAGCGGGTCTGCGTCGGGACCGACTATTACGAGACTTACAACCGCGACAATGTCTCGCTGATCGATCTGCGCAGCGAACCGCTCAAGCAGATTGAGCCCGACGGCATCCGCACCGAACAGGGTTTCTACCCGGTCGACGTGCTGATCCTCGCCACTGGCTACGACGCGATGACCGGGGCACTGCTGGCGATCGATATCCGCACCACCGGCGGCACTTCGCTGCGCTCGGCGTGGGCCGATGGCCCGCAGTCCTACCTTGGTCTCGGCATCGCCGGGCTACCCAACATGTTCGTCGTCACCGGTCCGGGCAGCCCCTCGGTGTTCAGCAACATGGTGCTCTCCGCTGAACATGATGTCGAATGGATCAGCGATTGCCTTGAATACCTGCGCGAACGCGGCTTTCCGACGATCGAGGCCGATCGCGCAGCGCAGGAGGCGTGGATGGACCATGTCGACGCGGCAGCGCGCGGCACGCTGCTCAACCGTGCGGCCAGCTGGTATCGCGGCGCCAATGTCGAGGGCAAGCCGCAGAAGTTCATGCCCTACGTCGGCGGCGTGAACACCTATCAGGCCAAATGCCGCGCCGTTGCCGCGGCCGGTTACGAGGGCTTCGTGATCGGCGCTGCGACCGCCGGCCAACGCACCGGCGGCGAGCATCAGGCGGCGGCCGGCTAGCGTTCAGCCAGCGGGCGCGTCCCACACCAGCTCGACCCCTTTGACCGTGCCGACGATGCCGCTGCGGAAGCGCAGCTCGGCGCCCGGTGCCAGTTCGAACTCGGGGATCCGCGCCAGCCATTCCTCCAGCGTGATGCGCGTCTCGGCGCGGGCGAGGTGCGCGCCGGGGCAGAAGTGCGGACCCCGCCCGAACGCAGCATTGCGCGAACCACGCCGGTCGATGTCGATGATGAACGGACAGGCGTTCACCCGCTCGTCCATGCCCACCAGCACCGTGGGCAGCATGATCACCTCGCCTTCCTTCAGCTCCACCCCGTCGCACGTCAGATCGCGGTTGATCCAGCGAGCGACGTTGACCACGGCGTGGCGGCGGGCAAACTCGTCGATCGCCGGGCCTATCGCTTTGGGATCGCCAGCCAGCCGGCGGCGCAGCGAAGGATCGCGCGCCAGATCGAGCATGACGAAGCCAAGGAAGTTGACCACCGTATCCAGCCCGCCGAGCAGCGCCTGCAGGCTGAGGTTGTGCATTTCGGTGCGGGTCAGTTCGCGGCCAAAGACGGTGCCGTTGATCATCGTGCTGATCAGGTCCTGCCCCTCGCCGCCCAACCGCGCATCGATCACCGGCTCCATATAATCATGGAACCACTTGGCGGCGACTTCGAAAGTGTTTTCGCCGTCGGGATGGACGATCTGGCGCGCCCAGTATTTCAGCGCGTCGACGTCGCTCAGCGGCAAGTCGACGATGCCCAGGAAAACGCGGATCGGCAGCTCCTCGGCATATTGCCGGGTGAAATCGCAGTGTCCGCCAGCGCGGAAGCCCTCGATCAGGCGAACCGCCGTCTCGCGGATCAGCGGCTCGATCTGACGGATCTTCTGAGGCCCCATCCCGGCATCCATCAGGCTGCGGAAGTGCTTGTGGTCGGGCGGATCGAGCGTGGAAGGCACCCGCCGGTCCTGCAGCCCGACCGACTTGGGCACGATCACCAGATGATTGGAAAAATCGGCATGGTTGGGAAAGATATCCCAGATCAGTTCACCCCGGGTCGCGATCCAGTGGCCTTCGTTGCGCGGGGTCCAGACCAGATCGGGCACGCCATCCGCCTGCAGCCGGGCGAAGAACTCGTGATAGCCATCAGCCGCCCAATCGGCGCTGTAGACATCGAAATCGACCACCCGTTCGGGCGGTACATGGGCGGGGCGTTCTGCCAGCGGCGCAGTTGCCATCATGCGGTTCCTGTCATGGATGGTGACGGTGCCGCCGGCCAGACCAGCGGCAGATGATTTACCGCGCCGACCAGCCCGCCGCGATAGGTCAGCGTGGTACCCGGCGCGACGGCGAATTCAGGGATGCGGCGCAGCCATTCCTCCAGCGTGATGCGCACTTCGGTCCGCGCCAGATACGCGCCGAGGCAGAAATGCGGGCCCTTGCCGAAAGTGACATGC
>CANGQZ010000103.1 GCA_947455865.1 Sphingomonadaceae bacterium
GTCGGGGAGGAACCCACGATCCCTTCTTCCACCAGCCAGCGGGCCAGTTTCGCCACGCGCTCGACCTTGTCGGCGACGGTGCCGAGTTTTTCGTGGAAGGTGATCCGGCCCAGCTTTTCGGCATGATCCGACAGCGGCGTCTTGCGGTCCTGCTCCCAGAAAAAGCGGGCGTCGGACAGCCGCGCGGCGAGGACCTTGCGGTTACCGTCGACGACCCCTGCCCCGCCGTCGATCGCGGCGATGTTGGCGGTGCAGACGAAGGCGTTGGCCAGCTTGCCTGCGGCATCGCGGCAGATGAAATATTTCTGGTTGGTCCGGGCGGTCAGCTGGATAACTTCGGGCGGAACCTCAAGATAGGCCTCGTCGAACCGGCCGAGCAGAGGCACCGGCCATTCGGTCAGCCCGGCGTTCTCGATCACCAGACCCTCGTCCTCGACCAGCACGAGGCCGGCCGCCGCAGCGGCGGCGCGGGCGCCTTCGCGCACGGCGGTCTCGCGCTGGGCATGATCGACGATGACGTGGCAGGCGCGCAGCTGTTCGGCA
Source organism: Sphingomonadaceae bacterium (assembly GCA_947455865.1). Classification (GTDB taxonomy): domain Bacteria; phylum Pseudomonadota; class Alphaproteobacteria; order Sphingomonadales; family Sphingomonadaceae; genus Novosphingobium. The sequence goes on from CANGQZ010000103.1 coordinate 544, forward strand.
TAGTCATCGGCGCTGCCGATGGTGATCGCGCCGGGGTGGTGGAAGCGGTGCCCGAGCGTGGCATAGCCGGCGCGGATGGTGCCGACTTCGCATTCGACCAGGTCGGTGCCGAAAATCGCGACGATGCCAGAGAGCGGGCGGACCCAGCGCAGGCTTTCGGTGGAGAGCGAGGCGGCGCCCCAGCGCATCGACTTGGGCCAGGGGAAGGCGCGGACGATCGCCGGGATCGCCTCGGCAAGCACCGCTTTCGTGGCGCGGCCGGGTTTTTCGGTGATGGCGTAAAGGATGCCGTTCTTTTCGGTCAGCTGGCCTTCGGTGAGCCCGGTCTTGCGCAGGAACCCTTCGAGCGCCTGCGGCGGCGCGGCGGCGCGGGGGCCTTTCAGCTCCTCGCTGACCGCGGCGGTGGCATCGGGCAGCCCGCGCGCGATCAGGGCGAGGCGGCGGGGGGTGGAATAGGTGGTGAGATCACCGATGGCCACGCCGGCAGCGGACATCTGCTCACGGAACAGCTTTTCGAGCGAAGCGCGCGCACCCGCCTGCATCCGCGCGGGGATTTCCTCTGAGCGCAGTTCGAGGAGAAAGTCGGTCATGCCGTCCACCCCGGGAATTTTTCGCTCCATTCGGCTGCGTTCTTGGCGATCCATGCCTCGCAGCTGCCTTTGGCGAGATCGCGGACGCGGCCCATGTAGCTGGCGCGTTCCTGCACCGAGATCACGCCGCGGGCCTGCAGCAGATTGAACAGGTGGCTCGCCTCGATGGCCTGATCGTAGGCGGCGAGCGGGATGGCGGCGTCGATGCAGCGGCGGCATTCGGCTTCGGCATGGCGGAAGCCGGCGAAGAGCTGGTCGGTATCGGCGATCTCGAAGTTGTACTTCGATTGCTCGCGCTCATTCTCGAGGAACACGTCGCCGTAGGATACGCCGGCATCGTTGAACTTGAGGTCATAGACCCAGTCGACGCCCTGGATGTACATCGCGAGGCGTTCGAGCCCGTAAGTCAGTTCGCCCGCGACCGGCTTGCAATCGAACCCGCCGACTTGCTGGAAATAGGTGAACTGGGTGACTTCCATCCCGTCGCACCACACTTCCCAGCCGAGCCCCCAAGCGCCGAGGGTGGGGCTTTCCCAGTCATCCTCCACAAAGCGGATATCGTGCGCGAGCGGATCGACCCCGATGGCCGCGAGGCTGGCGAGGTAAAGCTCCTGCAGGTTTTCCGGATTGGGCTTCAGGATCACCTGATACTGGTAATAGTGCTGCAGCCGGTTGGGGTTCTCGCCATAGCGGCCGTCGGTCGGCCGGCGGCTTGGCTGGACATAGGCGGCGCGCCACGGTTCCGGCCCCAGCGCGCGCAAGGTGGTGGCGGGGTGGAAGGTGCCTGCGCCCACGCGCATGTCATAAGGCTGGAGGATCAGGCAGCCTTGCGCGCTCCAGAACGCGTGGAGGCGCAGGATCATGTCCTGAAACGACAAGGGGGCAACAGGTTCGGCCATGGCGTGCTGCCTTTGGCGGATGGACGGCGGGGAATCAACCGCAGCGCAAAACCGGAAATCCCGCCTGCCGGCAAATTCCGTTCATCGAATGGCAGGGCTTGGCGGTATAGGCAGCCGCCATGCTCCGACTTCTCCGTTCGCTCGCCCTTGCCATCTCGCTGCTGATCGCCTGGCTGGTCCCGGCTCAGGCGCAGGAAACCGTTACCGCCCCGGCGCCGGTTGCGACCGTAGCGCCGGAAACGGTCAATCCCGAAAAGCTTGGCCCCGCCCGCCCGGCGCTGTGGAAACTGGCTGATGGCGACACCACGATCTACCTGTTCGGCACGATCCATGCGCTGCCCGCCGAACTAACGTGGTTCGACGGGCCGATCGCGGCGGCGCTGCGCGGTTCGCAGCAGCTGGTCACCGAAATTCCCGATACCGATCCGGCCGAGATGCAATCGGCGGTTGTCTCCAACGCGATGCTGCCGCGCGGGCAGACCCTGCGCGCGCTGCTGACGCCCGAAGTCAAGGCCAAGTACGAAAAGGCGATGGCCGATCTGGAACTGCCGGTCGAGGCGTTCGATCCGTTGGCGCCTTGGTTTGCCGCGCTCTCGCTGGCGCTGACCCCGGTCAAGGCCGGCGGGTTCGACCCCGCGAGCGGAGCCGATGTCCGCATCGCGGCCGAAGCCAAAACGCTGGGCATCCCGCGCATGGGGCTGGAGACCGCAGGGTACCAGATGGCGATGTTTTCCAGGCTGCCGCTCGAAACGCAGACACGCTATCTGAGCGAGGTGGTCGATGGCATGCCCAAAATACCGCAGGAAATGGCCGACATGATCCGCGAATGGAGCGCCGGCCATCCCGACAAGGTCGCCGAGCTCGACAATTCGGAGGAAGACGATCCGATCTTGATCAAGACCCTGCTCACCGATCGCAACCGTACTTGGGCGGAATGGACGCGGCTGCGGCTCAAACGTCCGGGCACCGTGTTCGTGGCGGTTGGCGCTGGGCATCTTGCCGGCAAGGACAGCGTGCTCGACATGCTCGGCAAGGCCGGGGTCCGCGTCGAACGGGTCCAGTAAACGCATGCGGCGCAGAGCCTGCCTGTTCGCCGCGCTGGCGCTCGTATTGGCGTCGTGCGCGCCCGAATTGCCGGGCAAACCCGCCTTGTGGGAAGTCTCCGGGCCGCATGGTGAGAAGGCGTGGCTGTTCGGAACAGTGCACGCCTTGCCCCGGCCGGTCGCTTGGCGGACCGCGCCGGTGGCTGCCGCGCTCGATGCGGCCGATCTGATGGTGCTGGAAATCGCCAAGATCGATGATGATGCCGGAACCGCGCAGATCTTCGCCCGGCTGGCGCGCAGCTCCGGCCAGCCGCCGCTATCGGCCCGGATCACCCCGGCGCTGCAGCCGGCCTTGCGCAAGCTGATGGCCGATCACGGACTGAGCGACGCCCAGTTCGTCGAGACCGAGACCTGGGCGGCGGCGTTGACGCTGGCGCAACTGCTGCAGGGCCCTGCCGATACCGGCAACGGGATCGACCGGGCACTGGTGAAAGCCGAGCCGGGCAAACCAGTGGGCGAACTGGAAGGGGCCGAACGGCAGCTGGGCATTTTCGCTGCGCTTCCCGAGCAGGACCAGCGCGATCTGCTGGCGGCGGTCGTGCAGAGCGCTGGTGCGCCAGACGATGATGCCGAAATCGTCGAGGCATGGCGCAAGGGCGATGTCGCGGCGATTGCTGCCGTGACCCATAAGGGGCTGCTCGCCGATCCCGAGCTGCGCGAGGCGCTTTATGCCGGGCGCAACCGCGCGTGGACCTTGCAGATCGAAGCGATGCTGCGCGCCGGGCGCCATCCGTTCGTGGCGGTGGGCGCGGCGCATCTGGCCGGAGATGATGGCTTGCCCGCCATGCTTGCCGGGCGCGGGTGGACGGTGCGGCGGACCGAATAGGCGGGTTTGCCTTGCGTTTGCTGCCCATTGCCACTAAGGGCGCGCGCTTCCCGCCATGGTCATCCCTGGAGGCGTGGCGGGTTTATCCGGATATTATTCCGTTTTCGAAAGGCAAGTGTCATGAGCGATACGCTTACTCTGCCGGCCGAGGCGCGCGATCGGGTTGGCAAGGGAGCCTCCCGCAGTCTGCGCCGCGAAGGTCGCGTTCCCGCAGTCGTCTATGGCGGCAATCAGGCCCCGCTGTCGGTCCATGTCGAAGAGAAGGAACTGCGCCGCCAGCTTGGCACCGGTCACTTCTTCAACTCGATCGTCGAGATCGAAGTCGATGGCGTCACGGTGCGCACCCTGCCCAAGGAAGTTGCGTTCCACCCGGTCAACGACCGCCCGCTGCACGCGGACTTCCTGCGGCTTTCGGCGGACTCCAAGGTCCATGTCGAAGTGCCGGTGGTGTTCGTCAACGAAGCCGCCTCGCCCGGCCTCAAGAAGGGCGGCGTGCTCAACATCGTTCGCCACGAGCTTGAGTTGGTGTGCGAACCCAACAACATTCCCGACGAGATCAGCATCGACGTGACCGGGCTCGATATCGGTGCCTCGATCCACATCAGCCATGTGACGCTGCCCGCGGGCGTGGCCTCGGCAATCACTGATCGCGATTTCACTATCGCCACGATCGTGGCTCCCTCGGCGCTGAAGAGCGAAGAGGGCGACGCGGCTCCGGCCGCCTAAACCGGGACGACCTGCTTCTGGCCCTATCCCCGGCGGGGGAGGGCCTGGAGAGGGGCGAGCGAGACGCTGCTGCGGCAGTGCCCCTACCCCGTCCCTTTTTCCGCTGAAGGGGAGAGGGGAATTTCATGCAGCTCTGGGTCGGCCTCGGCAATCCCGGTCAGCAATATGCGCTGCACCGCCATAACGTCGGCTTCATGGCGGCGGATACCATCGCCGAGGTCCATGACTTTGGCCCGGTTCAAAAGAAGTTTCAGGGATGGACGCAGGACGGCCGGATCGCCGGGCAGCGGATCATTCTACTTAAGCCAGCAACTTTCATGAACGAAAGCGGCCGCGCGGTGAGCGAGGCGTTGCGGTTCTACAAGCTGGGGATCGATGCTCTCACCGTCTTTCATGACGAGCTCGATCTGGCGCCGATGAAGGTCAAGGTGAAGCGCGGCGGGGGCACCGCCGGACATAACGGGTTGCGTTCGATCGACCAGCATCTGGGGGCGGAGTTTCGCCGGGTGCGGATCGGGATCGGCCATCCCGGCCACAAGGACCGGATAACCGGCTATGTGCTGGGCAATTATGCCAAGAGCGAGGCCGATGCGCTGGCCGACATGCTTGGGGCGATTGCCGCTGAGGCCGGCTGGCTGGCGCAAGGCGACGACGTGCGTTTCATGAACGACGTCGCCCTGCGCCTGTCAGAAGCCTAGCGGCCGAGCGCGCCGCCGATGATCAGGCCGATGATACCACTGGCGATCGCCACCATCACGATATCGCCGTTGTCGGCGCGGTAATAGCGATAGCCTCGGCGCGGCGCCGGCAGACCATAGTCATAGTATCCGGCGCGCCTGCCCCGGCATTGGCGGCGACTGCCAAAACGTCCTGCATTTCCTTGATCCGGCCAAGATCGCCCAGCACCGCGGCCTTGCCGGACAGTACGGCAAGATTGCCGGGCCAGCTCTTGGTGAGCGCATCGTAGACCCCGAGGGCACGGCCAAGATCACCCCCCGCCACAGCCAGCCGGGCATCGACCAGCTGCGCATCGAGCGAGCCCGGATCGGCCTTGAGCGCCCGTGCCGCCAGCACAGCGGCACCGGCGGTGTCGCCTTGATGCATCCGGAAGCGCGCATAATCGGCCAGCAGCCGGGCGTTCGCCCCCGTGGCGGTTTCGCCCGCGGCAAATTCGCGCGCGGCGCCGGCCTCATCGTCCAGCAGCAGCGCGGCCAGCGCGCGAATTCGCGCTCCTTCGGCCGAACGGTCTTGCGCAACTGCCGCCAGCGCTTCGCGCGGCTGCTCGCGCAGTAGGGCAGATTCGCCCAGCAGCAGGGCAAAATCGGCGGGGCGGTTGGCCGGGCCCATTGCCGTGAGCGAGGCTTTGGCCGCAGCGCCGTCTCCGGTGGCGAGCGCAATCCGGGCGTGTAGCTCCAGCGCGGCGGGATCGCCCGGTTGCGCTTTCAACACATTCGCCAGATTGATCTGCGCCGCCTTGAAATCGTGCGCCGCATAGGCCTGACGGGCTTTGGCCAGCAGTGTCTGCGGATCGTCGGCGCAGCCGGTCAGCAGAAGGCCGAGGGCCATGACGTATGCCAGCCGACTTCCTGACTTCATGCTTGCCTCCTCGCGATGGTGGGCACGAATGCGCCCAAGCTCTGAATTTTAGGTGAAAACCGCAGGAGATTTGCGCCCGCTGCAACTGGCCAAACCGCCCCCCCGCCGCTATGGCCGCGCCGGTTCAGGATCGCGGAGTAGATAATGGGATTTCGTTGCGGGATTGTCGGGTTGCCCAACGTCGGCAAGTCAACGCTGTTCAATGCGTTGACCGAGACGCAGGCGGCGCAGGCGGCGAATTATCCGTTCTGCACGATCGAGCCCAACGTCGGCAACGTCGGCGTGCCCGATCCCCGGCTGGACGAGCTGGCGCGGATCGCGGGCAGTCAGAAGATCATCCCCACCCAGCTGGGCTTCGTCGACATCGCGGGGCTGGTTCGTGGGGCCTCGAAGGGCGAAGGGCTGGGCAACCAATTTCTCGGCAACATCCGCGAGGTGGATGCGGTGGTCCACGTGCTGCGCTGCTTCGTCAACGACGATATCCAGCATGTCGACAACAAGATCGATCCGATTTCCGACGCCGAGACGGTTGAGACCGAGCTGATGCTGTCCGACCTCGAAAGCCTCGAAAAGCGGGTGCCGGCGGCGCAGAAGAAGGCGGCGCAGGGTGACAAGGAGGCCAAGATCATCGCCTCGGTGCTCGGGCAAGCGCTCGAACTGCTGCGCGAGGGCAAGCCGGCGCGGCTGACGGTGCCGAAGGACGATGAAGAAGCGCGGGTGTTCAAGCAGGCCCAGCTGCTCACCGCCAAGCCGGTGCTCTACGTGTGCAACGTCGAAGAAGAGTGCGCTGCTGAGGGCAATGCTTTTTCCGCCCGCGTGTTTGAGAAGGCGAAGGCCGAGGGCGCGAACGCAGTAATCGTCTCAGCCGCGATCGAATCCGAGCTGGTCGGAATGGACGCCGAAGAACGACTAGTGTTCCTGGAGGAGATGGGGCTGCACGAAACTGGCCTCGCCCGCGTGATCCGCTCGGGGTACGAACTGCTCCACCTGATAACCTTCTTCACTGTCGGCCCCAAGGAAGCCCGCGCGTGGACCGTGCATCAGGGCGCCAAGGCACCCGACGCGGCGGGCGAAATCCACTCGGACATGCAGCGCGGCTTCATTCGTGCCGAAACCATCGCGTATGCCGACTATGTCGCGCTGGGCGGCGAGAACGGTGCCAAGGATGCCGGCAAGCTGCGCCAGGAAGGCAAGGAATACGTCATTCAGGACGGCGACGTACTGCACTTCAAGTTCAACGTCTGAGCCCCTATCTGCGCTGCAGGGCGCGCGGATTTCCCGACGCCGACAAGGCCCAGCCACCGATGCTCGTCCGATCCGGTTTGACCTGTGCGGCTATTCTGGTTGCCGCTCCTGCGTGGGGTCAAACGCAAGACCATACCGCGCATGACCATGCGGCCATGGCCGGAATGGACATGCCGGCGGATGGGCACATCCACGTCGAGGTGATGGAGTCGATGCCCTTCGAGGAAGGCTCGGGCACGGCGCGCCTGCCCGGGGCCGAGGGCATGATGATGGGGCCAATGCTCGTCACCGGCGGGTGGCAACTGATGGCCCACGGCGCGATCTCGTTCCAGTATACCGATGCCACCGGTCCGCGCGGAGCAGACAAGGGTTATGTCACCTCGATGGCGATGCTGAGCGCGACCAAGGTGACGACATGGGGCAAGATAAGCCTGCGCACTATGCTGAGCGCCGAACCGGCAATGGATCGCCGCGGCTATCCCAACTTGTTTGCCACCGGCGAGACCGCTTATGGCATCCCGCTGGTGGATCGCCAGCACCCGCATGACCTGTTCATGGAACTGGCCGGACGGGTTGACATCAATGTTGGCGAAAACGGTTCGGTCTATCTCTATGGCGGACCGGTCGGCGAACCGGCGCTGGGGCCGAGCGCGTTCATGCACCGGGCCTCGGCGCGCTACAATCCGGAGCCGCCGATCACCCATCACTGGTTCGATTCCACCCACATCACCTATGGCGTGGTCACGGCCGGGGCCGGCGGATCGCAGTGGCAGCTGGAGGCGAGCGCATTCCGTGGGCGCGAGCCCGATGAGCGGCGCTGGAACATCGAGACTCCCAAGCTCGATTCATGGTCGGTTCGCGCCACGCTGACCCCTTCGCCACGCTGGGCCTTGCAGGCCAGCTACGGCGAACTGAAACAGCCCGAGGCCGGGCATCCAGGCGAGGATGAGCACCGCGTCACTGCATCTGCCCACTACGCCAATGGCAAGGGCCTGGCGGCGATGGCGGCGTTCAGCGCCAAGCGGCGGGTTCCGGGCGATACGCTGACGGCTTGGCTGGGCGAAGTGAACTGGGATATCGACCGGCAAAACACCCTGTTCGGGCGGATCGAGAATGTCGCCAACGACGAGCTTTTTGCGGATCACGAGTCTCAACTCCACGACCATGCGCTCCGGGTGACCAAGCTGCAGGGTGGCTATGCCAGGCGGGTTCCACTAGGTCCGGTCGAGATGGCGCTGGGCGGGAGCCTCGCCACCTTCGTGCGGCCGGCGGCGCTGGCTGCTGCCTACGGCGATACGCCAGTGCAGTTCACGCTGTTCGCCAAATTCAGCTTGGGACATTGACGATGCGCTCCGATCTGCAGTTTTACGAGGACATCGTGGTCGGCGTGCCCGAACGGTTCGGTGCCTACGAGGTTACCCGCGAAGAGGTGATCGACTTCGCCAGTCGCTACGATCCCCAGGACTTCCACCTCGACGATGAAGCCGCCGCGCGCGGGCCCTTTGGGACGTTAGCAGCAAGCGGGTGGAACACCGCAGCCATCTCGATGCGGCTATTGTGCGATAACCTGATCTCGCGGCAGACTTCGCTGGGCGGTGCCGGGGTCCAGGAGATCCGCTGGACCCGTCCGGTCCTTCCCGGCGACGTGCTGTCGCTTGAAGTCACGGTAACTGAAAAGCGCCGCAGCCGCTCGCGCCCTGATGTGGGATTGATGAAACTGTTCCAGCGCATGTTCAACCAGCGCGGTGAAGAAGTGATGCGGCTGACCAGCACCGGGATGATAAAGGTGCGCCATCCCGAGGTGCCCTAAGCTCCGCAAATCACCTCGCCGGCCTGAGTGAACACCACCCGGTTCCACGTATCGCGCACCGTCAGCCGGCCATCCCAGCGCGAGGCTTCCTCGCCCAGCCGGGTGCCATCGCCACTGCCCCGCTCCAGATAGAGGGACTGGGCCTTGCCGACATAGTGCGCGCGCGTGCCCATCGCGATCACCGCACTGCCGCTGTCGGCGGCGAATGTGACCTGCCCCCCGTTGGTCCCGCGATCATAACGAGAGTCCACCGGTTTGATATTCGTGCTGCGCCACCGGCACAAGCGCGCCGGGTGGGACGCTTCCATCTTGCAGGCACGCCCGGCGCGCTTGTGCCGGTGTTCGGTTCCCGAGGGA
>CANGQZ010000104.1 GCA_947455865.1 Sphingomonadaceae bacterium
TCGTGTCAGCAGGATCGGGGGCCATCAGGGCACCGGATCGTAGCCGTGGCCACCCCAAGGATGGCAGCGCAATAGACGCTTGGCCGCAAGCCAGCCACCCTTAATCGTACCGTGTTTTTCCAGCGCCTCGATCGCGTAGTGCGAGCACGACGGGGCAAACCGACACGAAGGCGGAAGCACGCGCGAAGGCCCCAGTTGCCAGCCGCGGGCGAGCAGAATCAGGAGCCGCTTCATCGCCGCGGGCCAGGCGCCTTGGGTTTGCGCGGCGGATCGCCGCGGCCTGCGTTGGCGCGGGCCAGCGCGGCGACGAGTTCGGCGCGGAGCAAGGCGAAATCCCGCTCGATCCCGCCTTCGCGGCCGATCAGGACATGGTCGGCACCGGCCACGCCGCTGACCGGCAACACTTCGCGCAGCAGGGCGCGGAAGCGGCGCTTCATCCGGTTGCGCACCACCGCGTTGCCGATCTTCTTGGTGACGGTGATCCCGAAGCGCATTTGCCCGCCTTCGTTGGGGCGGGCGAGGAGCACGAAACCGGGCCGCGCGACGCGCAGGCCGCGGTTGGCGGCGAGAAAATCGGCGCGGTGGGTAAGGACCGCGATCGCGGCACCCCGATCAGGGGCAGCCGCTTCGTCAGCTGGCGCGATCAGGCCGAAAGCGACTTGCGCCCACGGGCGCGGCGAGCGCGCAGAACCTTGCGGCCACCAACCGTGGCGGTGCGGGCACGGAAGCCGTGGCGGCGGGCGCGGACGAGCCGGCTGGGCTGAAAAGTGCGCTTCATCGTCAAAACCTCAGGCAAACAGACAGAATCGGCCAGCCCGGACAGGCGGCCTGAAATAGAGGCGGGCCACTAGGCGAGCGGCGGACCCAAGTCAAGCATCCGCTCAGTTCACCCGCACCCACTGCGCCATCTGCGCCGCGCTCATCCAGCGGGCCGATGCATTGGGTACGGCGTTGGTCATATCATAGAACGCGCGGGCTTCCATCGGGCTCATCCCCATTTCGCGGTAATAGTCGAGATAAACGCGGTTTTCCGGGGCATTGGCGGGATAATCGCGCGGTTCGCGGCCATTCTCGTCGGCCCACGAGTGGACCGCGAATTCGGCCCCGGGCTCGGCGTGGTGCTGCACCCCGGCGAGGAACAGCTCGACCGCGCCCGAGCGGACCGAGCCGCCTGCGGGAACATGAGTCGCCAGACCATGGGCGCGGATCATCCGGCCGAGCGCAAGGTTGGCGCGGTCATCGTCGGTACCCGGGCATTCGACCAATTCGAGCGTGGCGATGCCGGGCCAAGCCGTGAGCATGGCGCGAAAGGCCGCCGGGCTGCGCTCGTCGGTGACATCGACCAGCGCTGCACGGCCGGAATCGAGCACGCGGAACGGGCCGAACGTGGCAACGCCGGCGGGCACATCGGCAGGCGCGGCAGCGACGAAACGGTCCGAGCCGGGATCGCCGTCCTCCTCCTCGACCACGGTGGTGACGACGGTGACGGTCTGCGCATGCGACGGGGTTGCAACGGCCATGCAAGCGACAAGCACGAGGCGGGCAAGGACAAGGCATGCGGGACGGGACATGGCCGCGCCAGACTGCCGCTCCACCCCCTACCGGGATGCCAAAAGGAACAGTTAAGAATCCCTTCCAATCGATTAAGGGCAAACCCGGATAGGTCCGCAATGGACCCGCCCCCTCGACAGCGGGGCGGCGCTCGGCCATCACCGGCTCAGGGCATTTACGGGGGGAATTGCGCGTGGTCGCGCTGGTCCAGACAGTCGCCTATCTCGGGCTCGAGGCGCGCGCGGTTGAAGTGCAGTGCCAGATCGCGGCCGGGATGCCGGGGTTCCATCTGGTCGGCCTGCCCGACAAGGCGGTGGACGAGAGCCGCCAGCGGGTGCAGGCAGCGCTCGCCTCGCTCGGCTTGGCGTTGCCGCCCAAGCGGATCACGATCAACCTTTCCCCGGCCGACCTACCCAAGGAAGGCTCGCACTATGACCTGCCGATCGCGCTGGCGCTGCTCGCCGCCATGGGGGTGACCGACGCCGAGCAGCTGGGCGATCATGTCGCGGTGGGCGAACTTTCGCTCGACGGGCGGATCGTGCCCTCACCGGGCGTACTGCTCGCCGCGATCCATGCCAGCGCGGCGGGGCGCGCGCTGATCTGCCCGGCGGCGCAGGGGACCGAGGCTGGCTGGGCGAGCGGGATCGCCATTCTTGCCGCGCCCGATCTCATCTCACTGCTCAATCACCTCAAGGGCATTCAGGTGCTGGCCCCGCCCCCACCGGGCGAGGCGGTGGCCGCGCCCCCGGGGCCGGATCTCAGGCAGGTGAAAGGACAGGAGACCGCCAAGCGGGCGCTGGAGATTGCGGCGGCGGGCGGACACAACCTGCTGCTGTGCGGCCCGCCGGGCGCGGGCAAATCGCTCCTTGCCGCATGCCTGCCCGGCATTCTCCCCGAGTTGACGGCGCCCGAGGCACTGGAAGTGTCGATAGTCGCCTCGGTCGCGGGCACGCTGGAAGACGGCCGGATCAGCCGCGCCCGCCCGTTCCGCGCGCCCCACCATTCGGCCTCGATGGCGGCGCTGACAGGGGGCGGGCTGAAAGTGCGCCCAGGCGAAGTCAGCCTGGCCCATCTGGGCGTGCTGTTCCTTGACGAGCTGCCCGAATTCCAGCGCCCGGTGCTCGATTCGCTGCGCCAGCCGCTCGAAACCGGGGCGGTGACGGTCGCGCGGGCCAATGCCCACGTGACGTTCCCGGCGCGGGTCCAGCTGATCGCGGCGATGAACCCGTGCCGCTGCGGCCACCTTGGCGATCCGGCGCTGGGCTGCAGCCGCGCCCCGCGCTGCGCGGCCGATTACCAGAGCCGCATCTCGGGGCCGCTGCTCGACCGGATTGATCTTCACGTCGATGTCGATCCGGTCAGCGCGGCCGACCTTGCCCTGCCCCCGCCCGCTGAAGGCTCGGCGCAAGTCGCCGCGCGGGTCGCTGCCGCCCGCACCCGCCAGACCGAACGGCTGGCCGGAACCGGCACGCGCAGCAACGCCGAACTCGACGGCGAGGCGCTGGAGCGCTTTGCCACCCCCGACGAGCCGGGGCGCAAGCTGATGCTCCAGGCCGCCGAGGCGATGCGTCTAACCGCGCGCGGCTATACCCGGATGCTGCGGGTGGCACGCACTGTCGCGGATCTGGCCGGGGCGGAGACGGTGGCGCGCATTCACGTGGCCGAAGCGCTGAGCTATCGGCGGCGGGCGGCAGTGGGGTAAATTCGCTGGCCGTGTGCTTGCGCCGCCGCCCCGGCTCGGGCAGCGTGGCTGAAATCGCTTTGGGGAGCGCCGCAGTGTTCAATTTTCTGTTGTGCCTGATCGGCCCGCACGAGCCGGACCGGCGGCGGGTGAAGAAGATGAACCCGGAGGATGCCTATCGCGGGCATTGCCGCAAGTGCGGTGCGCGGATTGTGCGGCGCAAGCGTGATGTGTGGGTGCGGGACTGGTTGTGGCGGTTCCGCCAACAGTGATCTGCCGATGAGCGCCGCCACGATCGGCGCGATGCTGCGCGAGGCGGTGGCGTTGCATCAGGCCGGGCGGCTGGACGAAGCCGGGGCAATCTATGCGCGGGTGCTCGCCGCGCAGCCGGGCCAAGTCGATGCGCTCAATCTGGCCGGGGCGATTGCCCTGCAGTGCGGCGATCCGGCACGCGCAGCGGAGCTAATTGGCGCGGCGGTCGCGCGCAATCCGTTGTTCGCCGATGCCCAGGCCAATTACGGCAATGCGTTGCGGCTGCTGGGACGACACGGCGAGGCGCTGACGGCCTATGACGCGGCGCTGAAGCTGCGGCCCGATCATGTTGCGGCGCTGGCCAACCGGGCCGAGGCACGGCGCGCGCTGGGGCAGTTTACCGGCGCGGCTGCGGATACCGAGCGGGCGCTGGCACTGGCCCCCGACCTGACGATTTCGCATGGGTTGCCGGCAGCGGACCGGGCACGGATCTGCGACTGGTCGCGCCGCGCGGCGGACGTGGCGCAGCTGCGTGCGGGGATCGCCGCCGGGCATGCGCCCCCGCCGCTCGAGCTGATTGCGCTGGCGGACGATCCGGTTCTGCAGCGGCGCGCCGGCGAATTGCTGGCGCCGCCCGTGCAGCCGGTGCCGGCATTTGCTGCGCCGGACGGGCGGATCCGGCTCGGCTATTTCGGCGGCAACTTGCGCGACAATGCGGTGGGGTTCTTGATCGTCGAGGCGCTGGAGTTGCACGACCGCAGCCGGTTTGCAGTGACGGTGTTTGCTTGGGGGGCGGAGAGCGGCGGCGACGGCGGGGCGATGCGAAGGCGCTTCATCGCCGCCGCTGAAGCGTTCGAGGAGGTCAGTGCGCTGGACGATGGCGCGGTGGCGGCGCTGGCACGGGCGCGGGGGATCGACATCGCGCTCGATCTCGATGGCTATACGCGGGGCGCGCGGCCGGGCATTTTTGCGGCGCGCGCGGCACCGGTGCAGGCCGGCTATCTGGGCTATCCGGGGACCACCGGATCGGCGGCGATCGATTATCTGGTGGCCGATGCGGTGATCGCGCCGGCGGGCAGCGAAGCAGGGTTCAGCGAAGCGCTGGTGCACCTGCCCGGCAGCTATCAGCCCAACGACCGCCAGCGCGCGATCGCGCCGACGGTGCCCACCCGGCGCGCCGCCGGGTTGCCCGACGAGGGCACTGTGTTCGCGTGCTTCTGCCAGCCCTACAAGATCGATCCCGCATTGTTCGCCGGGTGGCTGGATCTGCTGCGCGCAGTGCCGGGCAGCGTGCTGTGGCTGATCGGCGGACTGCCCGAGGCGGCAGCGAACTTGCGCGCGGCGGCCCAGCGCGGCGGGGTCGCCCCGGCCCGGCTGGTGTTTGCGCCGCCCTTGCCGCTGGCAGCGCATCTGGCCCGCCACGCGCTGGCCGACCTCGCGCTCGATACACGCGCCTACAATGGGCACACCACCACCAGCGATGCGCTGTGGGCCGGGCTGCCGGTGGTGACCTGCCGGGGACAAAGTTTTGCCGCGCGGGTTTCGGCCAGCCTGCTGACATCGGTGGGGCTGCCCGAACTGATCGCGGGATCGCGGGACGATTATCTGGCGCTGGCCGAAGCGCTGGCGCGAGACCCGGCGCGGTTGGCGGCCTTGCGGGCGCGGCTGGCGGCGAAGCGGAGCAGTGCGCCGCTGTTCGATACACCTGCTTACGTGCGCGGTTTCGAAGTGGCTCTGGCCGAAATGCACCGCCGGCGCTGCGCCGGGCTGGCGCCGGGGCCGATCACGGTTGCGGGGTAGCAGCCGGTGCCGGGATTACCGGCGCGGGAATGGGCACACGCCGGACGGTCAGCACCTTGACCGGCGGATCAAGCATCTGCCCCTTGAGGAAGCCTTCGCCCTTGGTGGGCGAGAGCGGCGCATCCCAGATCTTGCGGGCGACATCCATCCCCGAGACGACATGGCCGAACGCGGCATAACCGGCCTGCAGTTCGGGATTATCGGACTTGGGATCGGCATCGAGCCCCGCCATGTCGGAGAGCAGGATCGAAAAATCGGCAGTGGCGGTGCCGGGGGCGAAGCGGGCCAGCGATATCGCCCCGGCGGTGTGGTGAACGCCGGTCACGTTGGTTGGCTCATGCGCCACCGGCTTGAACAGCTTACGGGGATCGCCGCGCAGCCCGGCCTGGATGAGGCCGTTGGGCGGAGTGCCCCAATCAAGGCGCATGGCGCGGTAAAACGTCATCCCGTCAAACCGCCGCGCATCGACATAGCGCACGAAATTCTCGACCGAGAGCGGGGCGTGGGCGTGATCGAGATCGACCTCAATCGGGCCGAGCGCAGTGACGATCCGCACCCGCACGACGTCGCCCAACGGGGCCGGTTTGGGCGGCGGCGCCGCAGCGCGGTGCTTCACCGGCGCTGCGGCGGTGAGCGCAGCGAGCAGGAACGGCGCGGCGAGCAGAACGAATCGGCGGTTCATGGGGCGCAGCATGGCGCGAGCGCGGCGCGTGTGGAAGAGACCTATGGCTCGCCTACATCGGTCCGGTAGAGCCATTTGAGATCGGCGTAAGCGATCGGCCGGCCATCGTGAGCGTGAATGCCGATCGGGGCGATCGGACGATGATCGCGGCAATCAACCAGCACCAGATCCGACTGGACGCCGAGACCGTATTTGACCCCCCACTGGCGCAGCGCGAGCATGGCCGGGAGCAGATCGAGCCCTTTGGGGGTAAGCGTGTAAGCGACGCGGCGGCGATCATCGGCCTGCGGGGTACGCTCCAGAATGCCGTGCTCGACCAGTTTGGCGAGCCGATTGGAGAGAATTTTGCGGGCGATGCCAAGGCCGCTCAGAAACTCTTCGAAATGGCTGAGGCCGTTGAAAGCAGCGCGCAGGATCAGGAACGACCAGCGCTCGCCCATCACCTCCAGCGCAGCCGGCAGACCGCAATCGGCATCGAGCATTTCCCGGAGTTTACCCATCCCGGCAACCTAGGGACTGATCGTGGGTTTTGCAAAGGCGGTGCAGCGGCGCTGCTGGAGCGCAAGAATGAGTTGCCAAGTGCAACTGAACAATGTAGGTTCTGATTCGCAACTTATATTGATGTCAACAGGAGACCGTGCGATGACCTCTGTGATTTCGCGCTTGCTGGCGTGCGCCTTGATCGGTGCCGCCGTCCCCGCCGCCGCTGCCCCCACCTGGTGGTCGGCCGGGCTGTCTACCCCGCTGGATTCGCCGCGCAGCGCGATCGTAAACAGCGTGATGTGGAAGTGCGCGGGCGACCAGTGCAGCGCGCCGGCGCAGGATTCGCGGCCAGTTATGGTGTGCCAGAAAGTGGCGAAGAAGTTCGGACCGGTGACCCGGTTTGCTTCGCCGGCCGGACCACTCAGCGCCGACGAACTGGCGAAGTGCAACGCTGGCTAAACCCTAGCCGAGCAAACCCCGCACGCGCAGATCGGTTTCGAGCCGCGCGGCATCGGTGAACAGGTGGCCGTGCCAACCGCAAGCTTCGACGGCGGCGATATTGGCGGCGTTGTCATCTATGAATAGCATCGTCTCCGGCGCGCGGGCGAAGCGGCGTTCGGCCAGGCGGTAAATCGCCGGATCAGGCTTGACCAGTTTCTCCACCCCCGAAACGACGATGTCGCGGAAACGGGTGAAGACCGGCTGGGTGGGGTGGAAGCCAGCCCAGAGATCGGCCCCGAAGTTGGTGATCGCATAAAGCGGCACGCTGCTCGCATGCAGCGCCTCGACCAGTTCGAGGCTGCCGGGCACGGGCCCGGGCAGGCTTTCGTTGAAGCGGCTGCCCCATGCCGCAATAAGCTCGGCATGCCCGGGATATTCAGCCGAACGCTCGGCCACCATCTCCGCCACCGATCGCCCTTGATCGTGTTGATAGTGCCATTCGGGCGTGACGACGGTGGTGACGAACCATTCAAGCTCGGCCGGATCGGCGATCAGGCGGGCATAGAGGTGGCGCAGGTCCCATTCGAACAGGACCCGCCCGACATCGAACACCACCGCTTCGATTCCACTCATGTGATCCTCACGCTGACCTGCAGAAACGGCAGCGGCCCGCTCCCTTGCCGGGGGCGGGCCGATGATCGCCGTGCCGGGAGGCCCCGGCCGGCCAGAGTGCTTAGCCCTGGCGCGCCTTGAAGCGGCGGTTGGTCTTGTTGATCACATAGGTCCGGCCGCGGCGGCGGATCACGCGGTTGTCGCGGTGGCGGTCCTTGAGCGACTTCAGGCTGTTGCGAATCTTCATGATGACCTCAGGCGGCAAAAGGCCGCGGAAAACGGGAACCGGGCGGTTAAGGGCAGGTGTGGCGAAAGTCAACCGGAGTCGGTGGAGACACGGCCGGGCCGAATTGGGTGGCAGGAGTTTCCCTACCCTTCCCCGCGAATCTCACCCAGCCGGCGCTCCCACGCGAGCGCGTGGCCGACGATGGTATCGAGATCGGCGAAGCGCGGCTGCCATGGCAGGGTGGCGCGGATCAGGCGGTTGTCCGAGACGAGCGAGCCGGCATCGCCGGGGCGGCGCGGTTCGATCCGGCGATCGAGCTTGAGATTGGTGACGCGGTCAACCGCGTCGAGCACTTCGAGCACCGAAAAGCCGCGCCCGTAGCCGCAGTTCATCGTGAGCGAGCGCTGCGGCTCGGCGAGCAGCGCGCCCAGCGCTAGCACATGAGCGTCGGCCAGATCGGCGACGTGGATGTAATCGCGCACCCCGGTGCCATCCGGCGTCTCATAGTCGGTGCCGAACACCCCGACGTGGCTGCGCTTGCCCAGCGCCGCCTCGACCGCGATCTTGATCAGATGGGTGGCACCAACCGTCGACTGCCCCGAGCGCGCCGCAGGATCGGCCCCCGCGACATTAAAATAGCGCAGCGCGCAATAGTTCAGGGGATGGGCGCGCGCGGTATCGGCCAGCATGTGTTCGGTCATCAGCTTGGACATGCCGTAAGGATTGATCGGCCGCTTGGGGCTGTCCTCCGTCACCGGCGAGGTTTCGGGCTCGCCATATGTCACGGCGGTCGAGCTGAAGATGAAGTGTGGAACACCGGCGGTGACCGCAGCGGCGATCAGGGCGCGGCTCTTCACCGTGTTGTTATGATAGTATTTCAGCGGATCGCTGACCGATTCGGGCACCACTATCGAGCCGGCGAAGTGGATGATCGCGCGCGTGCACTGCTCGGCAAAGATGCGTGCAAGCAGCGCGCCATCCTCGATATCGCCTTCGTAGACCGGCACGCCGGCGGGTATCGCGAAGCGAAAGCCGGTCGAGAAATTGTCGATCACTGCGACCGGCCAGCCGGCGTCGGCAAGCGCGAGCACCGCGTGGCTGCCGATGTAACCGGCACCGCCGGTGACGAGAACGGGTACTTTTTCAATCATCGGGCGAATCGCTCCCTGCCGGATGGCGCGCGTTAGCACGGCGATTGTGGCAGCGCCGTTAAAAGCTGCCGATCCGGTGCAAGCGATGGTCGTTTCGTTCATCTGCGCGCAAGCCGGCGCGGCATAGGCCGTGCCCCAAGGGCGATGAAAGGAACCAATCCGCGATGCGCCCCGACCGCCTGCTCCTGACCGCGATTGCCTTTACGCTGGCCGCCCCCGCGCTGGCCCATCCCGGCGGCTGGGGCGGAGACCCGTGGGACCGCGAACCGATCGGCAGCGAGCGGTGGGGCCATGACAGCCCCGAGATGCGCCATGCCGACGGGCCGGCCGAAGGGCACGTCGAAGTCTCGCGCTTCGTTGCCGGAGGCGATGCGGCCAAGGCGCTGGGCCACGGCGTGGTGAGCGTGACCGGCGCGCCCGCTGGATCGGGAGCAGACAGCCGCGAACTCAGGACTTACGAGGCGGCGGTAATCGATCAGCTCGCCCAGCTCGGCTATCGCACCGATGCCCCGGCCGACAGCGCGACGCAGATCACCGAACTCCATATCGGCCACGACGTGGTGGTCCCGCAGGAGCAGAAGCGCAGCCCGGTGAGTGGCGAGATGGCCGTGGGCGTATCCAACCGCGGCACGGCCTATGGCCTGGCGCTCAATGTCGATCTGTCCAAGCCACGCGGCGCACTGATCGCCACCCGGCTGGAAGTGCGGATCCGCGACA
>CANGQZ010000105.1 GCA_947455865.1 Sphingomonadaceae bacterium
ACCAGGGTAGCTGCGCAGGCCAGCACCGGGATAATAAACGCGCTACACAACAGTAGAGGCCACGCTTTCCAACCCCAACGCCGCGCGATAAAGAACGCGTTTACTCCGGCGACTGCTAGCAGTCCGAAACCAACGATGCCGGTGAGCCAGCCATTGTCCTCAATGAAGATCATACGGCAAGCCTACCGTACGCCGTAACGTCCGCAAGTGGGGCGCAACCGGTCGTTTCTAACCTGTCCGCGGCCTAAGCCGCTCGCGCCTGCGAAGGCACGCGGTAAGGACGCTTACTCCCGCCCCTTGAACCCTTGCGCAATCACGTACCACTCGGACGAATCCTTGCGGCTCGCTGGCGGCTTGGCGTGCTTCACCGTGGTGAAATTGCGCTTCAGGATCGTCAGCAGTTCGCCGTCAGTCCCGCCGGCGAACACCTTCGCCACGAACGCGCCGCCCGGGTCCAGCGTCTGAATCGCGAAATCCACCGCGGTCTCCACCAGTCCCATCGTGCGCAAGTGATCGGTCTGCTTGTGGCCCACGGTGTTGGCCGCCATGTCGGACAGCACCAGATCGGGCGCACCGTCCAGCGCGCCCGCCAGCGCGGCCGGCGCGGCGTCGGCCATGAAATCCATCTCGAAGATCGTCACGCCGTCGATCGGCTCGGTCGGCAGCAGGTCGATCCCCACGATCTTCGCCCCCGGCGCGCGCTTGCGCACCACCTGGCTCCACCCGCCCGGCGCAATCCCCAGATCGACCACCCGCTTGACGCCCCGCAACAGCCCGAACTTCTCATCCAGCTCGGCCAGCTTGTAGGCGGCGCGGCTGCGATAGCCTTCGGCGCGGGCCTGCTGGACATAGGGATCGTTGATCTGGCGGGTCAGCCAGCGGGTCGAGCTCGCAGTGCGGCCCTTGGCGGTTTTCAGCCGCGTCACCGGATCGCGCCCGGAACGGCTCACCGTGCTGCGGCCTTGGCACCGGGCGCCATCAGGCTGCGCAGGATGCCTTCGCGGATGCCGCGATCGGCAACCCCCAGCCGGTCGGCCGGCCACAGATCAAGGATCGCCTCCAGGATCGCGCAGCCCGCCACCACCAGATCGGCACGCTCGCGCCCGATGCACGGCAGGCCCTGCCGCTCCCCCGGTGAAAGGGCAGAGAGCCGTCCGCTGATTTCGCGCATGGCCTCTGCTGGCACGATCAGCCCATCGATCGCCGCACGGTCGTATTGCGGCAGGTCAAGGTGGACGCTGGCCAGCGTGGTGACGGTGCCCGATGTGCCCAGCAGGCGCGGATCGATCGCCCGCGCGCGCTGCGGGCCGATCCGCTCGACGAACGGCGCGAACGATTCCGCCACCAGCCCGCGCATCCGCGCATAGCGGGCGATTCGCCCGGCCTCGTCCGCCGGCTCGTCGCCGCAGGTCTCGGTCAGCGAAACCACCCCCCACGGCACCGATTGCCAGTCCATGATGCGCGGCACGGCTGGGCCGGTTTCGATCAGCACCAGTTCGGTCGATCCGCCGCCGATGTCGAAGATCATCGCCGGCCCCTCGCCCTGTTCCAGCAGGATATGGCAGCCCAGCACGGCCAGCCGCGCTTCTTCTTCGGCGCTGATCACGTTCAGCGCGATGCCGGTCTCGCGCCGCACCCGCTCGATGAAATCGGCCCCGTTGGCGGCGCGGCGGCACGCCTCGGTCGCCACCGAGCGGGCGAGGTGGACATTGCGGCGGCGCAGCTTGTCGGCGCAGATGCGCAGCGCGGCCAGCGCGCGGTCCATCGCCGCATCGCTCAGCCGGCCCGATTGGGCCAGCCCTTCGCCCAGCCGGACCACCCGGCTGAACGCGTCGATCACCACGAAATTCTCGCCCGCCGGGCGGGCGATCAGCAGGCGGCAGTTGTTGGTGCCCAGATCGATGGCAGCGTAAGCTTGGCGCTCACCCGCAGGGCGTTCAGCCACAGTCCGTTCCGGCGCTGCGCTGCCGCTGGTTTGACCCTGGCCCGCACGCACTGCGGGCGTCTGGTCCGATCGACCGCCGGATCGGTGCGGATTGCGGCTGTCTGGCGCGGACGGGGTGCTCTTGTCCTGGCGTTCTTTGCCCGGGGCTCCCGTCCATCTTGTTGCGCCGCGCTGGGCCGTGGTCTCGCGCGTGGCCGGCGGAATGGGGTCCGCCATATCAATTCACTCAACTGTGTGAGCTCGCCGGACTACGGCGAGTATCTTGGCGGCAATGCTAGCTTGCCGGCGCGCGGGGAGCAAGAGCTTCGCAAATCGGGCAAAAATGCTGGCATCCGGGGCAGTACCCGCAACCTGGCCGACCGGGACCGCAAGGCGGAACCGCACGCTCTAGGGTCATGACCCGAAGCGCCGATCCCGGTCGGGAGGGCACCGGTCCGCCCCGGTTGAGGGGATCGGGGCTTTCCGGCAGAGCTCGGATGTGGCAATGATCGCGCTGCAAACAACGTGCCCAGAGGGACAGGTTGCTTGCAGTAGGGAGTGGTGGCCAACGCGCATGATGCCCTTGCCCGAAATGCTTGATAAAAGCGCGATCGCGGCCGTCTTGTCCGATCCCCGCTTGCCGGACAATCCGATCGTGGAATGCAACCATGCGTTCGAAACGCTGACCGGTTATTCGCGTGACGAGATCGTCGGGCGCAATTGCCGCTTTCTGACCGGCCCGCTTACCGAACCATGGCTGACCGAGACCTTGCGCAGCGGCGTCAGGCGGCGGCACCCGGTGATGGTCCAGATCACCAATTATCGCAAGAACGGGACCCCGTTCCGCAACGCGGTGATGATCGCGCCAATTTTCGACGATGACGGGCAGCTCAAGTATTTCCTCGGCTCGCAGGTGGAAGTGCCCGACGAGCAGCTCTCGGTGCTCGATCTGCGCCGCGGCGCTGCTTACAGCAAAGTCCAGGCGCTTTCGTCGCGTCAGCGCGCGGTGCTGGTGCAGATGGCCGCGGGCAAGCTCAACAAGCAGATCGCGTGGGAACTCGGCCTGTCCGAACGCACGGTCAAGATGCACCGCGGCGCGGTGCTCAAGGCGCTCGGCGTGCGCACCACCGCCGAAGCGCTGCGGATCGCGATCGAAGCGGGCTACTAAGCCCCCCGTAAATCGGCTTGACCCGCAGGGGGCAGGCGGACTAGAGGCCCGGCTCCGCGCACCGCGCTGCCCTGTCGTCTAATGGTAAGACTACGGACTCTGACTCCGTCAATCGAGGTTCGAATCCTCGCGGGGCATCCACTTTCCCCCCATCGCTGCGGCCACTGGCCTGAATCGCCCGCGCTTGCGGGGCAGATCTTGCTGTTAACGCCTGCGCTCGACACACAGCAACCCCGGCAGCGCTGGTGCGCTACCGGGGTGAGCTAGCAGTATTCAGGAGTGCTAAATTCAATCAGTCGCGGCTGTCGAACATGTACTCGCGGCCTGCAGCCTTTTCCTTGGCCAGCCACAGCTTGAACCAGGGCTTGTTATACTGGCTCGGTTCCGGGAACCAATGCTTCACGCCCGTGGTGGTCAGCATGAAAGCGGCGTTAGCAGTGGCCGGCACCAGCACCATCGTCGCGACGGCGACAGCGGCCAGAATCTTTTTCGAGCGCATGAATTTCCCCTAACAAGTAAGGGAATAACAATCCCGCGAACTACGTAGCAGAAGCTTGATTAATAATCCATCCGCTTCGGCAGAGATTTTTTGGGTTAACCGTCTTGAAACCGTAACCAAAAATGGCCGCTGCAGGAATGATCTCTGCAAAATCAGGCATTTGCCAGTGGCAGGCCGCAAGCGCAGCCGCACAAAAGATTCCGCAGATGCGAAATTTTTTTTGGAACAACGGCTCGCATGAGTCCGGAACGGTGGAAATTGCCCTGCCGCGCCCTCCGGCACGGTCCCGATTGGCCCATTGCGCTTTGCCGCGGAGCGCGCGAGAGCTAGGCCATGACCGACGAAACGCCGCATCCCGCACTCACCCGCCGCAAGTTCTACAAGGCCGAGCAGGAGGCCTCGTTCGCCGAGGCGCACCCGCACACCACCCCGCAAACGCAGGACCCGGCCTACCGCCTCGCCTTCCGCGACACCGAATTCCTGCTGCGCGAGGAACTGCGCCCGGTGCGCTTCCAGCTTGAGCTGCTCAAGCCGGAAATGCTGCTCGACGAGGCGCGGATCGGCTCGACTCTCGTGGTTTATGGCTCCGCTCGGATCCCTGCGCCCGATCAGGCCGAAGCCGCGCTGGCGACCGCGACAACCCCTGAACGCAAGGCGGTGGTCAAACGGCTGGTCGCCAAGTCGCGCTATTATGAAGAAGCCCGCGCCCTCGGGCGGATCGCGGCCGAAGCGGCGATTGTTGAGGACGGGCTGCATCACTTCGTCGTCTGCTCGGGCGGCGGCCCGTCGATCATGGAGGGGGCCAATCGCGGCGCGGCTGAAGCCGGGGCCGAGACGGTCGGGCTCAACATCGTACTGCAGCACGAACAGGCCCCCAACGCCTATGTCACCCCGCACCTCTCGTTCCAGTTCCACTATTTCGCGCTCAGGAAAATGCATTTTCTGCTGCGCGCGCGAGCAGTCGCGGTCTTCCCCGGCGGGTTCGGCACGCTCGATGAATTCTTCGAACTGCTGACTTTGGTCCAGACCGGTAAGATGAAGCCGATCCCGATACTGCTGTTCGGCGCTGAATTCTGGCGCAAGGTCATAAACTTCGATGCCCTCGCCGATGAAGGCGTGATCAACCGTGAGGATCTTGGGCTGTTCACCCCCGTGGAAACCGCCGCCGAAGGGTGGGAGGTTATCCGGGCGTTCTACCGGCTTGACTGAGCGGATCGCCACCGCGCGCCTCTTCCTGCGCCCCGCCCGGCCGGACGACGCGGGGCCGCTGTACGCGATCATGCGCCAGCCGGCAGCGATGACCTATTGGTCCACCCCGCCGCACGCCGCGCCCGAGCAGACCGCCGAATGGCTCGCCGGAATGATCGCGATCCCCCCCGGCGAGGGCGAGGATTTCATCGTCGAGCATCAAGGCCGGGTGATCGGCAAAGCCGGGTTCCACCGCTTCCCGTCGGTCGGCTATCTGCTCGATCCGGCGATGTGGGGGCAGGGCTTCGCGCGCGAGGCGGTGGCAGCAGTGATCGCTCGCGGATTCGCCGTCCACCGCCTGCCGCGCATCGTCGCCGATGTCGATCCGCGCAACGCTGCCTCGATCGGTCTGCTCACCCGGCTCGGGTTCATCGAGACACACCGCAAGTCGCGCACGTGGCTGGTCGGCGATGAATGGTGCGACAGCGTCTACTTCGCGCTCCACCGGCCCGAAACGCTTTAACGCACCGCCTGATGCCCCATCGGCCCCGCGCCTGAGCCAAACCCGGGCGCGGTGAGCAGCGCGGCGCGCACGAATCCCCGCGCCATCTCTATCGCCTCGGCCAGCACCATCCCCCGGCCCAGCCCCGTCGCAATCGCGCTGGCCAGGGTGCAGCCGGTGCCGTGGGTATGCCGTGTGGCGATGCGCCCGGCCTGCCACACCACCGGCGCGGCGCCCGGGAGCACCAGCCGGTCGGTCACCACCTCGCCAGCGGTGTCCCCGCCCTTGGCCAGATAGGGCACCCCCCGCGCCGCCATCGCCGCATCCCCGCCCAGCGCGGCCAGTTCTGCCACGTTCGGCGTCGTCACCGCCGCCAGCGCCATCAGCCGCTCGAACGCGGCAATAGTTGCCGCATCGGCCAGCGCCGCGCCGCTGGTGGCGATCATCACCGGATCGAACACCACCGGCACACTCAGCCGCGCCAACATGTCCGCCACACGGTCCGCGATCGCTGCCGAACCCAGCATCCCGATCTTCACCGCGTCCGCCCCGATGTCGCGCACACAGGCGTCGATCTGCGCCGCCACCAGATCGGGGGAAAGCACCTCCACCGCGCTCACCCCCAGCGTGTTCTGCGCGGTGATCGCGGTGATCGCGGTCATCGCATAGCCGCCGAGCATGGTTATGGTCTTGATATCGGCCTGAATCCCCGCCCCGCCCGAAGAGTCCGATCCGGCAATGACAAGGATGCGGGGCGGGGCGGTCATCCCTTGAAATGCCGCTCGCGCGAAGGCGGATGCTCGGCATGGAGCCGCTTGGGCCGGGTCGGCCGGTCGAGCAGTTCGCCGCCGCAGTTGGGGCAGCTCTCGTCCAGTGCATCGGCGCATTCGGCGCAGAACGTGCACTCGAAGCTGCAGATAAAGGCGCCGGGCGCTTCGGCCGTCAGGTCGCTGCCGCAGCGCTCGCAGTCGGGCCGCATCTCCAGCATGGTCAGGCGGCCGCCTCGGCTACCGCGTCGCAGATCGCGCCGACCACGCTTGCCACTTCGGCAGCATCGTCGCCCTCGGCCATCACCCGGATCACTGGCTCGGTCCCCGAAGGTCGGATCACCAGCCGCCCGCGCCCCGCCAGCTGCGCCTCCGCTTCCGCGATCACCTTGCGCACCGCCTCGGCCTCCAACGGCTTGCCCCCGGCAAAACGCACGTTTTTCAAGAGCTGCGGCACGGTATCGAACAAGTGGAGCAGCTCGCTGGCGCGTTTGCCCGATTGCACCAGCGCCGCCAGCACTTGCAGCGCCGCCACGGTGCCATCGCCGGTGGTGGCATGATCCAGCAGGATCATGTGCCCCGATTGCTCGCCGCCCAGGTTGAACCCGCCGCTCTTCATCCGCTCCAGCACGTGGCGGTCACCCACCTGCGTGCGCTCCAGCGTCAGCCCCTGCCCGGCGAGAAACCGCTCGAGCCCCAGGTTGGACATCACCGTCGCCACCACCCCGCCGCCGCGCAGCTGCCCGCGCGCCGCCAGCTGGGTGCCCAGCAGCGCCATGATCTGGTCACCGTCCACCACCGCGCCGTGTTCGTCGATCACGATCAGCCGGTCGGCATCGCCGTCCAGCGCAATGCCGATGTCCGCGCCCGATGCGACCACGGTTTCGCGCACCAGATCGAGATGGGTCGATCCGCACTTGTCGTTGATGTTCTTGCCGTTGGGGCTCACCCCCACCGCCACCACTTCGGCGCCCAGCTCCCACATTGCCGAAGGGGCCACCTGGTAGGCCGCGCCGTTGGCGCAATCGACCACGATCTTGAGCCCATCGAGCCGGATGTTGTGGGGGAGCGAGGCCTTCACCGCGTGGATATAGCGCCCGCGCGCATCATCGATCCGCCGCGCGCGGCCGATCTCGGGCGCTCCCGCCAGCGCTATGTCCTCGCCCAGCATCGCCTCGATCGCCAGCTCGTCCTCGTCGGAAAGCTTGAACCCGTCGGGCCCGAACAGCTTGATCCCGTTGTCCTCATAGGGGTTGTGGCTGGCAGAGATCATCACGCCCACATCGGCGCGCAGCTCGCGCGTCAGCAGCGCCACCGCCGGGGTCGGCATCGGCCCCAGCAGGATCACGTCCATCCCCACGCTGGTGAACCCGGCCACCATCGCGTTTTCCAGCATATAGCCCGAAAGCCGGGTGTCCTTGCCGATCACCACCCGGTGGCGATGCGTCCCGCGCAGAAACCGGGTGCCCGCCGCCTGCCCCACTTTCATCGCCGTCGCGGCGGTCATCACCTCCGCATTGGTCCGTCCGCGGATGCCGTCGGTGCCGAAATACGCCTTGCTCATCGCTGCCTTCACGTTGCCTCATGCCGCTGCCGCCGGGATGGGCAGGTGCACGCGGTTTGCCATGGCGCGCCGCGAAGCTAAAGTCACCTTATCGATCTGCAACGGAAAGCTGATGCCCCCCGAAACCAGAACTCCCGCACCCGATCCTGCCGCATCGCCCCCGCCCGCCGATCTTGCGGCGCTGATGCCCGAACTCAGCGTTCCGGTGGGCTGGACCTTTGCCGCGCTCGCCGCGGGAATCGCCGCGGGGCTGGCGCTGGCGGGCGGGCCGCACGCCGCCGGGGTGATCGCGCTGGCCGCGCCGCTCGGCGCGCTGTGGGTGCGCGGCCTGCAGATGACAATCGTGCCGCTGGTTGCCGCACTGCTGGTGGTCGGGATCGGCCAGACGGTGGCGGCGGCGCAGGCCGGGGCGATGGCGCGGCGCACGCTGGCGTGGTTCGTCGCCGTGCTCACTGCCAGCGGGTTGACCGGGATCGGGTTGACCCCGCTGCTCCTCGATCTCTGGCCAATCCCGCCGCGCGCAGCCGCCGCGCTCAGCGCTGGCGGCGTCCAAAGCGCGCAGACTGGGCCGGTGCCCGGGCTCGGCGATGTCCTTGGCGCGGTGGTACCAGAAAACATTGTCGATGCCGCCGCGCATGGGGCGATGCTCCCGCTGGTGGTGTTCTTCGCGCTGTTTGCTGTGGCGATCACCCGCTTGCCCGCGGGTCCGCGCCAGCTGCTCACCGGGTTCTTCGCCGCGCTTGCCGGGGCGATGATGGTGCTGGTCGGCTGGGTGCTGAAGCTCGCCCCGCTTGGCGTGTTTGCCCTCGCCCTCGCGGTCGCCGCGCGCAGTGGCGGCGCGGCGGTCGGTGCGCTCGCGCACTATATCGTCGTTGTCTCTGCTGCCGGGGCGGTCATGTTTCTGGCGGCCTATGCGGTGGCCATCTCGGCCGGCGGAGTGCGGCCCGGGGCGTTCGTCCGGACGATGCTGCCGGTGCAGGCGCTCGCGCTATCCACCCAGTCTTCGCTTGCCAGCCTGCCGGCGATGCTCGGCGCCAGCCGCGCGCTCGCCCTTAGCCCGGCCAGCGCCGAATTTGTCCTGCCGCTCGGCGTCGCGCTGTTTCGCGCTACCGGCCCGGCGATGAACCTTGCGGTCGCCTGCTATGTCGCGCGGCTGACCGGGGTGGCGCTCACCCCGCCGGTCCTGCTCGCCGGGCTGGCAGTGGCGCTGGTGCTGACGTTCGGCACGGTCTCGCTCCCCGGATCGATCAGCTTCATCGCCTCGGTCGGACCGATCGCGCTCGCCATGGGCGTGCCGGTGGCCCCGCTGGCCCTGCTCCTCGCGGTGGAGATGCTGCCCGATCTGATGCGCACGGTCGGCAATGTCACGATGGATGTCGCGGTCACCGCCGCGGTCGATCGCACGGGTGCGGCGGCTCGGCCATCGGTCTGAAACCTGCTGCGGGTATTCGCGTTGGCACAGTCGGGGATGCTTGCTTCCCCGGCTTCACGAAGGACGGGCACCCCGTATGACGATTTCGCTCTCGCCGCTGCCTTACAGCCCGGACGCGCTGGCCCCCGCCATTTCCGCCGCCACCCTCGCCGTGCACCACGGCAAGCACCACCAAGGCTATGTCGACAAGGTCAACGCCGCGAATACCGGTGGCGCACTTGCCGATGCTTCGCTCGAACAGATCGTCGCAGCCTCGCGCGGCAGCGATGCCAAGCTGTTCAACAATTCCGCGCAGGTCTGGAACCACGGCTTTTACTGGGAAAGCCTCAGCCCCGCGCCCACCGCACCTGCCGGCGCGCTGCTCGCCGCGATCGAGCACGATTTCGGCTCACAGGTGGCGCTTAACGCGGAACTGGCCGAACGCGGCGCGGGGCATTTCGCCTCGGGCTGGGTCTGGCTGGTGTCGCGCGAAGGCCGGCTCGCGGTCGAGGAAACCCACGATGCCGAAACACTCGCCGACAATGCCGCTAACCCGTTGCTGGTGAT
>CANGQZ010000106.1 GCA_947455865.1 Sphingomonadaceae bacterium
GCCGCTGCGGCAAAATCACTCGCAAACGTCAGCTTGTGCAAGGCTTCGTCTCCCTCGACCAGCGCTACCGCCAACCCCGCCGCGCACGCAACTTGCGCATCATCACCGGCATCGGCTGCCCCGGCCCATACACGATGCGCCACCAGAATTTGCGCAAAGCTGAACGCCTGCGGGGTCTGCACGCGGCGCAGGACCGCGCGGTCGGCCGCGCCGCCCATCAGCCCTTCCGCATCGTGGCACAGGCTGTCGACCACCGGCAGCACCGGGATCGCGCCGGGATGATTTCCGAGCGCTGCCACCAGCCGGGCGATCACCGCCGCCGGCAGCACCGGCCGCGCCGCATCGTGAATGAGCACCATTTCGGGCTGATCCGCCGCGAGCGCTTCCAGCCCGGCGCGAACCGAAGCCTGCCGGGTCGCCGCACCGGTGACGAACCGCACCGGCAGGCCCGCCAAGGCCTCGCCCGCGATCGCGTCCGCACCCTCGGGAATGCATACCGCAATCGGCGCGCAGCCGGCGGCCACCAGCGTCTCGACCGAATGGCGCACCACCGGCTTGCCACGCCACAGGGTGAACTGTTTGGGCAGCGGCTGGTCGGCGCGCAGGCCCGCCCCGGCCGCGACGACGACGGCGGCGATGCCATGGGGAAGGGGAGGCGCCTCGGCCATCTCGGCGGCATCGCCTAATCGGTTGCGGGGAAAACAACAATCCATTATGCGCTGCCTACTTTTTAGGCAAACCCATGACGACGCTGCCCGCCCCTCCCGAACTCCGCCCGATCCGTGTTGGCCCCGTGCAGCTGGACTGTCCGGTGGTGCTCGCGCCGATGACCGGGGTGAGCGATCTGCCGTTCCGCCGGCTGGTCCGCCGGTTCGGTTCGGGGCTAAACGTCACCGAGATGATCGCCAGCCCGGCGGCGATCCGCGAGACCCGCCAATCGATCCAGAAGTGGGCGTGGGACCCGGTGGAAGAGCCGGTCTCGATGCAGCTGGTCGGCTGCGAACCGCGCGAGATGGCCGAGGCGGCCAAGCTTAGCGCGGATCGCGGTGCGGCTATCATAGATATCAACATGGGCTGCCCGGTACGCAAGGTGGTCAACGGCGATGCCGGATCGGCGCTGATGCGCGACGTGCGGCTGGCCGCCGCGCTGATCGAGGCGACAGTCAAGGCGGTGCCGGTGCCGGTCACAGTCAAGATGCGGATGGGCTGGTGCCACGATAGCCTCAACGCCCCCGAACTCGCCCGCATCGCGCAGGACCTTGGCGCGCAGATGATCACCGTCCACGGGCGCACCCGCAACCAGATGTACAAGGGTTCGGCCGACTGGGCATTTGTCCGCCGGGTCAAAGAGGCTGTCACCATCCCGGTGATCGTCAACGGCGATATCTGCGGGATCGCCGATGCCGCCACCGCGCTGGCACAATCGGGAGCGGACGGGGTGATGATCGGCCGCGGCGCTTACGGCAAGCCGTGGCTGCTGGGGCAAGTGATGCACTGGTGGCAAACCGGCGGCACCCGGCCCGACCCCTCGCTCGATGTCCAGTTCGCGGTGATCCTCGAACACTATGCCGAGATGCTGGCGCATTACGGGCCAGATACCGGCGTCAAGCTCGCTCGCAAACACCTCAGCTGGTACACCAAGGGCCTGCCGGGCTCGGCCGAGTTTCGCAACAAGGTCAACTTCATCGACGATCCGGCGCGGGTCGTGAATGAACTGCAGGCATTCTATGCCCCTTTTCTCGCCCGCCTGGCAGCCTGAGCGAACCATGCCCGACGGCGGCCCGGACCCCGATGCCAATCGCCAGCTGGCCAGCCTGACCATGGCTGTGCTGCTGCTTGCGCCGGGTCAGCGGCTGGCCGGTGCTAACCCCGCCGCCGAACAGTTCCTCGGCCAATCCTACCGCCGCATCGCCGGCCGCCAGCTGGCCGATCTGATCGCTTTCGACGAGCGGCGCCTGATCGAGCGGATTGCCGACATCGATGCACCTCTGACCGCGCGCGACGCCGGCGCGACCATCGCCGGGATGGGCCGTCGCCGGCTCGATGTCACCGTCGCCCCGGTGGCCGAGAGTGCCGGCTGGCAGATGCTCACGCTGCAGGATGCGAGCGCGGCCGAAGCGCTCGGCGAGGATACCGGGCGGGCCGACGACACCGTGCTGCGTGCACCGGAAATTCTCGCGCACGAAATCAAGAACCCGCTCGCAGGAATCCGCGGCGCGGCGCAATTGCTGGCGCGCAAGGTGAGTGAAAAGGATCAGGCGCTGACCTCGCTGATCGCTGACGAAGTTGACCGCATCGCCAAGCTGATCGACGAAATGCAGACGTTGTCTCGCCGCACCGCGGCACCGGTCGCACCGTGCAACCTCCACGAAGCCGTCCGCCGCGCCCGCGCGGTGATCGATGCCGCCGGCGCTGACGGCAAATATGGCGGCGTGCGCATTGAAGAGGAGTTCGATCCGTCGCTCCCACCGGTGCTAGGCAGTGCCGATGCGCTGGTTCAGGTGCTGATCAATCTGCTCTCCAACGCCGCCGAAGCCTGCCGCAAGATGCCCGCGCCGCGGATCGTGGTGCGCACCCGCTTTTCAAGCGGCCTGCAGCTTAACGCGGTGAGCGACGGCAAGCCGGTGCGCCTGCCGGTCGAACTGCGGGTTTCGGACAACGGCCCCGGGGTCGATCCGGCGATGCGCGATCACATCTTCGAACCGTTCGTGACGACCAAGAAGACCGGGCAGGGGCTGGGCCTTGCCCTTGTGCGCAAGCTGGTGCGCGACATGAACGGGCGGATCACGCACGAGCGCGACGATAGCGGCGGCTGGACTCACTTTCGCATCCACCTGCCGCTGGCGCAGGAAGAGCGCAAAATTCGCCGCAGCAAAGCCGCGTGATGGGCGGCACGGTGCAAGTCCTGCTCGTCGAGGACGACGAATCGATCGCCATCGTGATCACCGCCGCGCTGGAGGCGGAGGGCTTTGCAGTAGTCCACTGCGATTCGGTGAGTGAGCGCGACCGGCTGCTGATGGGGAACCGGTTCTCGGCGCTGGTCACCGATGTGATGCTAACCGACGGAGACGGGATCGAAACGCTCCCGGCGGTCCGAACCGCCTATCCGGATATGCCGGTGATCATCCTCAGCGCCCAGAACACACTCGATACCGCAGTGCGAGCGAGCGACACCGGCGCTTTCGAATACTTTCCCAAGCCGTTCGACATCGACGAACTCGCGCGGACCGTGCGGCAGGCCGTCGGCTCGTCCGGGAGTGCCGATAGCCCCGAGGATGATGAGCCTGCCGCTGCAGCGTTGCCGCTGGTGGGTCGCAGTGCGCCGATGCAGACGGTCTACCGGATGATCACCCGGGTGCTGCGCAACGATCTGACCGTGCTGATCCTCGGCGAATCGGGCACCGGCAAGGAACTCGTCGCCGAAGCGATCCATCAGCTTGGTCACCGCCGCGAGGGGCCGTTCGTGGCGGTCAACACCGCTGCGATCCCCGCCGATCTGATCGAGAGCGAGCTGTTCGGCCATGAAAAGGGCGCGTTCACCGGCGCGGTCGCGCGGCATATCGGCAAGTTCGAACAGGCCGCCGGCGGCACGCTGTTCCTCGACGAGATCGGCGACATGCCGATGCAGGCGCAGACCCGGCTGCTGCGCGCGCTGCAATCAGGCTCGATCCGTCGGGTAGGCGGGCGCGAGGAAGTCGTGATCGATACCCGCATCGTCGCCGCCACCAACCGCGATCTTGTGCCCCTGATCGCCGCCGGTCTGTTCCGCGAAGATCTCTATTACCGGCTCAACGTCGTGCCGATCACGATGCCGGCGCTGCGCGAACGACGCGACGATATCGCCGCGCTCGCGAATCATTTCCTCAAGCTCGCCGCCGGCGAAGGCCTCCCGCGGCGCCAGCTGACCGAAAACGCGGCCGAACTGCTGCGCAGCCAGCCGTGGCGCGGCAACGTGCGCGAGCTCAAGAACTTCATCTATCGCCTCGCCCTCTTGGCCCGCGAAGACACTGTCGATGCCGCTGCGGTGGAGCCGCTGCTGAGCACCGGCCACCGCGAGCAGCCGGCCGGTGCCGACGCCGATCTGTCGCTGGCCACCGCGGTGACGCGCTGGTTGAGCGCGGAAGAACCGGCGCCGGGCCGGGTCTATGACGATGCGCTCGCGGCGTTCGAGCGGCCGCTGTTTGCCGAAGTGCTGCGCGAAACCGGCGGCAACCAGCTGCGCGCGGCTCAGATCCTGGGGATTAACCGCAACACCTTGCGCAAACGGCTGTCTGAGCTCGAGCTCGATCCAGAGGGGTTCGTGCGCCGCGTCTGAACCTTGCTGCTGAGGCGGTTCGACGATTTACCCTTGCATCTCTGCAACAGTCGTTGTTGTATTATGGCAACGATGCCTGAAGACACTCCAGCACTGATTGCCCCAGCGCCGCACACGCCCGGTCGGCGTGGCCGCTTTCCGCGCTGGTGGCGGCGAATTCAGGTCGCGTCCCGCCGCGCCAATGTCTTCGCGCTGATCGAGATCGTCGCCGGGATCGCTTTCCTGACGATGACGGCGGTGACCTTCGCGATGATCCGCGGCCAGTCCGAACGCGAGCTGATGCCTTCGGACCTGACCGCGACGCTGCTGATCGGCACGCTCGTCCCGGCGATGGCGCTGCTGGTGCTGCTCGGGCGGCGGATGGCGCTGCGCCGGGCAGCGGATACCATCGGCGGCACCGGGCGGCTGCACACCCAACTTGTGTTCTTCTTCTCGCTGATCTCGGCAATCCCGACCCTGCTCGTGGTGATCTTCGCCTCGTATTTGTTCCAATCAGGCGTCGAGTTCTGGTTTTCCGACAACTCCCGCGGGCTGCTCGAAAACGCCAACAAGCTGGCGCGCGGCTACTACGAGCAAAACCTGCGCGATGTCGGCAACGAAACCGTGGCGATGGCAAGCGACGTGCGCGATTATCTGGGCCAGACCTCGATCGCCAGCCCGGCTTTTGCCGAGGGCTATTCGTATCAGGTGGTCAGCCGCAAACTCAATGAAAGCGCGATCATCCAGAAGGGGGCTGATGGCAAGCTGAGGACCGCCGCGATCGTCGATCCGGACCGCAACAGCACCCGCGAACGGATCACCGGCGATGTGCTGGGACGGCTGGAACGAGGCGAGCCAATGGTGGTTTCGGCCAATGCCAACCGGATCGAAGCAGTCACGCCGATCGATCGCAATGCAGGAATCTACCTTTACGCGGCGCGCTCGTCGGATCTGCTGGCGTTCAGCCAGGGCCAGCGCGCGCAGAACATCGTGCGCGCTTACGAAGTCCTCACCCGGCGCGCGCGCACGCTGCAGCTCCGCTTCAACGTGGCACTGTTCGTGGCCAGTCTCGCGCTGGTCGGGCTTTCGGTGTGGTTCGCGCTGCGCTTCGCCGACCGGCAGGTGAAGCCGCTGTATGAGCTGGTCGCGGCAGCACGGCGGGTCGGCAGCGGCAATTACGCGCTGCGCGTTGATGGCCGCACCGGCACCGACGAGATCGGCCAGCTCAACCGCGCGTTCAACCGCATGACCGCGCAGATCGAGCGCCAGACGCAGGCCCTCGTCGGTGCCAACCAGCAAGTGCACGAGCGGCGGGCGTTCATCGAGGCGGTACTCGAATCGGTCAGCGCCGGGGTGATCTCGGCCGACGGGGAAGGACGGGTGCTGCTGATCAACAGCCCGGCGCAGCACTTGCTGTTCGAGGAAAACGAAGTTCATCCCGCCGGCGAACTACTCTCCGATATCGCACCGCAGCTGGCCACGCTGGTCGCCAGCGGCCGCACCAACGCGGTGATCCAGCATGGCAAGGGCGGCGAATTGCTGACATTGGCGGTGCGGATCGCGCGGGATCGCAGCGGCCACGTCATCACCTTTGAAGATATTACCCGCCAGCTGCTCGATCAGCGGCAGGCGGCGTGGTCGGACGTCGCCCGGCGGATCGCTCACGAGATCAAGAATCCGCTGACCCCGATCCAGCTGGCCACCGAGCGGCTGCGCCGGCGCTACACCCGCCAGATCGATACCGACGTCGAGCTGTTCGAGGAACTGACCTCGACCATCATCCGCCAGGTCGGCGATCTGCGGAAAATGGTCGACGAGTTCTCCTCGTTCGCGCGGCTGCCCAAGCCGGTTTTCCGTGCCGAGGACCCGGTCGATCTCGCCCGCCAGTCGCTGTTCCTGCAGGAAGTCGCCCGGCCTGACATCGCGTTCTCGTTCAGCGCAGAGGAAGCCGCTCAGAACCGGATTCTGTGCGATCGCCACCAGTTCGGGCAAGCAATGACCAACGTGCTCAAGAACGCGGTCGAGGCGGTCGAGGCGCGCATGCGCACTGCCCCCGAGGATTACCGCGGGCGGATCACCGTGGATATGCGCGGCGACGGCCTGGGCGAACTCGGCACGATCGCGGTAGCCATTACCGACAATGGCATCGGCCTGCCGCAAGACCGCGAGCGGATCGTCGAACCCTATGTAACCACGCGCGAAAAGGGCACCGGGCTCGGCCTCGCCATCGTCAAGAAGATCGTCGAGGAGCACGGCGGCGAAATGATTTTCGCCACGGTCGAGGATGGCGGCACCCGCGTCACCTTGCGCTTCGCGCGCGATCCGCTCGCCGGGCCCGATGCCCAGCGGGCGCCGGAAGCAGCAGAATGACCCAGAAGGAGGTTCCATGGCGCTCGATATCCTGATCGTCGACGATGAACGCGACATTCGCGAACTCGTCGCCGGCGTGCTCAGCGACGAGGGCTACGAATGCCGCACCGCCGGCGACAGCCGCGCCGCGCTTGCCGCGATCGACCAGCGCCGGCCAAGCCTCGTGCTGCTCGACGTGTGGCTGCACGGCAGCCCGATGGACGGGCTTGAAGTACTCGATGCGATCAAGGCGCGTGAGCCCGAGCTGCCGGTGATCATCTTCTCCGGCCACGGCAATATCGATACCGCCGTTTCGGCGATTAGCCGCGGAGCGATGGATTTCCTGGAAAAACCGTTCGAAGCCGAGCGCCTGCTGCTGCTAGTCGAACGTGCGACCGAGACCGAACGGCTGCGGCGCGAGAATGCACGGCTGCGCGAAGGGTTTCTCACCAGCCACGAATTCACCGGAAACAGCAGCGCGATCAATCAGGTCCGCGCCACGCTCAAGCGCGTGGCCAACACCGGTAGCCGCGTGCTCATTGCCGGCCCGGCTGGGGCGGGCAAGGAAGTTGCCGCGCGGCTACTCCATTCGTGGTCGCCGCGGGCTGGCAATGCCTTCGTCTCGGTCAATTCGGCGCGGATCACGCCCGAGCGGTTCGAGCACGAGCTGTTTGGCGAGGAGCAGGACGGAAATCTCGTTCACCCGGGCCTGCTAGAGGTTGCCAATGGCGGCACGCTCTATCTCGATGAAGTCGCCGACATGCCGCTCTCGACGCAGGCGCGAATCCTGCGGGTGCTGACCGAACAGGCCTTCGTGCGCGTCGGCGGGCTGCGCCAGATCCGGGTCGACGTGCGAGTGGTCTCTTCCACTTCGCGCAATCTTGAGCGCGAGATCGCCGAGCGGCGGTTCCGCGAAGACTTGTTCTACCGGCTCAATGTCGTGCCGGTGCAAGTCCCCGCGCTGGCCGACCGGCGCGACGATATTCCCGCATTGCTCGATCATTTCTTCGCACGCTACGCCACCGATCAAGGCGTGCCCCCGCCTGAAATCGCCGCCGAGGCGATGGCCGCGCTGCAGGCATATGAATGGCCGGGTAACGTGCGCCAGCTGCGCAACGTGGTCGAACGCACCGTGATTCTCACCCCGCGCGACAAGCTGGCGCGGATCGAGGCGGATATGCTCCCGCCGGAAATCGTCACCAGCCGGCTTGGCGGCGATTCGCAACTCTCCACGTTGATGGGGGTGCCGCTGCGTGAGGCGCGCGAGAATTTCGAGCGTGAATACCTGCGTGTGCAAATCCGCCGCTTCTCCGGCAACATTTCCAAGACCGCCAGCTTCATCGGCATGGAACGTTCGGCGCTGCACCGCAAACTCAAGCTCCTCGGCATGGTCGTGGCACGCGAGGAAGAGCCGGAAGAGATGTGAGAGCGGAACTTTTTCGCCACTTGAGCGATTTACGCGGGAGCCAGAACCCGATAGCCTGCGCTCGAACCGGTTGAATCGGTCCCCGAAAGGGGCCCGGTGCAGCCAGATCGCGGTTTCCGGCAGCAAGCCGGGGCCGCCAATAAGACGGAGTAAAGCCAGTGAACGGACGAACCCTCTCCGCCCGCCCCAAACCCGCGCCTGCCGTGTCGGACGAACCGGCCGCGTCGCCCACCCCGCTCGCTGCCGGGAAGGGGGGGCAGAACCTTCAGGACCAGTTCCTCAACCTCCTGCGCAAGAACAAGGTCCCGGTTACGATGTTCCTCGTCAAAGGGGTCAAGCTGCAGGGGATCGTCACGTGGTTTGACAATTTCTCGATCCTGCTGCGCCGCGATGGCCAGTCGCAGCTGGTCTACAAGCATGCGATCTCCACCATCATGCCCAGCCAGCCGATCGACGCGCGCCTGTTCGGTGCCGCCGGCGAGCCGGCCAACAAGAAGGTGCGGCTGCTGCAGGACGTGTTCCTCGCCTCGATCCGCGCGGCCGGGGTGCAGGTGACGATGTTCCTCGTCAACGGCGTGATGCTCCAGGGCCGCGTCGCCGCCTATGATCTGTTCTGCATGCTGCTCGAACGCGAGCGCTATGTGCAGCTGGCCTACAAGCACGCCGTCTCGACCATCCAGCCCGTGACCCCTGTCGATCTGACCGGGGAATGGGAGGGTG
The DNA here is from genome assembly GCA_947455865.1 of Sphingomonadaceae bacterium. Taxonomy (GTDB): domain Bacteria; phylum Pseudomonadota; class Alphaproteobacteria; order Sphingomonadales; family Sphingomonadaceae; genus Novosphingobium. Next base: position 8,790 of record CANGQZ010000106.1, read on the forward strand.
AAGAGGACACCGGCGACTGACCGACAGCGAAGAACTCAAGGGAGAGGTCAGCCGCGGCGCGCGGGCGGTCGTCATTTATCCGGCGATGCGGCGGCGCATCCCGGTCGATCCCGAGGCGCGGCTGGAGGAGGCGAGGGGGCTTGCCCTCGCCATCGGCCTTGTCGTGGTCGAAGCCTTCGCCGTGCCGATCCGCGAGGCGCGGGCCGGCACGCTGTTCGGCGAGGGGCAGATCGAGAACATCGCGGTCGCCTGCAACCGCGAGGATGCCGAACTGGTCATCGTCGATGGCGCGCTGACCGCAATCCAGCAGCGCAACCTTGAGGAAAAGCTCAAGCGCAAGGTGATCGACCGGACCGGGCTGATCCTCGAGATTTTCGGCGAGCGCGCCGCCACTGCCGAAGGGCGGTTGCAGGTGGAGCTCGCCCACCTCGATTATCAGGCCGGGCGGCTGGTGCGCAGCTGGACTCACCTTGAGCGCCAGCGCGGAGGCTACGGCTTCCTCGGCGGCCCCGGCGAGACCCAGATCGAGGCCGACCGCCGACTGATCCGCGACCGCATGGCCCGCCTGCGCCGCGAATTGGAGCAGGTCCGCCGCACCCGCGGGCTCCACCGCCAGCGCCGCGGGCGCGCACCTTGGCCGGTAATCGCGCTGGTCGGCTATACCAACGCCGGCAAATCAACCCTTTTCAACCGCCTGACCGGCGCCGATGTCATGGCCGAGGACCTA
>CANGQZ010000107.1 GCA_947455865.1 Sphingomonadaceae bacterium
ATTGTCCCCCGCTCGATGAACTGCGTCGGTCGCCCCGGCTCCGGCCTGAACCAACTCGGCGACAACACTGGCGCTCTCAAGACGATCGCCACCGGCCTTTACAGCCCGACCACGCCGAGCGCTACGGACCCGGTCGTCGATTGCTCGGGCAGCTACGAAATTCAGCCGAGCTTCGAAGCCAAGTACATCTCGACCGGCTCGGGCACCGGCCGTTCGATGTGGTACAAATTCACCACCTCGAACCTCGACGGCACCACGGGCAAGATCAACCCGTTCGGCACTTGGACCAACCTCCAGTTCGCGTTCTCGGACTCGGCGATCTCGGTCACCGAACTCGGCAGCTACAACAACTCGGCCTCGACTGCGGCCAGCGCCTTCAACGGCGGCGCCGGCGCGGCGGTTCAGGTTCCCTTCTTCGTGCTGCCGGTCGCGGTTGCCTACAACCCGGTCTATGGCCTGAAGGGCGCCACCGAGCTGAAGTTCAACGTCAAGGTTCCCGGCACGATCAACGGCGTGGTCGCTGGCGGTCTGCGTCTGAACCGCGCCGCTTACTGCAAGATCTTCAACGGTGACATCAAGAACTGGAACGATGCCGCGCTGAAGGTGCTGAACAGCAACGTCTCGCTGGCCGATCCTTCGGACACCACCCGCTTTGCCTCGGAAGGCGTTCCGATCCGTCTGGTCGGCCGCGCCGACAACTCGGGCACGACCGACATCTTCACCCGCGCGCTCGCCACGCAGTGCTCGGGTCTGACCACCACCACGCTGAAGTTCACCAAGAACGCGGCGAACCTGCCGTACGTGACCGGTGGTTCGATCGACATCAGCAAGCTGCTGTCGACTTCGGAACTCAACCCGGGTGGTTTGAAGGCTGACGGTACGGCCGGTGCCAGCTATGCTGGCGCCTTCCAGTCGCTCAGCGGCTTCGTGTGGGACAAGGTCGGCAAGAAGCTGTGCCTCTACAGCGAACTGACCTCCTCCCTGTGCACGGGCACCCTGACGGGTCAGGGCCTCGCCGCTGACGGCCTGTTCCTCGTCGCCGACGGTTCGAGCGGCGTTGCTGAAGCGATCCTCAAGAACGACGCGGCGACCAACACTTCCGTTGTTTCGGCAGTCGACAACACCATCCTGCTCAACGGCAAGGTTGGCTACATCGGCGCCGACTGGATCGTTCCGGTCACCGGCCGCTCGCTGTTCGCGGCCGCACTGCAGAAGGGCACGACCACTTCGTACCTGATGCCGAGCGCGATCAACGCCGCTGCCGCCTTCGGCACCGGCCTGCTCCCGCCGCAGACCAAGGCGAGCTCGGGCGCGTTCGACACCACTGATGACCGCACCGTCGGCGCGAGCAACCCGCTGGCGATCATCAGCGGCACCAACTTGGCGACCCCGCTGGTTCGCAGCAACCCGCTCCACTGGGCTGCCGCGATCTACAACCCGAACATTACCAACAACCTCGCCGCTCCGCTTGCGGGCTATCCGATCACCGGTGCAACGTACCTGCTGACCTACACCTGCTTCAAGCCGGCCTCGCCGGGTCTCGACGGTTCGGGCAATCCCATCCCAGCCTTCGATGGTCTCAACCAGAAGCGCTTCGCGATTGCCAACTACATGGGTCTGATGATCGGCAAGGTTACCAAGGACAGCCTGAACCACGCGATCAGCGCCAACACCTTCAAGGGTACGGGCGCGACCTCGCTGGGGATCATCCCGGGCAACAACATCGCCCAGCCGTCGGCCGCTTGGCAGACCGCGACCTATGAAACCTTCCTGAAGAAGTCGACCCAGGTGTCGCCGACCAGCGCGACGGTCCTCGGCAGCCTGAACCTGTGGATCCAGGACGCTGCTCCGAGCACGACTTCGGACGTGGACAACACCGTCCAGGCAACCGACCAGAAGAGCAACCCGGGCTGCGACGCCACCAAGGGCGCGTAATCGGTTCGCTTAGAATACAAGACAAATTGGCGGCCCCGGAGCAATCCGGGGCCGCCTTTTTGTGTGCGGTGTGCGGCCGGTTCGCCCGCCCGCCTACTCCAGCACCATCGTATCCCCGCTGATCCGCACCGAAGCGAGCTGCGCAAGGTAGCTCTGCCCCAGCAGCGACACCCCCAGACCGCCCCCGGCAATCGCCGCATCGACATCGCGCCGCTCGGCCGAACCTGCCGCGAGCTGGGCGAGGCGAATCCGGGCCATCGCCACCGGTCCGCCGGCGGTCGCCGCGCTGAACCGGAACGCCGCCGCATCGGGCAGCACCCCGGCGCGCGCCGCGTCGGCCGGAGTCAGCACCACGGTGGTCGCCCCGGTATCGACGAGGAACCGCACCGGCACCCCGTTGACCCAGCCATTGCAGTAAAACAGCCCGTCACCGGCGCGGCGGATCGCCATGCCCGGTTGCCCGGCGGTGAGCGTGAAATCAACCATTGCCGCCGCTACGGCAACGGGCCGGTCGGGCGGTGCGCTGTCAGCCGCAGGGGGCATGGGCGCCACCGCAGCCAGCGCCATGAGCGCCGCTGGTGCGATCGGTCCGCTTGCAAAAAGCCAGATGCCCATAATCAAAGTGTCCGTTTCAGGACACCTTGACTAGGGCCGGGCTGGCTAAGTCCGGGTAGAAAAACCCGGGTAAGTTCAGGCTATTAGGCGGCTGCGGGAAAGTCCTAGTTAGCGATGCACTTTCCGTCAGCATCTTCGCTCTGGCCTTCGGGGCAGTTCGAACCGCCGCCGAAATAGCCCAGTACGTCAACGAAGATCCGCGACAGGCGCTGCGCACCGTCACCCACCTGCTGCGCCGCACCGAAAGCGTTGGCCGCGATCGCCGAAGCCGCACTTGCCGGCACCGGGGGCGCTGCCGCAACTGCCGTCGGCACGCCCGAGATCGAGCCGCCCGCGCTGATGCTATCGGCATTGGCAACCCGCGCGGCCGCCACGAACACGCTGCCCGATGCGCGCACCCCGGCGTCGCCCGCGTCCACCGTGCCAACCGGCGCGATCAGGCGGATCGCCGCTTCCGCATCGGTCGGCGAGCTCTTGAACGCGCCGATACCCGCGCCCGAAACCGAGCCCGCGCTATCCACTTCGGAAAATCCGCTGGGATCGAACAGGACCACAATCGGCGGGAAGTTCGAAGCGCTCTTCGGACCTTGCCCGGCGTTGAGATCGCCGTTCGACGACCACAGCGTGATATCGCCGCCAGCCTGCGTGAACAGCCGGCTCTGGTTCAGGATGATCGAGCCATCGGTGAAGCCGTTGATCGCCCCGCCGCGCAAGGTCAGCACGCCTTCAAAGCCCGCCGGGATCTCGGTGATCCGCCCGCGATCACCCAGCGCGGCCTGGAACACGCCCGCTTCAAGGTCCTGCAGTTCGAGGATCGACGGCGAGGTGACATCGAACACGGTGACGCGGCGCGTCAGCTGCGCCGAAGTGCGCACCACCGAGCCGGCGACGAAATTGCCGCCCGGGCCAAGAATTGAGATGCCGCCACCGCGCGCGGTCTCGATGGTCGAGAGCCGCAAGTCGACATTGCCGGTGTTGATGAGATCGGCCGACGCCGGCTGGCCGTTGACCAGCTTCTTGGTCGGCACGCCCAGCGGATGATCGGCATTCACCGTGGACGCATCGGTGGTGTAAGTCGCCAGATTGTCGGTGTAGCCCGCACTCGCCGGGAATAGCGTCTGCACCGCGCGGTAACCGCGGACGTACTGCTGGAACGAGTTGCCATTCGGATCGGACGGTGCCGCCAGCTCGCCGAAGTAGAGCTTGTCGATCAGGAAGCGGCTGCGGGTGAGCGGGCTGAGCCCGCTGAACGCGGCGTAGAGATCGGCGTACTTGCTGTACGAAGCGGTCGTCAGCGCATCGCCAGTGGGCGGCGTTGCACCGAACACGGCGGCGAACTGATCGGGCGCATTATCGCGCAGCCAGGCCGCCAGCACTGGGGCATAAGTGTAGCGGGTGCGATCCGGATGCTTGTTACCGAGCGCATCCGGAACCTGCACGAACAAGTCCCCATCCAGCTGCGCCAGGTTGGCCGGATCGAGGTAAGTGCTCTGAAGTGCGGTGTAATTGACCCCGCCGGAGACACCGAACAGCACATAGATGTTCGCGCCCTGATCGCCGAGCCAGGGGTTCATTTCGTTGCCGACCGTCCGGATACCGCCTGCCTCGCTGCGCGATGCCCCGGTGGCGGAGGTGATGAACGGCCCGAGATCGCGCCCGGCCTCGACGAACAGCGAGCCCGGCCCGCCGACGGTAATCGTGCTGCCAAGCACGCCGCTGCGGCCCCGCGTGATGGTGTCGGTGCTGACCCCGGTGGTGCCGGTGATGTCGCCGCCCGCAGTGATCCGGGTGATATCCGAAGCGGCCACGTTCTGGCCTTGATAGTACAGGTCGACGATATTGCCGTCGGCGCGGATGCGCGCCTGCTTGGGCAGCGAGAGCACCACGTCGGTGATGTTGCCGCCCGCCACCACGCGCGCTGGAACGGTATCGCTGAGGTGCGTGATCGAGCGATCGTGCAGCTGCCGCAGATCGGCATCGGGCGTATCGGGCGTCACGGTCGGGAACGTGCTGGTGAGCCGCGTCAGGAACCCGAACAGGTTGGTCGGCGCCGCGTCGCTCATCGCCAGCGCGAAGTTGCCGATCGATCCGCCGGCCAGCAGCGAAAGCTGGCCGTAACGGCTCGAGGCCATCAGCTTCGGCCGGGCCAGATCGAAGCTGGTGCCGAAGCCGATGTCGCCGTTAATCGCGGTGAGCTCAAGCGACGGCGGTAGCACAGTCGACAGGCGCACTCGGCCATCAAGGATGTAGAGCTCGGGCCGATTGCCAATCAGCGAAACGCTGCCGTTGGTGCTGGCCGAGACCCCGGCGATGGCCGAGTAGAAGCCCGCCGCTTCGATATAGTCCACCGCATTGTGGCTCGGCCCAAGCGCAGCGAGGCCACCAAAGGTCACGTCGCCGCGCGCAGCCAGATCGAAAGTAGAATCGGCCACCCGCACGCGCAGCAGATTGCGGTTGTCGAACAGGAAGGCACCGGCCTCAGCAGTCTCGCCTGCGTTGGTCACGTCGGCACCAACTTGCGCGGTCGCCTTGCCAAACGCGACATCGATCTGCCCGCCGGCAAGGTTGCGCCCGACCACCATGGTCAGGTCTCCCGAGCCGAGAGGCACCAGCGTGGGCGCGCCATCGGTCGTGGTTGTGACAAGGCTGTTGTCGAGCGCGACGGTGAGATCGTTGACATCGCTGCCAGCCTTGATCGTGATGTCGCCGCCAGCAAGCGTGCCGACCCCGGATTCAAACTGGTTGTAGCTTACAGCCGCAATCGTCTTGTCGAGAGTAGTCGAACCGAAACGCCATGGCTGGTCGTTTGAACTGGTCAGACCGAACGGCGCGAAGTTCGGCGCGGCCCCTGCTGTCGAACTGGGATAGTTCCGGGCCGCGAGGATCGCCGAATTCCCCGTGCCGAGGATGGGCGTGCCGCTGGTACCGAACAGCTCGCTCCAGACGTTGCGGCGACCGATAATGTCGCGCCCGGCGGTGAGCGTAATTGCGCCGCCATCCTTACTGAACACCGGGGTTTGCGCCAGCCCGGCGGTCGGCCCCGGGATGAAGTTCCCGGAAAAATCGCCGAACTGCGGCAGCACCGCGCCGCGCAGATCGCTCGCGGAGGCGCGAACACCGGCGGTATAGACCGCCGTGCCGCCGATTTGCGCGGTCGCCGGCGAAGCACCGGTGAAATCCTTGCGGGTGACGACACCGATGGTGCGCCGCAGATCGATGTCGGTCGCTGCGGCGATATCGATCGCGCCGTCGCCGGTGCGCACCAGCGTTCCGACATAGGCGGTGCTGTTTCTGAGCCGCACGATCGGTGCGGCGAGGTTGGCGGTGGCATCAAAGCCGAGCAGGCCGGCTGCGACGCCTTGCGCGTACTGATCGGCAAAACCCGAGTCGATGAGGAACGCCACAACGTCGCGCAACCGGGCCGAAACCCCGGTGCGCCGGCTGGCGCCGCCAAGGAACTTCGCCCCGTCTTGGAAGGGCTCATACGCGAGCGCCGCATCTCGCGCCGCTGCCGCTGCTCCGTCGGTATCTCCGCCCCACGTCAGCACTGTGTAATAGTCAGCCGAAAACTCGCTGCTCTGGCCGCTGTCGATCAGATCGAGCAATTGTTGCAGGCCGAACGTGGTGGTATTTGCAGTGAAGCCGTTGACCAGTTCGAGCGACCCGGCAAGCGAGGATGTGCCCTTGGTCGCGGAAATCGAGTAGGACTTCTCGCCACTAACCTGCACCGAGCCCACGAAGGTAACATCGGTCTGCAGCGGGTTGGACGAACCCGCCGCCGCCCCGGCCACCAGCTTCAGGCTGCTCGAATGTGCCGCGGTGCCATCGGCAAACAGCGGGAACAGTTCGGCTTCGCCGAACGGATCGCCGGTACCGCCAGCGGCCACGGTGTTGGCCAGCGGATTGTAAGGCGCGTTAACGTAAGCCGGCGATGTCTCGCTGCCCTGCAGGGCAGCACCGATGTTGATCGTGATGCGGGTGCCAAGTGCGCCGGCGACGTTGCCGGAAGGCGCATCTGCAAAATTGATCGAATCGCCGCAACTGGCGGCATCGCCAGCGCCACAAGACACGCGCAGCGCCGGATTGTAGGTGCGATCGCCGCCGCCCAGCTGATAGTTGATGTAATCGGGATCGGTCGTGCTGCGGAAATCGAAGAACCCGTCGCTGATCGAATTGCGGATCGAAACATTGCTGCCGCCGCGAATGGCAATGATCGGCGCCTCGCCATGGACGCTGCCGTCGACGCGGTAGACCATGCTGACATAGTTTTCGTAGAGTTCGGCCTCCTTGTTCGCCACCACCTCATAGCGGGTCTGCCCGGCGAGCGGGCCCGAGGTATAGGCTCCGAGCGGACTCACGATGAGCAGCCCGGCGGCCAGCGCGGCGGACGTGTCGAGCGAACCAGCGGCCAAATTCCAGTTGCTTTCGAGCCGGATGGCCCCAAGCGAAATCAGTTCGATCCCCGGCCGCAGTCGATAGCCGGCGAAAGTGTCGCCATTCGAACCCAGCACGCTGAAGTTCTGCACGAAGTCGGGCAACGTTCCGGGGGCAACGTCGGACAGGAAGTTCGCCTTGCCAGCGACGGCGGCCGAAGCGTCGAGGGCAACAATATCGGCCGGGAACGAAGGAATCGTCCTGAGGCCGGCAAACTCCTCGCTGGCCGCCAGCGTATCGAGATCGAACTGCTTGTAAGCTTCCAGAGTAAGCTCGCGCGCGCCGGAAATGATCCCGCGGTTGATCACGGCCACCCGATTTCCGGGCCGCAGTGGCGCACGCAGCGTTACCAGACCGCCAAGATCGCCCGGAGCGAGGTGATAGACCTTCGATTGCAGCTGGGTGATCGGATCGGTCACCGTTTCCGCCACCAGCCGATCGCCGGAGCGCAGCGCCCCAACATTGATGGTCGCGCCGGAGGCTATATTCAGCACCGCCCGATTGGAACCGTCAAGCGGGACCCCGATCCCGATCGTCACCGCACCGCCGCTCGCCTGCCGCGCATCGCCGGCAGCATAGCCGTTGGTGGTCGAGATCAACTGGGCGGAGCTGTTCAGCGTAACGCCATTGATGCCGAACAGTGAGATGGCCCCGCCATCGATCCGCGCCGCCTTGTACAGCGGGTCGGTCACCTTAAGCAGGTGGACATCGTCGCCCGAAGTATCGATCATGCCGGAAATCAAGACCTTGCCGCCATCGGCGGTGAGACTGACACTATCGGCCTTGAGCACTTGCAGCTGATCGAGCACTAGATTGTCCACGCCGCTGCGGATCGCAATGTCGCCCTGAAAATGATTGCCGTTGGCGGCAACGAACCCGGCCAGATCGAATGCGCCGAACCCGCCATCGACGACCAGCGAGGCCGATCGTTTGGTTGCTGCGGCCACGCCGGGATTGAGCTTCGCGAGCAGGCTTACCTCGCCTTCCGAGGCGATCAGCGCGAGCGTGCCGGCATTGCCGATGCCGTTATCGACGATGAACGAGCTCGTATCCGCGCTGTCGATGATCGTCCCGGCGCCATTGCTGACCAGCTTGATCAGACCGCCGCTGGCGGAAACCGTGGTCGATTCAAGGCCATCATTGAAGGTCTTGGTAAAGCCCGCGGCCTGCAGTGAGGCCGTGCCGCTGACATGGATCGAACCCGGTGTGGTGACTTCCACCGTGCCCGCGGTGGCGCGGATGATCGTGCTGTCGATCGTCACGTCATCCTGGAACCCGTTGAACACGCTGCCCGCCTGGAACGCAATGCGCGCGCCCGGGGCGGCATTGGCGGTCGGCGGGGCAATGGCGGTGCCCGTCCCGGTTACATTGATCGCGCCCGGCGTGATGAACGCATAATCGGGCCGCACGTATCCGGTGCTGGCGATGTTCTGCACCGTCTTGTCGACGATGAACGGGGTAACGAGGTTCAGTGTCGCTTCATTGCTTTCGTCCAGATTGCCGAGCAAGAAGCTGCCCTTGCCGCTGACGAACATCCCTTGGGTGCCGGTAAGCGTGACGGTGTCGAACCCGTACGTGCGCAGCGTGCCGCTGCCGAAGGTCACGTCGGTTGCGGTCAGCGCCAGATTGGCGCCTGTGCCGGCGCAAAGTCGCGAACCTAGTTCCGAACAAGCGACAACCGTCGAGCCTGAATTCTGGAGCGTGACATGGCCGGCGGTGATCGAGACATCTGACGTAGTGGCCGTGATCGGCAACGGTTGCGACAGGGCGATGCCCTGCGCGTCGATCGTCAGGTTGTTGTAGGTGTAATTGCCGACCACAAAGGTCAGCAACGTCGGCGAGCGGTAGATAAGGTTGCGCGCCTTGCCGAACTGGGCTTCCACCGCGGCATTGAACGTGCCGCCGCCAAGCCGCAGGTTATCGCCCGAGACGGCCATGTCGAACACGCCGCCGACGCTCGTGGCCCCGATTTTGGCAGTCCGATCAATGGCGAAAGTGCGGCTCGAATCGAGTGTGATCGCCGCGCCGGTCAACGACGACCGTGCGCCGATATCGAGCGTAGCGGGCAGGCTGGAATTGCGGCTGGCGAATTCGCCCTGTCGCGAGACCTGACGCAGCGGGCCGTTGGCAAGCCGCACCAGCGCGCCAACGCCGCTCTCGCTGATGCTGTCGCCGCCGAGTGAGGTCGAATTGATGATGTAGTCGCCGCTGCGGGTTGCATCGAGCGTTCCAGAAGAACTGAGCTTCGCGCCGACCGAACCGCGCGGGGCATCGGTGATGGCCAGCTTTGCACCGGTACCGCCGACCGCCAGGATCAGCTCGGGCGCGGACAACACCACGTTGTAGTCAACCAGCAGCTGATTGGCGGTGACATCGAGTGTGGTCGTGCCATCGACATTATCGGTCCGCAGCGCGCCGATCGAAAGGCTGTTGGCGTTGAAGTTCGTCAAGGTGTCGGTGGTCAGCAGCACGTAATCGG
>CANGQZ010000108.1 GCA_947455865.1 Sphingomonadaceae bacterium
ACCAGGCATGCGGATCCTCGACGTATGTGCCTTCATGTCGCCCCAGGGCGGAGGCGTGAAGACCTATATCGAGCAGAAGCTGGCGATCGGGCCGCGGCTCGGCCACGAGATCATCATCCTTGCCCCCGGTGACGAGGATGCAGTGATCGAGCGCGGACCGGGGGCCAAGTTCATCACGATCTCCGCTCCGCGCTTTCCGCTCGACCGCAAATACTGGTACTTCGACGACGAGCTGCGGCTCCATGCCGCGATCACCGCAGAAGCACCCGATTTCGTCGAAGCATCCTCGCCGTGGCGCAGCGCCAGCATGGTGGCGCGCTGGCCCGGCACCGCGCCGCGCGCGCTGATCATGCATGCCGATCCGCTCTCGGCCTATGCCTATCGCTGGTTCGGGGCCATGCTCAGCCGCCAGACGATCGACAAGCGGTTCGAGATGTTCTGGACCCACTTGCGCGATCTGGGCGAAGTTTACGATCTGGTCGTCTGCGCCAGCCGCGAGCTGGAGGAACGCTTGTCGGAAGGCGGGGTCGCCAACACCGCGCTGCATCCGATGGGGATAGAGGCCGGCGTGTTCTCGCCCGCGCGGCGCGATCCGGTGCTGCGCCGGCAATTGCTGGCGCTGTGCGATTTGCCTGAAAGCGCACACCTCCTCATCGGGATCGGCCGGCTCTCGGCGGAAAAGCGATGGCCGATGGTGGTCGATGCAGTAGCAGCCGCCAGCCGCAACCTGCCGATCGGGTTCGTCATCCTTGGTGCGGGCCGGCAGAAACGAAGGATCGAGGCCCAGATCATGGGCAACCCGCACATCCGCTTGCTGACGCCCGAGCGTGATCGCCATCGCTTCGCCGCCCTGCTCGCCAGCGCCGACGCGCTGATCCACGGCTGCGAGGCGGAGACTTTCTGCATGGCCGCCGCCGAGGCGCGCGCATCGGGGGTGCCGGTGATCGTACCAGACCGCGGTGGGGCGGCCGACCATGCCCGCGGCGGCGCCGGTCTGAGCTACAAGGCGGGCAATGCGCTGGCCGCTTCGCAGGCGATCGTAGCCCTGTTCAGCGGCGCGGTGCAGCTTGAACCGACCGGTCCGGTGCCGGGTACCATGGAAGATCACTTCGTCGGCCTGTTCGGCCATTACGAGCGGATTCTGGCTGCCAAGCGCGCCTCCGGCTCGATTTGATTGTCCGGGCCCTGCCGGGCCGGGCGCGCCACACCGAAAAACATAAGAAACTCCAGGAATCGCGACAGAAATTGCTTGTCAGGCGAAATCTTCTGTGATTCTTTGGCACATATGAAACGCAGTCGCTCCGAACCCAGAATCGCTCGCAACAATCTCACCCAAGCCATCGCGCTGGTTTGTTTGCTGGCAATGGGCGCATGGACGCTGGCCGGGCCGAGCGGGCTGCTCGCGTGGAGCGAGAACATGCGCAAGCTTGATCAGCGGCGCGATGAGGTCAAACACCTGATCGCCGCGCGGGCCGAGCTTAAGAACAGGGTCGCGCTGCTCGATCCGCGCCATGCCGATCCCGATCTGGCGGGCGAACTGCTGCGCAGCAATCTCAACGTCGTCCACCAGGACGAAATGGTGATGCTGCTCAAGCCGGCCAAGTAATCCCGCCGCATCGCGTAACTTTCAGCAATCCGCATACGAAAACTGCGCAGCAATGTTATAGCGCCGGTTTGAGCGTTTGCGTGCCGCGAGCGCGCCGGATAGCTACTGCCCGAAACAAGCGTTGCAGGAGAGACTCTTGGCCAGATCACCTCGCAAAAGCACGGCGGCAGCGGCGACGCCCGTCGTCGACGAGCAGCCGGCGCTGCGGGCGCTGCAGGATGCCCACACCGCCAACCCGCGCTATCCGGCGAGCGATGAACAACTGCTCAAGTTCTACGAGCAGATGCTGCTGATCCGCCGCTTCGAGGAACGCGCCGGCCAGCTTTACGGGCTCGGCCTGATCGGCGGGTTTTGCCATCTCTATATCGGGCAGGAAGCGGTCGCGGTGGGACTGCAATCGGCGCTGCGCGAAGGGCATGACAGCGTGATCACCGGCTACCGAGATCATGGCCACATGCTGGCTTACGGGATCGATCCCAAGGTGATCATGGCTGAACTGACCGGGCGCGAGGCCGGGATCAGCCGCGGCAAGGGCGGCTCGATGCACATGTTCAGCACCGAGCACAAATTCTACGGCGGCCACGGCATCGTCGGCGCGCAAGTGCCGCTGGGCGCGGGGCTGGCCTTTGGGCACAAGTACCGCGAGGACGGCGGGGTCTGCCTCGCCTATTTCGGCGACGGCGCTTCCAATCAGGGCCAGGTCTATGAGGCCTTCAACATGGCGGCGCTGTGGCAGCTGCCGATCATCTTCGTGATCGAGAACAACGGCTATGCGATGGGCACCGCGGTGAAACGCGGATCGGCCGAAACCCATTTCCACCGGCGCGGGACGGCGTTTCGCATTCCGGGGATGGACGTCAACGGGATGGACGTGCTCGCCGTGCGCGGTGCCGCTGAAATCGCGCTCGAGTACGTGCGCGGCGGCAACGGCCCGGTGCTGATGGAACTGCAGACGTACCGCTATCGCGGCCATTCGATGTCGGACCCGGCCAAATACCGCACCCGCGAGGAAGTGCAGGACATGCGCGACAATCACGATCCGATCGAGGCGGCCAAGGCTGAACTGATCAAGCGCGGGGTAGGCGAGGACCAGCTCAAGAGCATCGACAAGGCAATTCGGGCACAAGTGGCAGAGGCGGCCGACTTTGCTGAGAACTCGGCCGAGCCCGCGCCGGCTGAACTTTACACCGACGTTCTGGTGGAAACCTACTGATGGCTGTTGAACTGAAAATGCCCGCGCTCTCCCCGACGATGGAGGAGGGGACGCTGTCCCGCTGGCTGGTCAAGGAAGGCGACACGGTCCGCTCGGGCGACATCCTTGCCGAGATCGAGACCGACAAGGCGACCATGGAGTTCGAGGCGGTTGACGAAGGAACGGTCGGTCAGATCCTCGTGCCCGAGGGCACCGAAGGGGTCAAAGTCGGCACGGTGATCGCAACGCTATCCGGTGACGGCGAAGCCGCGCCGGCGGCGGCAGCAGCGCCCGTTGCCGCGCCAACGCCAGCGCCCCGGGCCGAGATCGCGCCGCCGCCGCCCCGGGCCGCCGCCGTGGCTGAAATACCGCCGGGCACCAACATGCACAGCGCCACCGTGCGCGAGGCGCTGCGCGATGCGATGGCAGAGGAAATGCGCCGCGACGCCCGCGTTTTCGTGATGGGCGAGGAAGTCGCCGAATATCAGGGCGCCTACAAGGTCACGCAGGGCCTGCTTGAGGAGTTCGGCCCGAAGCGGGTGATCGATACCCCGATCACCGAATATGGCTTTGCCGGGATCGGCACCGGCGCGGCGATGGGCGGCCTGCGCCCGATCGTCGAATTCATGACCTTCAACTTCGCGATGCAGGCGATTGATCACATCATCAATTCGGCGGCCAAGACCAATTACATGTCGGGCGGACAGATGCGCTGCCCGATCGTGTTCCGCGGGCCCAATGGCGCCGCCTCCCGCGTTGGCGCCCAGCACAGCCAGAACTATGGCCCATGGTATGCCAGCGTCCCCGGGCTGGTGGTGATCGCGCCTTATGATGCCGCCGATGCCAAGGGCCTGCTCAAGGCCGCGATCCGCAGCGAGGACCCGGTGGTGTTCCTCGAAAACGAGCTGGTTTATGGGCGCTCGTTCGAACTGCCAGAGTTGGACGATCACGTCCTGCCGATCGGCAAGGCGCGGGTGGTGCGCGAAGGGCATGACGTCACGATCGTGACTTACTCGATCGGGGTAGCCTTCGCGCTCGAAGCCGCGGCTGAACTTGCGGGCGAGGGGATCGAGGCAGAGATCATCGACTTGCGGACTTTGCGTCCGCTCGATACCGCTACAGTGCTCGCCAGCCTCAAGAAGACCAACCGCGTGGTGGTGGTCGAGGAAGGCTTCCCGGTCTGCTCGATTGCCTCGGAAATCGTGACCGTGTGCATGGAGGAGGGGTTCGACGATCTCGATGCGCCGGTGCTGCGGGTGTGCAACGAAGATGTGCCACTGCCCTATGCGGCCAATCTCGAAAAAGCGGCGCTGATCGATACCGCGCGGGTTGTCGCGGCGGTCAAGCGGGTCTGCTATCGCTGAGGACGCCGGGTTGCTGGGCCAGTTGCCGCCGCTTGAGCGGCTGGCGCTGGCCTATGCTCCGGCTGCCGCACGCGCCGACTGGCTGAGCCTGCTCGCGCTCGACGCCCGGCTGGCCGCAGTGGTGCGTCAGGCGCGCGAGCCGATGCTGGCACAGCTAAAGCTGGCATGGTGGCGCGACCGGTTCAATGCCGAACCTGCCGGCTGGCCGAAGGGCGAACCGCTGCTCGCCCGGCTGGCGCCGTGGGGCGAGGCGACGCGCACGCTCGCCAAGCTGGTCGATGGCTGGGAAGCGCTGCTGGGCGAGGCGCCGCTGGGAGAAGCCGAGTTGGATGCCTTTGCCGATGGCCGGATCGCCGCACTGGCCGCATTGGCTCACCGGCTGGACGCGCGCAGCGCGGCAGTGGTAGCGCTCGGCCGGCAATGGACACTGGCCGAACTGGCGCTGCAGCTCGGCAGTCCCGCAGAGCGCGGCGTGGCGGCGGAAATGCTTGCCGCTGCCGGACCCGCGCTGCGCACGCCACGCCCGCTTCGTCCGCTCAGCCTGCTGGCCGGGCTATCGCGCCGCGCCGTGCGCAAGCAGCAGGGCGAGGCCCTGGCCGGAGTTGGCGCGCTGGGCGCTGCGATCCGGCTTGGTTTGCTGGGCATCTAGAGTAAATTCCGCGTCCAGGTGGACGGGGACAATCGATGAATCGCACGGTACTCGGCGCGTTCGGGGCGCTGCTGTTGGCAGCGGCCGGGCTGTTCTGGTGGCAGGGGCGGGCGGTGATCCCGCCGGGCAAGCTGCCCGCGTTGGCGCTGGCCGGGCCGAACGACACGGCGCTGCCCAATGCCGACGGCAAGGGTCTACAGGGCCCGGCCTTGCCCGAAGTGGACGAGGTGACCAAGGAGCAGCGCCGGTTCGACCGGGTCGACCGCAACCGCGATGCGCGCGTGACGCGCGAAGAAATGCTGGCCCCGCGTGTCGCCTTGTTCCGCAAGCTCGACGTCGATGGCAACAACCTACTCACCTTCGATGAGTGGTCGGTCAAGACCTCGAACCGCTTCAAGGGGGCTGATGCCAATGGCGACGGCAACCTTAACCGCAGCGAATTCGCCACCACCAAGCCGAAACCCAAACTACATCCGGATTGCAAGTGCAATGCAGCGCCGCGCAAGCCAGGTGCAAAGCCGCAGATCGCGCCGCAAGCCCCCTCAGACGAGGACGGGGAGCCAGCCGAGTAAATCGGCCTTGGCCCGCTCGGTATAGGCGGCCTTGCGCTGCTTCTTCTTCACCTCTGCGGCGGGGGGTGGGAACAGCCCAAAGTTGATGTTCATCGGCTGATAAGTGGCCGCTTCGGCATCGCCGGTGACGTGGGCGAGAAGCGCGCCGAGCGCGGTCGCACGCGGCGGCGCATCCCAGGGCCGGCCGGCCAGTTCGTGCGCCGCCATCAATCCGGCGAGCAGGCCCATTGCCGCGCTTTCGACATAGCCTTCGCAGCCGGTGATCTGCCCGGCGAAACGGACATGCGGCGCGGTCTTGAGGCGTAGCTGGCGGTCAAGCAACAGCGGCGAATTGAGGAAGGTGTTGCGGTGGAGACCCCCGAACCGGGCGAACTCGGCGTTCTCGAGGCCGGGGATCATCCGGAAGATGCGCTGCTGCTCGGCATATTTGAGCTTGGTCTGAAAGCCAACCATGTTCCACAGCGTGCCCAGCGTATTGTCCTGCCGCAACTGGACCACCGCGTGCGGCCAGCGCCCGGTGCGCGGATTGTCGAGCCCGACCGGCTTCATCGGCCCGAAGCGCAGCGTATCCGCCCCGCGCTCGGCCATGACTTCGACCGGCATGCAGCCATCGAAATAGGGCGTGTTCGCTTCCCATTCGCGGAACACGGTCTTGTCGCCGGCGAGGATCTCCTCGCGGAAGGCGAGGTACTGATCCCGGTCCATCGGGCAGTTGATGTAATCGCGCCCGTCACCGCCCAGTGCCAGCGAGGCTTCCGCGCCTTTGTCCCAGCGGCTCGCCATCCATGCCACGTCCATATCGATGGACTCGCGGTACACGATCGGCGCGATCGCATCGAAAAAGGCGAGCGCATCGGCGCCGGTTGCGCCGGCGATGCTCTCAGCCAGCGCGGCGGCGGTGAGCGGGCCGGTGGCGACAATGGTCATCCCTGCGGCAGGCAGGGCATCGACCCGCTCGCGCACCAGCTCCAGCGTCGGCTGCGCCGTTAGCCCGGCGTGAATCGCGGCGGAGAACACCGCGCGGTCCACCGCCAGCGCCGAACCCGCCGGAACCCGTGCCTGCTCGGCCGCCGCCATGATCAGCGAGTCGCAGCGGCGCATCTCGTGATGCAGCAGGCCGACCGCGTTAGCGGTATCGTCATCCGAACGCAGCGAATTGGAACAGACCAGTTCAGCCAGATCATCGGTCTGATGCGCGGGACTGCGCTCACCCTCCGCCCCGCCGCGCATTTCGGACAGCCGCACGCGGTGGCCGCGGCGGGCGAGTTGCCACGCCGCCTCGCATCCGGCCAGGCCGCCGCCGATGATGTGGATCTGGTGGGTCACGCGGTCGCCGTTAGCGCTGAACCGCAATTTTGCACAGGCGCCAGAATCTTGGGCTGCACCCAGACAAATCCGAAGCGACCTTCATTATGCAGCTGCTAGCGACCGGCGATTTGTCCGAAGATGGAGACTCGAGATGGGTCTGCGCGCACATAAAGTGGCATTGCGCGCTGACCGCTCAATGCGGCAAGGCCACGGTGCCATCCACGCTCCATTCGAGCCGGCCGTGGGCCAGCACCGCGGACAGCGGAAGATCGGTGTAAATGTGCGGAAACATGTTCCCGCCGCGCGAGGGTTCCCAGCGGACGTGATCGTGCAGCGCGATCAGATCGACTTCGGCGATCCACAAATCGGCCTCACCGGCAAAGTGCTTGTGCAGGGTTTCGGCCAGTTGCCCTTCGGTCGAGAGGTGGATGTAGCCATCGATCAGATCGATCGGCGCACCGGCAAAGCTGCCCGAGCCGAGCAGTTCGGCTAGCTGCGGCCCGGTCAGCACCTTGTACGCACGGGTTGGGAAGGTCATTCGCCGGCGCCGGGTTCGGTGGATTCGGCGGCTGCTTCGGTTCCTTCTTCGGCCTCTTCCGCCAGCCGCACCGCGCCGACCACGTGTTCGTCTCCGGCAACGTTGAACAGCCGCACCCCGGCGGTGCCGCGCCCGATCACCCGCAGTGAAGCGAGCGGCAGGCGGATCAGCTTGGCCTGATCGGTGACCAGCATCAGCTGGTCCGAAGTGGTGGCGGGGAAGCTGGCGACTACCGGGCCATTGCGCTCGATATTGTCGATATTGGTGATGCCCTGGCCGCCGCGACCGGTGCGGCGATACTCGTAGGCCGAGGACAGCTTGCCGTAGCCATTGGCGCAAACGGTGAGGATGAACTGTTCACGCTCGGCCAGTTCGGCATAGCGTTCGGCGGCGATCGCGGGTTCGCCTTCGCGCTCGGCCTTCCACGGGGCGAAGCGGACGTATTCCTCGCGCTCCTCGGGGCTCGCGCCCACGCGGTGGAGGATCGACAGCGATATCACTTCGTCATCGCCCTTGAGCAGCATCCCGCGCACCCCGGTGGAAGTGCGGCTCATGAATTCGCGGACATCGTCGCCGGCAAAGCGGATCGCCTTGCCCTGGCGCGAGGCGAGCAGGACATCATCGTCGGGCGAGAGCAGTGCGACACCGACCAGACGGTCATCGTTGGGAGTGCCATCCTCGTCCGGCTCGAAGCGCATCGCGAACTTGCCGTTGGAGGGCACGTTGGCGAAGAGGTCCATCGCGTTGCGGCGGACGTTGCCCTTGGCGGTGGCGAAAACGACGTGGAGCTTGCCCCATTCGGCTTCGTCCTCGGGCAGCGGCAACACGGCAGCGATGGTTTCGCCGGCATCGAGTGCGGGCAGCAGGTTGACGATCGGGCGGCCCCGCGTGGCCGGCCCGCCTTCGGGCAGCTTCCACACCTTCAGCCGGTAGACTTTGCCCGCGGTCGAGAAAAACAGCACCGGGCTGTGCGTTGAGGTGACGAACATCGTCGCCACCGCATCCTCGTCCTTGGTGGCCATGCCGGCGCGGCCCTTGCCACCGCGGTTCTGGGCGCGGAAGATCGAAAGGCTGGTGCGCTTGATGTAGCCATCGAGCGTCACTGTGACGACCATTTCGTCGCGCTCGATCAGGTCCTCGTCGTCGACCCCGTCCCACGCCGGCGCGATCTCGGAGACGCGAGGGGTGGCGTAAAGTTCCTTCACCTCGGCGAGTTCTTCGCGCATCACCGCGTAGAGCTTTTCGGGGTCGGCCAGGATCGCGAGGAATTCGGCGATGGCAATGGCCAGCTGTTCGAGTTCGCCGCCGATCTCGTCGCGGCCGAGCGCCGTGAGGCGGTGGAGCCGAAGGTCCAGAATGGCCTTCACTTGCGCCTCGGACAGGCGATACGTGCCGCCTTCCTGTTCGGCATTCGGCTCGATCGCCTCGACCAGCCGGATATAGGGCGCAATCTCGCCGATCGGCCAATCGCGCACCAGCAGCGCGGCACGCGCCGCCGCCGGGTTGGGCGAGCCGCGCACGATCCGCACCACCTCGTCAAGGTTGGTGACCGCGACCACCAGCCCGAGCAAGATATGCGCCCGGTCCCGCGCCTTGTTCAGTTCGAATTTGGTACGGCGGGTGATGACCTGTTCGCGGAAGGCGATGAATGCCGCGATAATATCGCGCAGCATCAGCGTTTCCGGCCGCCCGCCGCGGATCGCCAACATGTTGGCCGGGAAGTTCGATTGCGCCGGGGTGTTGCGCCACAGCTGGTTGAGCACGACTTCAGGCGTCGCATCGCGCTTGAGATCGATCACCACCCGCACGCCTTCGCGGTTCGATTCGTCGCGGATATCCGAAACGCCCTCGATCCGCTTGTCCTTGGCGGCTTCGGCGATCTTTTCGACCAGCCCGTTCTTGCCGACCTGATAGGGCATGGAGGTGAGCACGATCGAGCGGCGGTCTCCGCGGCCTTCCTCAACCTCGTGACGGCAGCGCATGATGATCGAGCCGCGCCCGGTGAGATAGGCCGAGCGCGCGCCGGCCGAGCCGAGGAT
>CANGQZ010000109.1 GCA_947455865.1 Sphingomonadaceae bacterium
GATCTGCGGCAGCGTCGGGAACAGCGGCTCGCCGAACACGAAGCCGATCAGGTTGGGCTTGCCCAGATGCTCGAACGTCGCGGTCAGCGTAATCAGGATCGGCATCGATAGCAGTGCGCCCAGCACTCCCCAGATCCATGTGAAATAGCTAAACGAAAACAGGATCATCACCGGGTTCATGGTAAAGCGCCGGCCCAGGATCGCCGGGGTGATCAGGTTCGCCTCGATCGTGTGCAGCGCCAGATAGGCCAGCGGCGCCACCAGCCCCAGCGCCACCGTATCGTGTGTGGCGATCCCGACCAGCGCAAGCACCCCGGTCATCGCCAACGGGCCGATATAGGGGAGGAAGTTGAGCAGGGCGGCCAGCCCGCCCCACATGATCGGGGCGTTCCAGCCCAGCAGCCACGCCCCGGTCGCGGTGATCAGCCCGATCCCCAGATTGATGAAGGCCACCGTCAGGATATAGGCGCCGACCCGGTCCTGAATTTCGCGCACCAGCCGCTCGGCCTTGCGCGTCGAACCGATGCTGCTGCGCTCGTCGAGCAACCGGCGGCGCAGGCGCACGCGCGATTCGATCATGAAGAAGCTCATCAGCAGCGTCAGCAGCGTTTCTAGCACCACGCTCGGCGTGGCGACGGCCAGCTCCTCGATGATCGATGGGGCGGCCACCACCACCTCGCGGTTGGTGGCATGGCCCGAAACGCGGGCCAGCGCGCGGTTGAGGCCGTTGATCCAGTCAAGGTTGCTGCGCAGCCGGGCCAGCTGCTGCGAGGCGCGCGTGGCCATCGCCGGCACGTCGTCGACCAGCGCCAGCGCCGGCTGCAGGATCAGCGCGCTCGCCAGCAGCACTAGCGCGATGAAGAACAGCACCGCCAGCAGCGAGGCAAGCAGGTTGGGCAGGCCGAACCGGGTCAGCTGGTCGGCCATCGGCGATAGCACGATCGACAGCATCAGCGCGGTCACCAGCGGCAGGAACACCACCGAGCCGATCGACAATACAAACGGCAGCGCCAGAAACAGCCCAATCCCCAGCAGCATCACCAGCGCTGAAACCAGCCGCAGCTCCTGCGCCGCCAGTGCGGTACGGGTCTGCGCGGTCAGAGAATCGGCGACGGCGGGGCGGTCAATTTCAGGGTCCATGATCGCGCGACACTAGGCGTCAACGCGCCCGGATCAAGCGCTGCGACATAGCGATTTCACTCCAGATTGCCGCCGTTCGAAACGTGTTCTAGATCGCGCATGATCGAAGTGTGGGCGGCCTGTTCGCGCTCGGAACTGCGGCGCGGCATGTCGCCTTGTTCGATCATCCGCGATAACGCCGCCCGCGCCCGGCCCACCCGGCTCTTGATCGTGCCGACCGCGCAGCCGCAGATCTCGGCGGCTTCCTCATAGCTGAACCCGCCCGCGCCCACCAGCAGCAGCGCCTCGCGCCGTTCGGGCGGCAGGGTCAGCAGGGCGCGGTGCATGTCGGCCAGATGCAGCGGAGCTTCCTGCCCGGCGGGCGCGGTCAGGGTGCGCTCGGCGACCCCTTCGTCATATTCGCCGCGAAAGCGGTTGCGCCGCATGTCGGTGAGATAGGCGTTGCGCAGGATCACGAATGTCCACGCCCGCATCGAAGTGCCCGGCTCGAACCGGGCCTGCGCCGCCCACGCCTTCAGCAGGGTTTCCTGCACCAGATCGTCGGCCAGATCGGGCCGCCCGCACAGCCCGCGGGCAAAGGCACGCAAATGGGGAATTACTGCGGTCAGCTCGCGCTTGAAGGCGGGGCCTGCCTCGCCGTCAGAGCGGTCGCGCCGCGCGTGGCTGGTGGTGGGGGGCACGCTCATGTGCCCTCGTCATCCAGCTTGGCCAGCAGCTCGGCAAAACTGTCGGGCAGCGGCTCGTCCAGCACCGCATCGTACAGCTGGCGCAGGCCGTCGGCCCAGCCGGGCTTCTTGCGCTTGGCGTCTTTCGCGGCGGGTGCGGGCACGGACTGGTCAGCCTTTCCGTCGTTGTTCTGTTTGCTCATTGCGCTTGCATGACGTCCCTGTTCCCACCTCGCCGGCCGCACCTGTCGCAGGTGCCCGGGCAAGACCCGCTTACGCCCATGCGCAGCCTCCATGCCAATGCGAAGCATCGTTGAAGCTGCGTTCGACAACCAAGGAACGAAATCGCGCCGCTGTGGTTCCCGTAAGTGGACGGGGCTGATGAGTGCCGGCGGCGATTACCGCACGGGCCGGATGCTGCAGCAAAAACCGCGATATGGAACTGGGGACCGGGTGGAAGGCAGAATTTCAGCCAAAGTAACCGCACAGCGATGGTATCTGCGCTTTCCGCGCGGCATTCCGGTGGCGATCTTCCTGCTGGTCTCGACCATCACCGTGCTCAGCGTCGCCGCGATCGAGCAGGTCGAGGGCCAGCGCGCCGCCGCACAGCACCGCCAGATGTCCGCCTCGGTCACTTCGGCGATCGAGCGGCTGGCCAATGCCAACGGTGCATACTTGCGCGCCGGCGCCGCGCTGCTCTCCACCCGCGAGCACGTCGTGCGCAGCGATATCCGCGAATTCGCCGCCCAAATGAATGAGGATGAAACCCTGCGCGCGGGTGGGGCGGTCGGCTGGGCGCCGCTGATTGCCCGGGCGGATATTCCGGCGTTCGAGCGCATGGCCCGCACCGAAGCAATCGCCAGCTACACCGTCCGCTCTGGCGGCAGCGATCCGCTGGTCTTGCCGATGCTTTATGTCGAGCCCGATATCGCCGGCAACCGCGCCGGCTACGGGATCGATATCCTTGGCGAACCCGTGCGCGCGCTCGCCGCGCTGCGCGCAATTCGCTCCAGCCGGCCGACGGCGACCGGGGCCATCAACCTGATCTCGCATGCCGGGATGTCCAGTGCGGGCGGCTTCGGCATCTTCATGCCGGTTTACACCGCCGGCCCCGGCGCGCGCAGGCTCAAGGGCCTGATCGGGCGGGGGTTCAGTTCTGCCGAATTCATCACTGCAGCCGTCAACCCGCGCGATCTGCAGGGTTACGGGATCGCGCTCTACGATGCCGAAAGCCCGCAACTGGCGCCGCTTGTCGCGGTCGGGGCGCCGCCGCAGCCGGATCGGGCCATCGTCCGCGCCATCACCATCGCCGATCATCGTATGACGCTGGCGGTCACGCCGCCCGCCAGCGCTGCCTTGTCGGGCCTGTCGCTGCTAACGCTGCTGTTCGGGCTGCTGGTTGCCGTGCTGCTGCTGGTGGTCGCCGGGCTGATCACGCGGCATGCGCTGGAAGATCGCGCCACGCTGGCCTGGCTCGAGGAACAGGCCTCGATCCGCAACATGCTGACGCGTGAACTCAATCACCGGGTCAAGAACACGCTCGCCAATGTCCTCTCGATTGTCGCGCTCACCCGTCGGCGGACCGAAAATGTCGATGAATTCGTCACCGCGCTGATCGGCCGGGTCCGGGCACTTTCGGCCACGCACGATCTGCTTACCCAGTCCGAATGGGGCACCACCCAGATCGCGGCGGTGGTGGCGGCTGAAATCGCCCCTTACACGCAAGACAACGATGGGGTGGTCACTGCGCGCGGGCCGGGTGTGGAACTGGCCCCCAACGATGCGCTTTCGCTTGGCCTCGCCATTCACGAACTGGTGACCAACGCGTCCAAATACGGCGCGCTGAGTGTGGCGGAAGGCCGGGTTGAAATCACCTGGGCGATGGTCACGGAGCATTTGGCGCGGGTCGATTGGCGTGAATCTGGCGGGCCGCGGGTCCCCGCGGAGCGCCGCCGCGGCTTCGGCACCGATCTGATCGAAAAGATCGTGGCGCACGAACTGAAGAACCCGGTCGATCTGGATTTTGCCGAAGACGGGGTGCGCTGCGCGTTGCTGGTCCCGGTCCGCCCCCCGGCCGCGTTTCAGATCAGGGCGGCCAAGCTTGCGTGATCGGGCGCCGCCGCGGCGGTCTCAGGCTTATCCCAGCGCGCGGCTCGAATTGAAGAACAGCGCTTGGCTGATTGCGGCGCGCACCGTCGATTCCTGAAACGGCTTGGTGATCAGATAAGTCGGCTCGGGGCGATTGCCGGTCAGCAGCCGCTCCGGATAGGCGGTGATGAAGATCACCGGGACGGACTGG
Source organism: Sphingomonadaceae bacterium (assembly GCA_947455865.1). Classification (GTDB taxonomy): domain Bacteria; phylum Pseudomonadota; class Alphaproteobacteria; order Sphingomonadales; family Sphingomonadaceae; genus Novosphingobium. Next base: position 4,105 of record CANGQZ010000109.1, read on the forward strand.
ATCGCCAGAATGTCGTCCACCGCATCCAGCCCCGAACTGCCGTCGGCCAGCTGGATGTCGGCCAGCACCAGTCCCGGGCGGTGCTCCGCCACCACGTCCAGCGCCTGGCTGCGCGTCGCGGCGGTGCCGCAGATGTCGTGGCCCAGCGAACGCACCAGATCTTCCAGCTGCATCGAAATCAGCGGCTCATCCTCGATGATCAGCACGCTGGTGGTCGATTCGCGGTCGATCTCCTCGATCGCTTCGTGGATCAGGCTTTCCACCTGCCCCGTGTCCAGATCCATTATCCGGGCCGCATCGTCGATCGAGAAGTCCTCCAGCGTGGTCAGCAACAGCGCCTGCCGGTTAAGCGGGGTAATCGCCGCCAGCCGCGCCTGCGCCGCCACTTCCAGCTCGCCCGATGCCGCCTGCGGCTCGGTCACTTCCAGATAGGCGCTGGCCCAGAGCTTGTTGAACGCGCGGTACAGCGGCACGCGGCCGCCAGACAGGCTTTGTTGCAGCGCGCTGTCGGCCAATGCCGCCTCCAGCGTGGCCCGAACGAATGCGTCTCCGGTGGTCTGCGAGCCGGTCAAGGCGCGCGCATAGCGCCGCAGATACGGCAGCTGGGCGGCAACCTGTGTGCCAATCGCTTCCCTGGTGGATGGTCGTGTGCGTGAAACGCCCCGGCCGGGCGGCGGTTCCCGGCCGGGAACCGGGCCGCAAGGGGCTCCGGGAAAAGCGGCTGCGCGCTCGTCGCTCGGCCCCGGAAAAATTTGCAAAATTCGATTTGCCTGCGGGAACCACCTTTTTTGTGGAGCATTATCCCTGTGTCACCGCCGAGACCCCCCCTCCCGTCCAAGCGGCCGGTGATACGATCCCGAAGGCCTCCGTTCCACCGCGAGCGGAGGCCTTTTTCGGGACCCGGCAGGAACCACCGGGCCCATCCCCCAACCCTGGGTCACGGGGTCCTGCCGGGAAGGGGCGCCAATGGCGCCTTCCCCCACATCGCTCACAGCGGCTTCAGATAGATCCGGTAAGCCTTGTTGATGTGGCTGTTGATCGCATCGGCAATCGCGATCATTCCCTGATTGTCGTCCAGAATCCAGCCGATCTCGCCGCGGCTGGCGCCATACTTCGCCACCGCATTGCGCCGGATATATTCGATCATCATGAAGGCCAGCTGGCTCGCCAGCCGCGATGATTGGAGCTTGCGCCGCACCCCCATCAGCGGCACCCGCATCGTGCGCACCCGCGGATTGCGCAGGAACGCCAGCAGCTTGATCCAGTTGAACGGGAACAGCTTGCCCTTCATCGGCAGGATCGCCTCGTTCAGATCGGGCAAGGTCATCATGAACGCCACAGGCTCGCCGTCGTACTCGGCGATCATGATCAGATCCTCGCGCACGATCGGTTTGAACTTCTTGCCGGCATAGACGATCTCGGTCTCGGTGAACGGCACGAAGCCCCAGTTGGTCGACCACGCGTCGTTGAGGATGTCGAGGATCAGCCGCGCCTCGCTGTCGAACTTCGATTTGTCGACGCCGCGGATGCGGATACGGCTGTTCTTCTCGCCCGATTGCACAATCCGCTGGATCAGCGGCGGCAGCGGCTGCAAGATATTGAGGTCGTAGGTATACAGCGTCTTGGCCGGCTCATAGCCGCGGCTTTCGATGTATCCGCGATAGCGCTCGGGCTGGTGGCCCATCATCACCGTCGGCGGATGGTCGAAGCCCTGAATCAGCTGGCCCGGCTCTTCCCAGATCGACATAGAGATCGGCGCCAGCACCCGCGTCATGCCCTTCGCCCGCAGCCATTCCTCGGCAGTGGCAATCAGCGCCCCGGCCACCGCGTCGTCGGCGGCCTCCATCAAGCCCCAGTTGCCGGTGCCCGGGCCGAACCCCTGAACTGGGTCCATTGCCACGGCCAGATGATCGATATGCGCGGAAATGCGCCCCACCACCTCGCTCCCGCGCCGCGCCAGAAACAGTTGGACGTCGGCATGTTCGAAGAACGGGTTCTTGCCCGGAGTGACCAGTTCCTGCGCTTCCATCCGCAGCGGCGGCACCCAGTTGGGGTCGCCGGCGTTCATCTGGTAAGCCAGATCGACGAAAATCGCGCGGTCGGCCTTGGTGGAAACCGGGGTAACCCTTATCTCTGGGCTATTCTCTGGGGCAGCCACGACCGTCTCCTTGTTCAGGGTCAAAGCGCCCTGCGTGCCGTGCGGACAGCTTGTCAAGCCGCACGCGGTACGGCAACGGCGAAACTCCGGCTTGCGCGGCAACGCGCCGGGCCAGGCTGGCCGGAAGTAATTGGCCAGAAGTGACTGGAACTTGCGAATGACGGCTTACGAAGCGATCACGTCAGATCCGCCCGTTGCGGCGGCAGCCATTCCGGACGACAAGGACCTGCTGCGCGCCGCGGTGGAGCTCACGCGCGACATTTCCCGCGCTCGCCCGGCGGTCTACTGGCCCGACATGCTCGGCTCGGCGGCACTCGGCTATGCCGGTCTCACCGGCGCGATCATGCTGGCAAACCCGCTGCTGGCGTTGGCCTCGGCGCTGGTCGCGGTGCTGGCGCTTTACCGGGCGCTGCTGTTCATTCACGAACTCACCCATATCCACCGCACTGCGCTGCCCGGCTTCCGCACCGTCTGGAACCTGCTGGTCGGCATTCCCATGCTCACCCCCTCGTTCATGTACGAAGGGGTCCATTCGCTGCACCACGCCCGCACCCGCTATGGCACGGTGGACGATCCCGAATATCTCCCGCTGGCGCTGATGAAGCCATGGTCGCTGCCGGGGTTCATCCTCGTGGCCATGCTGCTGCCGCTCGCGCTGCTGGTGCGCAGCGCGGTGCTGGTCCCGCTCGGCGCGATCATCCCGCCGCTGCGCCGGCTGGTCTGGGAACGCGCCTCATCGCTCTCGATCAATCCCGAATTCCGCCGCCGCGCGCCCGAAGGCGATTTTGCGCGGATGGTGTTCTGGCAGGAACTTGGCGCCTCGCTCTGGGCCATTGCGCTCATTGCCAGCCCGCTCTGGCTCGGCTGGCGCCCGCTCGGAATCGCGCTCTGCGTGATTTCCGCCAGCGCGGTGCTCAATCAGGTCCGCACGCTCGTCGCCCACCTCTGGCAGAACGATGGCGATGCGATGACGGTGACCGCGCAATATCTCGATTCGGTCAATGTCCCGCCGCCGGGGTTCATGGCGCTGCTCTGGGCGCCGATCGGGCTGCGCTATCACGCCACCCATCACCTGCTGCCCAGCGTGCCCTATCACGCGCTCGCCGAAGCCCACCGCCGCCTCGCCGCCCACTGCGGCGCCGGATCGACTTACGCGCAGGCCTGCTATCCCGGGCTTTGGCCGCTGGTCGGCCGCATCGCGCGCAGCACGATGGGCCTGCGTTAAACCGCTATTCCTCGGTGCGGATCAGCACTGTCTCGCCGATCAGCGCGAACAGCAGGAACGGCGCCCATGCTGCGATCAGCGGCGGGTAACCGCCGAAGTTGCCGATCGCCAGCGCGGCGTTGTCGATCACGAAATAGGCAAAGCCCAGCGCCATCCCGATCACCGCGCGCACCAGCAACTGGCCCGAACGGGCCAGGCCGAACGCCGCGATCGCGCCCAGTAGCGGCATCAGCACCGCCGAAAGCGGCCCCGAAAGCTTGTGCCACCACTTGCCCTCAAGCTCGCTGGTATGCCGCCCGGCGGCGCGCAGCGCACCAATTGTATGCGATAAAGTTACAATGTCCTGCCCGTCGGGGTCGATGTTGGTCAGCGCGATCTGCCCCGGGGCCAGCCCCGGCGCCACCGTCAGCGCCGGCAGCTTGGTCATCGAAGTGCTCGCCACATCGAACCGCACGGCCTGCTCCAGCCGCCACCCGGGGTTGGCAAAAACGGCCCTTTGCGCATGTACTTCCTCAACTACCATCATCTGGGCGTCGCGTTTGTACCACGTGACATTGTCCATCCGCAGCCCCGCGCCGCGGCCGCTCACGTTCTGCGCCAGCAGGATATTGCCCTCGTCGCGCAAGTAGACGTTGCTGCGCACCCCCGGCTCCGCCGGGATCGGTCCCCAGTCGCTCGCCTGCCACGCCTTCAGCGTCGCCGAAGCGCGGGTCACCACCCGTTCGTTGAACGCGAAGCTGATCCCGGCCACCGCCACCGCCGTTATCAGCAGCGGCGCCAGCACCTGATGCGCCGAAAGTCCGGCCGCCTTCATCGCGATCACTTCACTGTTCTGGTTAAGCGTCGCGAGCGTCAGGATCGTCGCCAGCAGGACCGAATAGGGCAGGAACCGCGCCACCAGCTGCGGCATCCGCAGCGTCACGTACGTCCACAGCTGCGCCTCGCCGTTGCCGGGGTAGGCCAGGATGTCGCCGCTCTCCGAAAGCAGGTCGAGCATCTGCAGCACCAGCACCAGCATCAGCAGCACGCCCACAATCCGGACGACGAACTGCTTGGCAAGGTAAGTAGTCAGGGTGCGCGACGGGAAGAAATCAAGCTGCATCCGCAATCCCCGCCAGCTTGCGCGCGCCCGGATGGCGGCGGAAAAAGCCCTGCAGGCGTTTCCCGATGTTCGCGGCAAACCGTTCCAGCGCACCGATCGGCTGGCCGCCGGGGACATAGGCGATGCGCCAATACATCCACCCGATCAGCCCCGAAAACAGCGCGAACGGCCCCCACAAGGCCAGCGCCGGGTCCAGCCGCCCCAGCGTCGCCACTGATTGGCCGTATTCGTTCACCTTGTGATAGGCGACGACCATCACGATCGAGACGAACACGCCCAGCGTGGAGGTTGAACGCTTTGGCGGAATCGCCAAAGCCACCGCCAGTAGCGGCATCATCAGCATCATCACCACTTCGACCATGCGATAGTTCAGCGTGGCCAGACTGGCATCGCGCTGGCGCTGGGTCACGCGGTCGCTCCACCCTATCTTGAGCAGTTCGGGAAGGATATACTCGCGGTCCTTGTCACCGCGCTTGCGGAAGTCCTCCACCGCGGGAAGATCGATCGGCAGGTCGTGCTGCGAAAAACTCAGCACCCGCGGCGATTGTCCGGGCGTCTGCTGGACAATCTGGCCGTCGGTCAGCCGCAGGACAATCGTGTCGGGGTTTTCCTGA
>CANGQZ010000110.1 GCA_947455865.1 Sphingomonadaceae bacterium
AGCGCCGCCACCCGAAAGTGCGCACTTCGGCGTGCCAGAAGCGCGGTTGGCGTGCTCGCCGACTTTGCGCAGAGGCGCTGGCAGGATAGGGAGGGCCATGATCCAACCTGTCGCCCTTGTCACCGGTTCGTCGCGCGGCATCGGCGCGGCCATTGCCGCCGCACTCCGCGCACGCGGAATGGCGGTGATCGGCCACGCCACCCGCGCAACCGATTCGGCCACCATTGCCGCCGATTTCGCTGATCCCCCTGCACCCCAAATGCTGTGGGAAGCCGCGCTCGATCGTGCCGCCGGGCGGATCAACGTGCTGGTCAACAACGCGGGGCTGTTCGCCGCCAATCCGCTCGAAGCCTCCGACATTGCCTGGTTGGATGACTGGGAGGATACCTTGCGGATCAATCTCACCGCCGCGGCGCAGCTTACCCGCTTTGCGGTGCGGCACTGGCTTGCCACCGGCACGCCCGGGGAGATTCGCGGCCGAGTGGTTCACATCTCCAGCCGCGCCGGACATCGCGGCGATTCGCCCGATCACTGGCACTATGCCGCGGCCAAGGCCGGGATGCTGGCGATGCACAAGACCGTCGCCCGTGGCTATGCCGCCGATGGCATCCTCAGCTTCGCGGTCGCGCCGGGGTTCACCGCCACAGCGATGGCCGAAAACTATCTCGCCAGCCGGGGCGGCCCGGGGCTGCTCGCCAATATCCCGCTCGGCAAGGTCGCCTCGCCAGCGGAAATCGCCACGATCGCCGCGTTCTGCGCGCTCGATGCGCCGCCGAGCATGACCGGGGCGGTGCTCGATGCCAACGGGGCCAGCTATGTTCGCTAAATGGGCTGTCACCGGCATCATGGCTACAGCTCTGGCACTGCCTGTTGGCGCGCAGCCGCCTGACAAGCCGATCACAATCGCCGCCGCCTGCAGCGAGCACGATGGCTGGGCTGATCCGGCCCCGCCCGCGCGGCTTTATGGAAACACCTGGTATGTCGGCACTTGCGGCATCACAGCGCTCCTGGTCAAAACCTCGGCCGGTCTGGTGCTGCTCGATGGCGGCGTGCCGGAGGCGACACCGCTGGTGCTGGCCAATATCCGCAAGCTGGGCTTTTCTCCGCGCCAGGTACGCTGGATCCTAAACAGTCACGAACACTATGATCACGCCGGCGCGTTGGGCGCGATCCAGCGCGCAACCGGCGCGCGCGTGGCCGCCGGGCCGTTCCAGCGCCGCCCGCTCGCCTCCGGCCGTCCCGATCCGGACGATCCGCAGGCCGCGCTGCTGGGCGGTCATCCGATGCAGCCACTCAGGATCGCACGGGTTCTGCTCAGCGGCGGGCACCTGTCCGTTGGCGGCACAACCTTCACCGCCACCGCCACCCCGGCGCACTCCCCCGGCTCGACCAGCTGGACATGGCGTGCCTGCGAAGGCGCCCGCTGCCGCACCATTGCCTATGCCGACAGCTCATCGACGATTTCTGCCGATGGCTATCGCTTTGCCGATCACCCGGAGCGCGTAGCCGCGGTGCGCAGCGGCCATGCCGCCATCGCCACGCTGCCCTGCGAAATAATCGTCACCCCGCATCCCGATGCGAGCGACCTGTTCGCGCGCATGGCCGGGGCCGAGCCTCTCATCAATCCGGACGCATGCCGCACTTATGCGGAAGTGGCGATGAAGCGCTTTGCCGACCGGCTCGCCGCCGAGCAACAGGCGGTCAAGGAACCTCGATGAGTTGGAAATTCACCGCTTACGCCGCGCGCCCCATTATCGAGGCGGCGCTGATCGCGCACGAGGATGCGACCGACTGGGACGCAGAGATCATTCTGGCGGGGAGCGAAGTGGCCGAAGACCGGCCCGATGACTGGCAGCTTGAAGCCTGGCTGCCGCGCGCGCCGGAGCCGGCGGACGAAGCTGCCCTCGCCGCGCTGTTTGCCGCCGGCGCGCCGCCAATCATCATGGAGCAATTGCCCGAGACTGACTGGCTGACCTTGTCGCAGCAGCAGGTTCAGCCGATCCGCGCCGGCCGGTTCCACGTCCACACCCCCGATCATCCGCCGGTGGCCGAGCCGGGGGTTACCGATTTCACCATCCCCGCTAGTCAGGCCTTCGGCACCGGCCAGCACGCCACTACCGCCGGCTGCCTTACCATGCTCACCCACATGAAGGCGCAGGGCATCGTGGTGCGCAACTTCGCCGATATCGGCACCGGCACCGGGCTTCTCGCCTTCGCCGCGCGCGATTTGTGGCCACGCGCGCTCGGCACCGCCAGTGATATCGATCACGTCTGCGTGCCGGTGGTGATCGAAAACGCCGCGCTTAACGGCGTGCCGCTCGGCCCCCGCCGCGGTGAACTGGTGATGACCATCGCCGAAGGGATGGATCACCCGCTGCTGACCGCGCGCGGGCCTTACGACCTCATCACCGCCAACATCCTCGCCGGCCCGCTGATCGCGCTCGCGCCGGAATTCGCCCGTCACCTCGTCCCCGGCGGCCAGCTGGTGCTTGCCGGCCTGCTCGAAACGCAGGAACCCGGCGTGCGCGCCGCCTGCCGCCGTGCCGGGCTGCGCCTTGCCGCGCGGCTGGTGGTGGGGGACTGGTCGATCCTGTGGCTGAGGAAGCGAACGCGGGTTCGCGTCTGACTGGGCTGTTTCCGGAACAACCCCCTCCCCGGTACGTTTCCTGACCGTCTCGGCAGACCACTTGCCGTGCGTGCCGACGACACTCAACTTGCGTCGCTAGGAACTACCCATGAAATCGATACTTTCGGGCGCGATCATCGTTGCCCTGCTCGGCAGTTCCTCTGCCTATGCGCAGCCAGACCACCGCGGCAACCAGCAAGACCGCAATTGGCAGGCGGACCGCAAGGGTAACAACGGCCGACACCTTGGCTGGAAAAAGGATCGCGGGCCGCAGCATCGCTGGAACCGCGGCGAGCGCATGGGCTATAACGACTGGAACAACGCACCCCGCGTCAATTACCGCGATCATCGCCTGCGCAAGCCGCCGCGTGGCTACGAATGGCGCCAGCACAACAACCAGTTCATTCTGGTCGCCGTCGCCACCGGGCTGATCGCATCGATCATTCTCAGCTCCGGGCGCTAGAGCGATGACGGCACCCCGCCAACCCGCCCGCGCCGTGATCGCCGCGCTGCTTCTCGCCGGCCTCGGCCTGTCGGCCTGCACCGATGAGCATCCCGGCCGCCACCACCGGCGCGACCGTGATCATCACGGCGGGACCGGCCAGTACGATGGCCGGGTTCACCGCTAGGGCCAGTTCAGCCGCTCAGACGCACTCATCGCTCTCCACATTGGCGGAGCGGGGTGCGACTGTGCGGAACCGGCCGTCGACCGCCGCGTTATCTCGCTGCCCGAACGAAACTGCGCTAAGCTGCGCCCAGTCCCGACCTGCAGAGGAGCCCCGCATGGCCGCCCCGACCGACCGGATCATTGACATCGGCCCCAAGCCGCAAGCCTTCGATATCGAGACCGCCACCAAGGCCAACGCCAGCTACCGATCGGTCGCGTGGAGCGGGCGTTATCTGCAGGTAACGTTGATGGCGATACCCCCCGGCGCAGACATCGGCCTCGAAGCGCACGGTGAAACCGATCAGTTCATCCGCCTCGATGCCGGCACCGGCCGCGTCCAGATGGGCCCCGCCAAGAACCAGTTGACGTTCGAGCAGGATGTCTCCGATGGCTGGTGCGTGCTGGTTCCCGCCGGAACATGGCACAACATCACCAACACCGGCGATGCGCCAATGCAACTCTACACCATCTACGCGCCGGTTCATCACGCACCCGATATTGTGCAGGCAACGGCAGAGGACGCCGAAGCTGACGAGAAGGCCGGGCGTGACGAGCCGCCGGCATGGTCGGTGCAGCCGGAGAAGACGGTGGCTGACAAGCACGGCTAGGATGGCACCGAAGGCCCCGCGCCGGGCCGATGGCTCAAGCCAGCGCTTCGTCCAACAAACCAAGTGCAGCCCGCGTAAACGCGCGCATGTTGTCGATCCGCGCGTCGCTGGCGGTTTCGGTGCGGCGGACGAATTCCACGCTGGGGCCCACCACTGCCGCCACGCTGATGCCCGAAGCGACGCCCATCGGGTGAACGCTCGATCCTGCCGAACCGGTTTCGGCCAGCCCCCATTGCGCCCCGAAATTGTCGCGGATCGCGCGGGCCTGCAGCAGCGCGTATTCCTCGGTTGCCGAGCGCAGTCCCTTGTAGGCCTCGCGCTCCAGCCCGAACAGCACGTCGCGGGCGCGGAACGAATAGACCACCCCGCCACCGACATAAAACGCCAGCGCGCCGGGCACCGTCAGCAGCGCCGCCGATAGCAGCCCGCCGGTCGCACCATCGGCCACGGCGATTGTCTCGCCACGCGCCTTGAGCGCTTCGGCGATGCGCGAAGCCATCGGGTGAAGTTCGGCTATCATCCGGCGGCCTTCACGATTTCGGCCCAAGCGGATTCATCGATCACTTCAATCCCCAATGCGGCTGCCTGTTTAAGCTTCGATCCCGCGCCCGGCCCGGCTACCACCAGATCTGTCTTGGCCGAAACCGAACCCGCCGCGCGCGCGCCCAGCGCCTCGGCCTGCGCCTTGGCTTCGTCGCGGCTCATCGTTTCGAGCTTGCCGGTGAACACAACCGTCTTGCCCGCCACCGGACTGTCACGCGTCTCGACCACGTAAGGCGGCGGTGTGACTTCCGAGAGCAGATCGTCCCACACCGCCACGTTTTGCGGTTCGTGGAAGAAATCGCCCAATGCCTCGATCACCGCCGGGCCGACGCCTTCGATCGAGGTGAGTTCGGCGGCGGCCTCTTGCTCGCCGGCGCGCGCCGCTTCAGCTGCTGCGCGCAGGGCTGGCAGCGCGGCGAACCGCTTCATCAAATCACGCGCGGTCACCACCCCGACATGGCGGATGCCAAGCCCGAACAGAAGCCGCGCCGCATCGGGGGCGCGTTTCGCCTCGATCGCTGCCAACAGGTTATCCACAGACTTGTCCTTCCACCCTTCGCGCCCGACAATCTCGGCACGTCGGTGGTGGAGACGGAAAATGTCGGCCGGGCTCTCCAACCAGCCCAGCGCGAAAAACTCGGCGATGGTCTTTTCGCCCAGCCCCTCGATATCGAGCGCGCCGCGGCTGACGAAGTGCTTGAGCCGCTCGGTCCGCTGCGCCGGGCAGATCAGCCCGCCGGTGCAGCGCACATCGACTTCGCCTTCCTCGGCCACCGCCTCCGAACCGCATTCAGGGCAGTGATCCGGAAAGGCATAGGCACCGCGCGGTTCGTCGCGGGTGAGGTTGTCGACCACCTGCGGAATCACGTCGCCGGCGCGCTGCAGCACAATCCTGTCGCCGATCCTGAGGCCGAGCCGGCCGATCTCGTCTCGGTTGTGCAGGGTGACGTTGGTGACAGTCACCCCGCCCACCAGCACCGGGCGCAGCCTTCCCACTGGGGTAAGCTTGCCGGTGCGCCCGACCTGGATATCGATGCTTTCCACCACCGTTTCGGCGCGCTCGGCAGGGAACTTGTGAGCGAGGCCCCAACGGGGTGCCTTGGCGACAAACCCAAGCCGCTCCTGCCAATCGAGCCGATCCACTTTGTAGACCACACCATCGATCTCGTATGGCAGATCACCGCGTGCTTCGAGGATCATGCGATAGCGTTGCAAGGCCGTTGCATGGTCGTTGCAGATTGCGAGCAACGGCGAGACCGGAACGCCCCATGTGGCAATCCGCTGCATCATCGCAAACTGCGTCTTTTCAAGAACTTGCGAGGCGGCACCCCAGCCATGGGCGAGGAATCGCAGCGGTCGCGCCGCCGTCACCCGCGCATCCTTCTGCCGAAGCGACCCGGCCGCGGCATTGCGCGGAGTGGCGACGAGCTTATCCCCCTTCTCCGCCTGCGCGGCGTTGAGCGCGAGGAAGTCCGCCTTGGCCATATAGACCTCGCCGCGGATCTCGAAAATATCGGGGGTATCGCCAGCAAGCTCTTGGGGAATATCAGAAATGTATGCCACGTTGGGCGTTACATCCTCGCCCACCAAGCCATCCCCGCGGGTTGCGGCCCGGAGTAAACGGCCCTGTTCGTAGCGCAGCGAGCACGATAGCCCGTCGATCTTGTCCTCTGCCGTGAGCGCCACCGGCGCATCCTCTGGCAAGGCCAGGAACCGGCGAATTCGCGCAACGAATTCCGTCACTTCCTCGTCGGAAAAGGCATTGTCGAGGCTCATCATGCGAACCTCGTGCGCCACCTTGCTCAGCGGCGAGGCGCTGACTTCGTGCCCGACCACCGCCGAGGGACTGTCGGCGCGCACCAGATGCGGAAACGCCGCCTCCAGTTCGGCATTGCGCCGGACGAGCGCATCATACTCCGCATCGGAAATTTCCGGAGCATCATCAGCATGATAGAGCCGGTTGTGATGGGCGATAGCCTTGGCGAGGCGCATCAGTTCGTTCGCGGCGTCCGCCTCGGAGAGCGCCATCATACCCGCTCCAGCAGCCGGTCTGCCTGCGCCCGTGCCTCGGCGGTGATTACGGCGCCGGAGAGCATCCGGGCGATTTCCTCCTGTCGCCCGCGATCGTCGAGCAAGTGAACCGAAGTTCGCGTCACGACACCTTCGCTGGTCTTTTCAATGAGATAGTGCCGGTCCCCGCGCGCCGCGACCTGCGGGCTGTGAGTGACGGCCAGCAGTTGGCCGCCGTCCGCCAGTCGTGCCAGCCGCTCGCCGATCGCACTCGCCACCGCGCCGCCGACGCCCCGATCGATCTCGTCGAAGATCACCGTCGCCGCACCGCCCTGTTCAGCCAGCGCGACTTTCAAGGCGAGTATAAAGCGCGATAATTCCCCCCCACTGGCGATCTTTCCGAGCGGTGCGAACTCCGCGCCGGGGTTAGTCGAGATGAGGAATTCGATCGCATCGATCCCGCCTGGCCCCCACCGGTCATCGGGCAGGCGCAGCACAGCAGTGCGGAAACGCGCGGCATCGAGTTTCAAAGGCGCAAGCTCGCCCGCAACAGCGATATCGAGCCGCTGCGCCGCCTCAAACCGCTGCATCGAAAGCGCCTCGGCCCGCGCCTGATAATCCAGCTGCGCCTCGTGCGCCGAGGCTTCGAGCGCGGCAATGTCGGCCGCGCCGCTCTCGATCGCGTCGAGTTGGCTGCGCATCGCCAGCATCCGGTCCGGAAGATCATCCACCGCACAGGCATGCTTGCGGGCGACGGCACGCAGTTCGAAAAGGCGGGTCTCGATCCGGTCAAGCGTGAGCGGATCGTGTGACAGAACCTCCGCCGCGCGCGCCAGCTTATCTTCTGCCTCGCTCGCCTCGATCACCGCGCGGTCCAGCGCAGCCAGAGCCTCGGCCAGCAGCGGGTGTTCAGCGGCAATCCGGTCAAGCCGGCGGGCGGCGGCGCGCAGCGAGGCGAGCGCGGAATCCGAGCCGGCCCACAAATGCTGGAGTTCAGCCAGATCGCCCGATAGCCGCTCCCCCTTCTGCATCGCTGCGCGGGCTCCGGCGAGCTCAGCCTCTTCCCCCGGTTCGGGTGCCAATGCGTTGAGTTCGGCCAGATAGCCCAGCAGCAGATCCTGATCCGCCGCCGCCTGCGCGACCCGCCCGCGCACGACCGCCAACCGGTCCTCCGCCAGCCGCCAAGTGCGCCATGCCGCCTCCACGCCGGGAACATCCGAGCGGGCATAGCGATCAAGCAGCGCCCGGTGGCCGCGCGGATTGACGAGGCCGCGATCATCATGCTGGCCGTGCAGTTCGACCAGCAGCGGGGCCAGAGTGCGCAGCAGCGCCACGCTGACCGGGGCATCGTTGAGGAAGGCCTTGCTGCCGCCATCGGCGCGCAACTGGCGGCGGATCAGCAGGGGTTCGCCGGTTTCAATGTCCACTGCGGCTTCCGCCAGCATGGCGGCAAGTTCGCCCGGCAGCGCGGAAAATTCGAAACTCGCGGTTACGCTGGCGGCCTCTTCATTGGCGCGGACCAGGCCGGCATCGGCGCGGTTGCCGAGCACCAGCCCCAAGGCATCTAGCAGGATCGATTTGCCCGCCCCGGTTTCGCCGGTGAGCACTCCAAGACCGCCCGCGAAATCGAGATCGAGCGCTTCTATCAGCACGATGTTGCGGATCGAAAGTCTGGTCAGCATCGGCGCGCCATGAATGTTCGCGGCCCGTTCTAGCGGACAGCGCTGCCCGGGTCACGAGGGGAATTGGCGTCTGGCTGTATCGTTGGGGGAAAAACAAAAACCCCCGCCGAAGCGGGGGTAATGCGACGACCGGAAATTCCGGAAATCAGAGTTCGGCGATCGCCTGATCGACCAGCGACTTGTCAGCGCCGGCATCGTGGCGAGCGCGGATCAGGGCGCCCGCTGCAGTGGCGGCGGCATCAGCAGCGCGAGCGCGCAGTTCCTGCACCGCGGCGAGTTCGGCTGCGGCAATCCGGTCCGTCGCCATCTTTTCGCGCCGCACGATCAGGTCGGCCGTGTCGGACTCGGCCTTGCGGACGATCGCTTCTGCCTCGTGGCGGGCGTGATCCAGCATCGCCGCGGCATCGCGTTCGGCGTTGGCGATCTTGTCGGCATATTCCTTGCGGAGCGCCTCGCCCTCGGCCCGCAGGGCTTTGGCCTCGTCCAGTTGGTTGCGGATATCGGCAATGGCCTTGTCGAGCCCGCCGGTGATGGCCTTGGGGACCTTCAGGTAGACCGCGATGCCGATCAGCACCGCCATCGACAGGGCAACCCATGCTCCCGGGGCGAGCCCAAGCGCGCTGGGTTCGGCAACCTCGTGGTGCACCTCCGCAGCGTGATGCGCAGCACCCGCCGCGAGGACAAGCAGACCTGCCAGATCAGCCATGGAGCGCCTCCTTGACGGCGGCGGCGGCGCCGGCCGTATCGATGCTCGTTCCGGAAACGCGCGCGACGATATCCTGCGTGGCCTCGACCGCAACGGTCTCGATCTCGGCGAGCGCATTGCCGCGCGCTGTCGCGATCCGGGCATCAGCTTCGGCAAGGCGAAGGTCGGTGGCCGCGTTAGCTTCGGCCAGGCGAGCCTCGGTGGCGCGCAGGGCGTCGGCCTTGGCCTTGGCGATCAGCGCGTGGACTTCCTCGCGCTGGCGGGCGGCCTGCTGCTGCCACGCCAGTTCCTCTGCGTCG
>CANGQZ010000111.1 GCA_947455865.1 Sphingomonadaceae bacterium
CGGCGCTACCGCGCTCGATGAATGGAAACCCTCGGCCGACGGGCGGTTCCTGCTCTACAGCGTACAGGACGGCGGCAGCGATTGGCGCATTTTGCGGGTGATCGATGTCGCGAGCGGCACGCTGCTTCCCGACGAGGTGCGCTGGGCCAAGTTCACTCATCTGGCTTGGGCCGGCAGTGAAGGGTTCTTTTATTCGCGCTTCCCTGCCCCGGCGGCGGGGCAGGATTTTCAGGCGCAGAATTTCAATCAGGCGATCTGGTTCCACCGCATCGGCACCGCGCAGGAGGCGGACGAGCTGGTCTACGCGACGCCGGATCGGCCCGAAGCGAACCATACCGCCGAAGTAACCTCCGATGGCCGGATCGCGGTGATCACCAGCGCGCTCGGCACCGAGGCGCGCTATGAACTCCATACCATCGATCTGGCCCGGCGCGATCCCGGCAGCTGGCAGGTCCGCCCACTGGTCACTGGTTTTGAAAGCGATTGGAAGCTGGTCGAAGGCCTCGGCACGCGGCTGTGGTTCGTCACCAACCGCGATGCCCCCCGTTACCGGATCCTCGCCACCGACTTGCGCGCCCGCCATCCCAAATGGCGCGAGGTGGTGGCCGAGGGCGATCTCAAGCTGGAACGCGGGACAATCGTCGGCAGCAAGCTGATCCTTGCCTATCTTCAGGATGCTAGCACCCGGGCCGTGGTCTACGACCTCACCGGAAAGCCGGCGCGGGCGATCGAGCTCAGCGATATCGGCACCGCCAGCGGTTTTCGCGGCAAGCCCGGCGATCCCGAAACAGTCTACAGTTTTTCCAGCTTCAACCGCCCGGCGACAGTCTACCGTCTCGATCTCGCGACCGGCGAAACCCGCCCATTTTCCGAGCCCGAACTGAGTTTCGTTCCGGCCGATTTCGATGTCGAGCAGCGGTTTTACCCCTCGAAGGATGGCACCCGCATTCCCCTATTCATCGTGCGCAAGAAGGCGATTGCGGCTGCTGGCAAGCCGGCACCGACGCTGCTTTATGGCTATGGCGGGTTCGACGTCTCGCTCACCCCCGGCTTTTCCGCGTCGCGCATGGCGTGGCTCGAAGCCGGCGGCGCTTTCGCACTCGCCAACATTCGTGGCGGCGGCGAATATGGCAAAGAATGGCACGATGCCGGGCGCGGGCCGAACAAGCAGAACGTGTTCGATGATTTCATTGCGGCGGGGGAATACCTGATCGCGCAGGGGATCACCGCGAAGGGCGGGCTGGTGGTTCAGGGCGGATCGAACGGCGGGCTGCTGGTGGGCGCCGTGGTCAACCAGCGGCCCGATCTGTTTGCTGCGGCCAATCCGCAGGTTGGGGTGATGGACATGCTGCGGTTCGACCGCTTCACTGCCGGTCGCTATTGGACTGACGATTATGGCCACCCCGACCGAGAGGCTGATTTCAAGGTGCTGCGCGCCTACTCGCCCTATCATAACATCCGCAGTGGCACCGCTTATCCGGCGATCCTCGTCACGACGGCCGATACCGACGACCGGGTCGTGCCCGGCCATAGCTTCAAGTATGCCGCTGCGCTACAGGCCGCAAAACTGGGCGATAAGCCGCACCTGATCCGCATCGAAACCCGTGCCGGCCACGGTTCGGGCAAGCCGACCGACAAGGCGATTGACGAAAGCGCCGACATTCTGGCGTTCCTCGCCGAATGGAGCGGGCTCAGGCCTCGCTGACGGCGGGGCTGGCCGGTCTGGGCGCAGTGCTGTCGGGCAGGCGGCCAAACGCCTTGCGCAGCGGCCAGAACACCAGATCGCCCATACTGTTGGGTGCTTCGTCGAGCCCACACGGAGGCCAGCCATCGGGCCGGCGATAGGTGCCGAAGATCACGTCGAAGATTGGAAACAGCGCAGCAAAGTTGGTGTTGTAATGCTCGGGCAGCCGCGAATGGTGGCGGCGGTGATAGGCCGGGCAATTGAGCACCCATGACCAGCGGCCGAAATCGACCTTCATGTTGGCGTGGATGAAATAGTTGTACAGGCTGATCGCGGCATAGGCGGCAATAATCGGGCCGGTCTGGCTCATGATCATCGTGGTTGCCGGCCAGATCGTTACCGCCTTGATGAGTTGATCGCCCCAGAAATGCCGGTTGGTGGTCAACGCGGTCATTTCCGGATCAGAATGATGCAGCGAATGCAGCGCCCACAGCGCTGGGATCCGGTGCTGGGCATAGTGATACAGGTATTCGGTGAAATCGCGCACCAGCAGAAACAGCGGCAGCGCAAAGATGAACGGCAAGGCCTCACCATCGATCAGCGAGTTGCCGTGCCAGTCGGGCAGAAAGCCAAGAACCAGCAGCCCGCAACCCAGATCAAGCGCCCAGGCCTGCAGATTGCGCCACCAGTCAGTCTTGCCGGGATTAAGCTTGTGCTCGGCCCAAGTAAGGCCGGACATGATCGCGATCGCAGCAGCAATGAACAGCAGAGAGCCCATGAACGCTGCGTAGCGCGACAGAGTTAATGATCGGTTCCCCAAGCCTTAATTTTCCCCTCCAGTTTAATGAACAAAATCTGTCGGCGCGGTTCAGAGCCGCGGCAGAACCTGCGCGATAAATGACTGGTATCGCCGGGCCAATTGCCGGTGACAAAGGAGCTTGCGATGATCAACTCTCACAACCGAACGCTCGCCGCGATTGCTGCCTGTTTTGCCACGATTGCCGCAGCAAGCCCTGCGCTGGCGCACGACGATCGCTGGGACGAAGGCGACTCGGGTCGCCATGGCTGGTACCGTGCTGCAAACCCGCACGAGGCGGTCCGTCAGTGCAGCCGTGCCGCTGAGCGCAGCGCTTCGCGTTATGATCGCGCCGATGTGGTGCAAATTGTCGATGTCGATCGGCGCGGCCGAGGGTTTGTCGTGCGCGGCCGGCTGACCATTGCCGATAACGGCGGATGGCACCGCGATTGGCGCGAGGGTCGGCGCCGGGAAGCCGCATCGTTCCGTTGCCGGACTGAGTATGGCCGGGTCGTCGATCTCGATATTTCGCGGCTGCGTCAATACTAAGACGGGGCGGTACCCGCCCGGAGCGCAGCGTCGCTGGCCAGCCGGTCGGCACGCTCGTTCTCCGGGTGGCCGTCATGGCCTTTGACCCAGACCCAGCGCACGCGGTGCGGCCGCACCGCCGCGATCAGCTCCTGCCACAGGTCGGCATTGGCGACCGGCTTTTTCGCGGCGTTTTTCCAGCCATTCTTTTGCCACCCGAAAATCCAGCTGGTGATCCCGTCGATCACATAGCGGCTATCGGTATGCAGCGTCACAGCGCAGGGTTCGCGCAGCGCGTTTAGCGCCTTGATTGCTGCGGTCAGCTCCATCCGGTTGTTGGTGGTCAGCTTTTCGCCGCCCGCCAGTTCCTTTTCACGCGCGCCCATCCGCAGAATCGCGCCCCAGCCGCCCGGGCCGGGGTTACCCTTGCAGGCGCCGTCAGTGAATATCTCCACGTCTTTCATCGCGGCAGCGGTCATTGTGCCGTGCCGAACACAGCGGCGTTGCCAGGATCGGCATAGAACGCCAGCCGGCGGGCAAAGGCGAGCGGGTCCTTGCGGGTCACCAATGCGCCTGCCGGGGTGTGCAGCCAGTCATAAGCGCGGCTGGCCAAGAACCGCATGGCCGCACCTCGCCCGAGCAGCGGCAGCGCCGCTCGCTCTTCCGGCGAGAGCGGCCGCACCGCTTCATAACCGGCCAGCAGGGCGGCCGAGAGTTCGGGCTTGAAGCAGTGCCCCGCATCATCGAAGCACCACGCGGCATGCATCACCGCGACATCGAATGCGGTCACGTCGTTGCAGGCGAAGTAGAAGTCGATCAGCCCGGTCACCTCGTCGTCCAGCATCAGCACGTTGTCCGGGAACAGATCGGCATGGACCACCGAGCAAGGCAGATGGCGGGGCCACTGCGCGATCAATTCGGGCAAATGCGCAGCCACCAGCGCGCCAAGGCCCGGATCGATCTCGGCCAGACCGTTGGCGCTGCACCCATCGAGCAGGCGCTGCCAGCCCTCAGGGCCAAGATCGTTGCTGCGCACCAGCGGAAAGTCTGCCGCCGCGAGGTGCGACTGCGCCAGCGCGGTGCCAACGGCGCGGGTTTGCGCCGCGGTCGGTGTACTGACCGAAACTCCCGGCAGGAACTCGATAAGCGCCACAGCCTTGCCGTCGAGCAGGCGGAAGGCCTGGCCCCCGCGATCGTGGATGGTGGCCGGGACCGGGCAGCCCCGCGCAGAAAGATGGTCCATCAAACCGAGGAAGAATGGCAGCTCGCGGACTTCGGTGCGCTCTTCGTACATCGTCAGGATAAAGCGCGCTCCGCGGCCATCGCGCCCCGCGGTTTCGATCAGCCAGTTGCTGTTGGAAACGCCCTCGGCGATGCCCTTGGCCGAGCGCAGCGCGCCGACGTCGAACTCGCTCAGCAGCATCGCCAGCTGCTCCGCGCCAAGGTGAGTGTAAACAGCCATTGCCGCGCCGGCTCAGTCGGTCAGTTGGCGCGGCAGCTTGAAGACCATTGTTTCCTCGGCGGCGATCACGGTTTCTTCGGTTACCGCACGAAGCGCCGCGATGCGGTCAACCACTTCGCGAACCAGCGCTTCAGGCGCGGAGGCACCGGCGGTCAGGCCAAGTGTGTTCACCCCGTCCAGCCATTCGGGCCGGATGTCGGCAGCGCGCTGGATTAGCTGCGATTCGCTGCCGCACCGCTGGGCGACTTCGACCAGGCGCAGCGAGTTGGAACTGTTGGGCGCGCCGATCACCAGCACCAGTTCGCATTTCCCGGCAATCGCCTTGACTGCGGCCTGACGGTTGGAGGTGGCATAGCAGATGTCCTCGCCGCGTGGTCCGGCGATCTCGGGATAGCGCGCGCGCAAAGCGGCGATGATCGCGGCGGTATCGTCGACCGAAAGTGTCGTCTGGGTCAGGAAGGCCAGGGGGGCATCCTGCGCAAAGGGCAGCGCAGCAACGTCCTCCTCAGTCTCGACGAGGGTCATCGCGCCCTCGGGAACCTGACCGAACGTACCGACCACTTCGGGATGGCCGCGGTGGCCGATGAACACGATGTGCCGCCCGGCTTCAAGCTGGCGTTCTGCCTGACGGTGGACTTTGCTCACCAGCGGGCAGGTAGCGTCAAGCCAGGCTAGCCCGCGCTCGGTCGCTGCCGCCGGAACCGCCTTGGGCACGCCGTGCGCAGAGAAGATCATCGGCGAACCGTTGGGCACCTCATCAAGATCCTCGACGAAAACGGCGCCTTTGGCTTTCAGCCCATCGACCACGTAGCGGTTGTGCACAATCTCGTGGCGAACGTAGACCGGGGCGCCGTACCGCACCAGCGCGCGCTCGACGATCTCGATCGCGCGGTCGACTCCAGCGCAAAATCCGCGCGGTGCGGCAATCAACAGGCGCAGCGGCGCGGCCTCGGCGGCAGCGGATGCGGAATCGGCGGCGGGAAAGGGCGCGTTCATCTCTTGCCCCCTAGCGCGTCCCGGCCTGTCCCGCTAGGGCAGCACGTGCACTCGCCAAGGACGCCTGAATGAACTTTCACACTCGCTTCGCCGCCGCTGCCGGTCTCGCCGTGTTGGCCGGGGCACTCGCCGGCTGCAAGACCAAGGGTGAGATCGTGGTGGATCAGGGCGTCGGGATCGCATCCGTGCGCGGCGCATGTCCCACGGTCGGCGTGCCCGACTATACCGGTGACATCACGGTGTTCCGCCCCCCGGGCGGGCGCGATACCGCCTCGCTCGATCTCACCGGCGCGCTGACCAACCTGCGCAGCACCTGCAATGACAGCGCAGAAAAGGTCTACACTTCAGTCAGTTTCGATGTGCTCGCCCGCCGCACCGATACCAGCGGCGCGCGTACCGTCCAGCTGCCCTATTTCGTTACCGTGATGCGCGGCGGCAATGCCGTCATCAGCAAGCGCGTCGGCACGGTCACGATCAATTTCGCCGACGGGCAGGAGCGGGCGCAAGGCCATGCGCAGGGCGGCGCATATATTGATCGGTCGGAGGCAACGCTCCCTTACGAAATCCGCCAACGTATCGTGCGCAAGCGCAAGGCGGGTGATAGCGATGCTGCGATCGATCCGCTCGCCCAGCCCGACGTCAAGGCCGCAGTCGCCCGCGCAACGTTCGATGTGCTGGTCGGCTTCCAGCTCGATGACAAGCAACTGGCTTACAACGCCACGCGCTGAGGCGAGGTCGGCTCCGGTGGCGGGGCGGAGGAGCATTCCCTTCGCGCTGCAAAACGGCTAACCGCCCGGCGCATGTCTGAAGATCAAACGCTCCACGCCACTTTCGTCGGCCACATTGCTGCCGCGCTCGATGCCCTTGAAGCCGCCGGCACTCTGCCGGCCGGTCTCCCGCGCCCCGCGATCACCGCCGAGCCACCGCGCGATCCTGCGCACGGCGATCTCGCCACCAATGCCGCGATGGTGCTCGCCAAGCCCGCCGGCATGAACCCGCGCGCGCTGGCCGAGGCGTTGGCCGGCGAACTTGCCAAACTGCCCGAAGTTACGGCCACCGAGATCGCCGGCCCCGGCTTCATCAACTTGCGTCTGTCCCCGGCGACATGGCTCGCCGAACTGGCCGCGATCGCGCGGCTCGGCCGTGATTATGGCCGCTCGGCCGTTGGCGGCGGGACCACAGTCAACGTGGAGTATGTCTCTGCCAATCCCACCGGGCCGATGCACATGGGTCATTGCCGCGGCGCGGTGGTCGGCGATGCGCTGGCGACGCTGCTCGAATATGCCGGGCACAAGGTGATCCGAGAGTACTATGTCAACGATGCCGGGGCGCAGGTCCAGGTGCTCGCCCGCTCGGTCCACTTGCGGTACCGCGAAGCACTCGGTCAGGCGATCGACGCTATCCCTGAGGGCCTTTATCCGGGCGACTATCTGGTCCCGGTCGGGCAGGCGCTCGCGGCCGAGTTCGGCGAGCGCTATGCTGCTGCGCCGGAAAGCGAATGGCTCGATCTGTTCCGCACCCGCGCGGTGGCGGTGATGATGGCGATGATCCGCGAGGATCTGGCCCTGCTTGGCATCCATCACGATCTCTTCTCGTCAGAGGCCGAGCTGCAGGCAGCGGGCAAGCCCGAAGAGGCAGAGGCATGGCTGCGCGCCCACGATCTGGTGTACGACGGGCAGCTCGAAGCCCCCAAGGGCAAGACGCTTGAAGACTGGGAGGCGGTCGAACTGCCGCTGTTCCGCTCGACCCGGTTCGGCGACGATCAGGATCGCCCGATCCGCAAGTCCGATGGCAGCTGGACCTATTTCGGCGCCGATCTCGCTTATCATTTCCAGAAGGCCGCCAGCGCCGATGCGCTGGTCGATATCTGGGGCGCGGATCATGCCGGCACGGTCAAGCGGATCAAGGCGGCCGTCGCTGCGCTCACCGGGGCCAAGGGCAAGGCCACGCCGTTCGAAGTCAAGCTGGTCCAGATGGTCCAGCTGATGCGCAATGGCGAGCCGGTCAAAATGTCGAAGCGCTCGGGCACTTTCGTCACCCTTGCCGATGTGGTCGGCGAAGTGGGCAAGGACGTCGTCCGCTTCACCATGCTCACCCGCAAGCCCGAAGCGCAGATGGATTTCGATTTCGCCAAAGTGGTCGAAGCCTCGAAGGACAACCCGGTGTTCTACGTCCAATACGCTCACGCCCGGGTCTGCTCGACCTTGCGCAAGGCCGCGGCTGAGGGCCTTGTCCCCGATCCCGCCGGGCTGGACCGGCTGGGCGAGGAAGAACTCGCGCTCGTTCGCCTCGCTGCCCAGTTCCCCCGTCTGGTCGAAGCCGCCGCCGCCGCGCGCGAGCCGCACCGGGTGGCGTTCTATCTCTACGATCTCGCCGGTGCCTTCCATGCCTACTGGAATGTCGGCAACGATCGCCCCGAAAAGCGCTTCATCGTCGCGGATGATCCGATACTGACCGGAGCGAGGCTTTTCCTCGCTGCGCAAATCGGGCAACTGGTTCGTAACGGACTTGCCATATTGGGGGTGGACGCGGTCGAGGAAATGTAACCTGCCCGCCGCATTGAAGGGTTGAGCATGCACGGCACCGAAGACGAAGCACCGCAGGACCAGGTGTCCCACATCGCCGATGAGGCGCTTGACGAGGCCGAAGGCGCCCCGCAGCCAGCACTCGCGCTCGATGAAGATGAGCGGCTGCCATGGCTCGAATCCGATGATGCTGAGGAAGACGCCGGGGTCGATACCGCCCGGCTGATCCGCTTCGTGTTGTTCGGGGTGGCGCTGCTCGCGGCGATTGTCGGCGCGCTGTGGTTCTTCAGCCATCATGGCGGCGATGGCACGAAAGTGGCAGACGGCGGCGTGATCAAGGCACCGGCTGAGCCCTACAAGCAAGCCCCGAAGGATCCCGGTGGCAAGACATTCGCCGGCACCGGCGATTCGGCCTTCGGGGTGTCCGAAGGCAAGAACACCCCGGCCCGGCTCGCCGGCGATGAGGCCCCCGTGCCGACCCCGGGAGCAACCGCCGCGCCGGCAGCCGGCGGCGTGGGCGTTCAGGTCGGCGCCTATTCCTCGCAAGCCTTGGCCGAAGCCGGGTGGAGCCGCCTCGTCGCCAGTCACGAAAACCTGAAAGGCCTGCCACATCGCGTGGTTGAAGGCAGCGCCGATATTGGCACGGTCTACCGGCTGCAGGCCGTCGCCGGCGATCTCGCTGCGGCAAACACACTCTGCGCTGGGCTCAAGGCCGCCAACGTGGCCTGTCAGGTGAAGCGCTGAGCGCGCGTTAAATCTGCCGGCGCGCGCCGGGTAATCCACACCCCGCGCGCGCCCAAGCCTTGCTCTGGCGAGCGATCCCTGCGAATCTCGCGCCCATGACCCCGGCGATTTTCGGACTGTCCGGCCCGCGGCTAACCGCCGACGAGCGCGCGTTTTTTGCCGAAGCGGATCCCGCCGGCTACATTCTGTTCGCCCGCAACGTTGAAAACCGCGAACAGCTCCGCGCACTGACCGATGATCTGCGCACGATTCACGGGCGCGAGCGGCTGCTGATCAGCGTTGATCAGGAGGGCGGCCGTGTCGCCCGGCTCAAGCCGCCGGTGTGGGAGGCTTATCCCAACGGCCAGGTGTTTGATCGGCTTTACGATATCGCCCCGGCCAGCGCGATCGAGGCGGCGCGCTGCAA
>CANGQZ010000112.1 GCA_947455865.1 Sphingomonadaceae bacterium
CTCGCCATCGATCCCTTTGCCGCCGGTCCCGATGCCGATGCGGCACGCCAAGCCGCCGGAATCTTCAGCGAAGACCCAGCCGGCCCGTTTGCCGCGCTATCAGGCCTGAAGCTGGGGAAGGACTAACCCAGATCCTCGCCATTTTCGCATAAACGCAAATGGGGAGCGGAACCGCCACGCCGCTGGCGTGGTGGTAGAGGGGCAAAGCGCGCCCTCAGAACGGAATATCGTCGTCCAGATCGTCGGCGAACCCACCCGCCGGAGCGCCGCCGCCACCGCCCTGGTTCCAGCCGCCGCCAGCAGCACCGCCGCCCGAACGACCGCCGCCCGAGGCGCCGCCTTCGTTCCAGCCGCCACCGCCCGAACGCGCCGCGCCGCCACCAGCACCCGGGGCGCCGTCGAGCATCGTCAGCACGCCGTTCATCCCCACCGAAACTTCGGTGGAATAGCGATCATTGCCCGAGGCATCCTGCCACTTGCGGGTGCGCAGGCTGCCTTCGATGTAAACCTTGCTGCCCTTGCGCAGATAGCGCTCGGCCACGCCGACCAGCCCGTCGGACTGGAGCACAACCGTATGCCATTCGGTCCGCTCCTTGCGCTCGCCGGTGGCCTTGTCCTTCCAGTTTTCGGAGGTGGCGATGCGCAAGTTGGCGATGCGCCCGCCGTTCTGGAAACTCTTGACCTCGGGGTCCTGACCGAGATTGCCGATCAGGATCACCTTGTTGACGCTGCCTGCCATCGAATCGGGTTCCTTGAAGATTGTCGGCTTGGGTAACGGATCACCCGCCCGACTGCACCCCCGCCGGGCCGGTTTTACCCCACAAGAAAACAGTCGGTTTCGTGCCAAGCCGCAAAGGCGCAAAGCGATGATGAATCGGCCGCAGGCCGTTTAACCCGGTTGTGCCGCCCGGCCCCGGCGCAGCGCGGCTTCGCCGATGGCACTATATCTTCGCGCATTTGCGCCTTTGCGCGAACCGCTCGTCCCTAAAGCCCCGCCGCGCGCGCCGCCCAGTACGTCACCCCTGCCGCCACATAGGCCAGCACAAACAGATACCCCAGCATGAACGCCGGCCAGCGCCAGCCATTGGTCTCGCGCCGGGTCACTGCGATCGTGCTCATGCACTGCGGCGCGAATACGAACCACGCGAGGAATGCCAGTGCCATCGGCAGCGTCCAGTGGCTTTTCAGCCGCGCGCCCAGTTGCTGCGCGGTGGCGTCGTCGTCGGTCGCCTGAACCGCATAAGTCGTCGCCAGCGCGCTCACCGCCACCTCGCGCGCGGCCATCGCCGGGATCAGCGCCAGCGCCATGTCGCGATTGAACCCGATCGGCTCGACCACCACCGCAAGGCCATTGGCGACATGCCCTGCGATCGATGCGTCGATCTGGCTCTCCCCCTCATGCGCTCGCGGGAAATTGAGCAGCAGCCACAGCACCACCGTCACCATGAAGATGA
Organism: Sphingomonadaceae bacterium; assembly: GCA_947455865.1. Classification (GTDB taxonomy): domain Bacteria; phylum Pseudomonadota; class Alphaproteobacteria; order Sphingomonadales; family Sphingomonadaceae; genus Novosphingobium. Next base: position 1,455 of record CANGQZ010000112.1, read on the forward strand.
TCGTGCCGGCCCGCCGCAGGAAGATCCAAGCCCGCTGAAACAGCCCGATCGCCAGATCGCGCGCCCGCGGCAGCTGGTATTTGGGCAACTCCATGATGAAGCCCGAAGCCGCGCCCTTGGTGATCGATCGGCGCAGCACCAGCGCCACCGCCATCGCGCCGACAATGCCCGCAACATAAAGCGCCAGCAGCACCAGCCCCTGCAGCCCCACGCCCAGCCCGACATTCCGGTTGGGAATGAACGCCGCGATGATCACCGCATAGACCGGCAGCCGCGCCGAACAGGTCATCAGCGGCGCGATCAGGATCGTGGTCAGCCGGTCCTTGGGATCGGTAATGCTGCGCGTCGCCATGATCCCGGGAATGGCGCAGGCAAAGCTCGATAGCAGCGGAATGAAACTGCGCCCCGAAAGCCCCACCCCGGCCATCATCCGGTCCATCAGGAACGCGGCGCGGGCCATATAGCCCGATGCCTCCATCGCCAGGATGAAGAAGAACAGGATCAAGATCTGCGGCAGGAACACCACCACCGAGCCCACCCCCGAAATCACCCCGTCGGTCAGAAAATCGCGCGCCAGCGAAGGCGCCATTGCGTCCTTCACCCGGTCGTGCAGCCAGCCCGCCCCGCCGTCGAGTGCATCGACGAACGGCTGCGCCCCGGCAAAGACCGCCTGAAACACCACGAACAGCAGCGCGAACAGGATTACCGGCCCCAGCCACGGATGCAGCAGCACCCGGTCAAGCCGGGCGTGCAGCCGGTGGCGCTGCGTCTCCGAAACGATCGCCGCCGCCGCGATGGCATGCGCGGTCACCCGCCGCTCGGTCTGGTCGACGAACGGGCGGTGATGCTCCGCCTTGCGTTCTTCCGCGGCAGCAATCGCGCCAATCAATTCGTCCAGCCCGCGCCGGCGCACCGCCACCGTCGGGATTACCGGCACCCCCAGCGCCGTCTCCAACGCGGCGGGATCGAGCACCAGCCCGTCGCGCTCGGCCAGATCGATCATGTTCAGCGCCACCACCGTCGGCTTGCCCAGCGCGATCACTTCCTGCGCAAACACCAGATGCTGCTCAAGGTTCGATGCGTCGAGCACCACCACCAGCACTTCGGGCGCCGCCTCGCCGGGAAACCGCCCCATGATCACCTTGGCGGTCACTTCCTCGTCGGGGCTGGTCGGGTGGAGGCCATAAGCCCCCGGCAAATCGGTCAACTCAACCGGCTCGCCCGAAGGCAGCACCAGCCGCCCCGCCTTGCGCTCAACTGTAACCCCCGGATAATTCGCAATCTTCTGCCGCGCCCCGGTCAGCGCATTGAACAGAGCGCTCTTGCCGGCATTGGGATTGCCGACCAGCGCAGCAGTGCGCAGCCGGCTCATTCCGCCGCGACCGCAAACGCCTCGGTGAAGTCCGCAGCTTCGGCAATCGGCTCGACCGTCATCGCCATGGCATGGACCCGCCGCAGTGCCACGGTCATCCGCCCGATGCTCAGCGCGATCGGGTCCTTGCCGGCAAAAACCCCGCGATGCGCCACCGCCACCACCGCGCCAGGCTCAAGCCCCAGCGAGCGCAGCCGCTGCGCCTCCTCATCGACCAGCCGCGCCCAGTCGACCGCGACAATCCGCGCAGATTGGCCAACCGGAAGGAGATCGAGCGTCATCCTGCGGCGCTGCCAGAACCGGCACCTAATTGCAAGTAGTTCTCAATAAGGATTGTCGCCACGCGCCGATTCTCCCCGGCCCGGTCGTGCCGCCGGGCCAGCACCGCCTCTGCTCCTGCGAAGCGTTCGCAACCTTGATCTCGATCAAGCAGGCCCAATCCACCCCTTTCCCCTTCGATGGGGGACGGATAGGCAGGCTTGCTCGCTAGCCGAAGTTGGCTGGGTTGAAGCAGCGCCGGCCCCAACTCCAATCACCGCGCCGAATAGCGCAACCTGCCCAGCAGCCGCATCACGCTGAAGCTGTCCTCGTCCGAACGCAGCAGCCGCGCCTTGGCTTTCTCGAACCGCATCACCCCGTCGATCCGGCGCGATAGGAAGGCGCGGGTCTCGGCCTTGTCCTCGCTCGTGTCGTCGACCAGCACCAGCAGCGTCGCGGTATAGAGCGCACCCAGCGTCGCCCGCTTGGTGTAGTGGTTGTAATCGGTCGCGGTGTCGCCGGCGAGCCGCCACATGGCATCGGCGCTGTGCCACGCGAGGCGCGCGGCGCGGGCGAAATTCTGCGGCATCGCCATCACTGCCAGCGCGCGGCGCAACGCTTCCTCGCGCCCCGCCAATGCATCGAGCCGGAACTGAACGAGCGCCCGGATGCGTTCGCGGATCGGCAGGTTGCCCACCCGCTCGGCCGGCAGCGCCTCAATCATGTCGGCATCGATCCGCGCGATCCACGCCGCGATCATGTCCATCGCCCCGCCGGGAAAGACCAGCCGCGCGGTGTCCGCCGAAATGCCGTGCGTCGCCGCCGCAGCGGCCACCGCCGCCTCGCTCCACCCGTCAAAGGCCGCCGCGCCGGCGATTTCCGGCGCCAGCACCAGCGCCAGTTCGGCCAAAGTCAGCTCGTTCACCGCAGCCATCAGAACGAAGGTCCGTACGTCTTCTGCTTACGTGCCACCGCCGCCTTGGCTGCGGCTTCGATCTCGCCGGCGATCGCGCTGTCCTTGCCGTTAAGCTGGGCATAATCGCGCGCAGTCCGGCCCGAATTGTCGGCCCGCGTCGGATCGCCGCCGGCCTTGATCAGCGTCCGCACGAGCTGGAGATTGCGCTGGTGCACCGCCGCGATCAGCGGGGTCTCGCCGTCCGCGCCAGGATCGTTGATCCGCGCCCCGCCGGCCAGCAGCATGTCCACGCCCTCGACGAAGCCGAGCCCCACCGCCAGCGACAGCGGGGTTTCGCCGCGATCGTTGCGCGCGTTCACGTTACTGCCCTTATAGATCAGAAAGGTCATCCACTGCATGTCGCGCCGCGCGGTCACGATGTGCAGCGCGGTGTCGCCGGTGGTCGCGTCGCGGGTGTTGATCAGCGTCGGGCCGCCATCGCCGAGCGCCTTTTCAACGGCCTCGCCGTCCTTCTTGCGAACGCCTTCGAGGAACTTGTAGCTGGGGCTCATGAACTGGGCCGCCGCCGGACTTGCCAGCAGGGCCAGCCCGATCAGCGCCGTCAGCGCGCTCCGCACAATCAAACCAGGCGTCTTCACCCTTGCAACTCCTCGGCTCCCGGTGGCCCTGACAACCACCTTGCGCGGCGCGGTTTAGCAGAGCATGAACCGGCGCGCCATGAGCAACCCAGCCCGCCGCATCACCCGCCTTTTCGCCGCCTTGACAATGGCCTGCATGCTCTCGCCGCTGCTCTCCGCCTGCGGCCCGGGCGAGCCGCCGCCGCTCGGCGGCACCAGGATCGGCGGCCCGTTCACGCTGGTCGACAAGGCCGGGCGCACCGTGCGCTGGGATGATTTCAAGGGCAAATGGCGGATCGTCTACTTCGGCTACACCTACTGCCCCGATGCCTGCCCCACCGATGTCGGAGTTATGATGCGCGGGTTTGACAAGTTTGCATCGGCGCACGCCGCCCGTGCAAACGGGGTCCAACCGCTGTTCATCACCATCGATCCCGCACGCGACACGCCCGCGCGCGTGGGCGAATTCGCCGCCGCCTTCAGCCCGCGCCTGCTCGGCCTCTCCGGCTCGGCCGCTCAGGTCGATCAGGCGGCCAAGGCGTTCCTCGTCTATTATGGGCGCGGCAAGGATGTGCCCGGCGGCTACGAGATGGACCACAGCCGCATAGCCTATCTGATGGACCGCGCCGGCCAGCCGGTGGCGATGCTCCCGGTCGATCGCGGCCCTGATGTCGTCGCCGCCGAACTAGCCAAGTGGGTGAAATGACCCCCTTCTGGGAACGCCCGCTGGCGAGCCTTGACCGTGAGGAGTGGGAAGCGCTCTGCGATGGCTGCGGCCGCTGCTGCCTCCACAAGGTCGAAGATGCCGATAGCGGGCGAGTCTGGCCCACCAACGTCGCCTGCAAGCTGCTCGATCTCAAAACCGCGCGCTGCAGCGATTATCGCCACCGCCGCAAGTACGTCAGCGATTGCCTGCGCCTCACCCCGGCGCTCGCCGCCACGCTCGAATGGCTGCCCGATACCTGCGCCTACCGCCTGCGCGCTCACGATGAGCCGCTGCGCGAATGGCACCACCTTATTAGCGGCAGCCGCGAGACGGTGCACAGCGCCGGCATTTCGGTGATCGGCAAGGCGATCAGCGAAGTCGTCGCCGGCCCGCTGGAAAACCACATCGTCTGGGGCGATGAGGAGCCGCAGACGGTCGAACGGATCGAGGACTAGGGGGGCGCGATGCTCGATTGGCTCCGCCGCGCCCCGGCCGAACCGCACCGCATCGTCGTCGGTGAACGCACCCTTCCGGTTGAGATCCGCCGCCTCGCCCACGCCCGCCGCCTCACGCTGCGGCTCGCCCCCGATGGCAGCGCGGTGCGCGTCACCATGCCGCAGTGGGCGCCCACGCGTGAGGCGCTGGTGTTCGCCCGCGCCCGCGCCGAGTGGCTGGAACGCCAGCTCGCCGCCCTCCCCGCCCGCCAGCCGCTCGCCCCCGGCGCCACCTTGCCCTTCCGCGGCGTCCCGCACACCATCGCTCACGATCCCGCAGCCCCGCGCCGGGTGCGCCGCGACGGGGCCGCCTTGCGGCTGGGCGGCCCGGCCGAAGCGCTCGAACCCCGGCTGCGCCGCTGGCTGGAGGGAGAGGCTCGCGCGCTGTTCACGGCCGATCTGGCCGAATATGCCGCACGCGCCGGGGTGCCGGTGCCACCGCTCGCGCTCAGTAACGCCCGCCGCCGCTGGGGCTCGTGCTCGGCCAAGGGCATGGTCCGGCTCAACTGGCGGCTCGCGATGGCCCCCGATGCGGTGCGCCGCTCGGTCGTCGCGCACGAAGTCGCACACCTTGTCCACTTCGATCACAGCCCGCGTTTCCACGCCCTGCTCGGCGATCTGTTCGAAGGCGATCTGGACGCTGCCAACCGCTGGCTGCGGCGCAATGGCCGCGCACTTTACGCAGCGCTTGGCTGATCGCGCATCCGTCCCTATCTTCGCCCCATGCTTCCCACCGGAAAACCCAGCTACTGGCGCCATGTCCAACCCGTCGGCGCGCTCGCCGATTTCCGCGCGGTCTGGCGCGCCAGCGGGGCGCGGCGCTGGCCGTTCGTCGCGCTGGCCTTCACCGCCACGCTCAGCGTATTCTCGATGATCATGCAGGAATCGTGGCGCGGCCCGCCGCCCAAGCCCAAGATCGTCTACATCAACTCGTGGACCGCCAACCGCACCGATGCCGAGATCGAAGCGAGCAACATCGCCAACCAGAAGCTGCAGGATCGGCTCGCCGCACTGCAGGCCAAGCGCGATGAACAGGTCAAGGAAATCTACCGCTCGCTCGGCCGCGCCTCGGGGATGGATGTCGACGCGATCGAGCGCAAGGCCCGCGCCGATGCCGCTGCCGAGAAAGCTGCCGAGGCCCGCGCCATCGGGCTGAAGGCCAGCGCGCCGCAGGCCGTTCCTGCCGAACTGCCCGCGCCACCGGAAAAGCCCCCGGTTGTCCAGCCCTGAAGAACACCGCTGGCTCGCCGCCGCCGCCCGCCTCGCTGCGCGCGGCCGCCCGCTAAGCCGGCCCAACCCGGCGGTCGGCGCCATCCTGGTGAAGGCCGGCAGGGTCGTCGGCCGCGGCTGGACCCAGCCCGGCGGCCGCCCCCATGCCGAAGCCATCGCGCTCGCCGCCGCCGGCGAAGCGGTGCGCGGAGCCACGCTTTACGTTTCGCTTGAACCCTGCGCCCACGCCAGCCAGCGCGGCCCGGCCTGCGCCGATCTCGCTGCCGGGGCGGGTCTGGCGCGGGTGGTCGCAGGCTGCCTCGATCCCGATCCACGCACCGCCGGCGCCGGCCTCGCCCGGCTGAACGCCGCAGGCACCCCGGCAGACCTGATCGCGTCGCCGGAATGCGCCGCCAGCCTCGCCGGCTATCTCACACGCACCCGCCTCGGCCGCCCGCACGTCACGCTCAAGCTGGCGCTCTCGATCGATGGCGCGATCGCCTTGGCTGATGGCACCTCGCAGTGGCTCACCGGCGAACCCGCCCGCGCCCATGTCCACGCCTTGCGCGCGCAGGCTGATGCGATCCTCGTCGGCGGCGGCACCTTGCGCGCCGACGCACCCCGGCTCGATGTGCGCCTGCCCGGCCTCGCCCAGCGCAGCCCGGAACGCTGGGTCCTCACCCGCCAAGCCGCTCCGCCGGGATGGCACCCGCTCGTCAGCCCTGCCGATCTCGGCAGCATCCCCCACGCCCAATACCTCTTCGTCGAAGGCGGGGCGCAGGCCGGCGCGGCCTTCCTTGCCGCCGATCTGGTTGACCGGCTGGTGATTTATCGCGCCCCGATTGTCATCGGCGCCGGCCTCCCCGCGCTCGGCGATATCGGCCTCGCCAGTCTCGCCGAAGCGCACGGCCGCTGGCACAACATGGACCGCCGGACGCTTGGCAGCGACCATCTCGAAGTCTACGAGCGCATCCGCGATCACGCCCACGCGGCCAAGGGAGTTTCCTGATGTTCACCGGCATAGTCACCGCGCTCGGCACTATTCGCGAGGCGACCCGGCGCGGCGATCTGCGCGCAGTGATCGCCTGCCCGTTCGATCCGGCGGGCATCGCCATCGGTGCCTCGATCGCCTGCTCGGGGGTGTGCCTCACCGTCGTGGAGCGCGGCGGCACCGCCGGCGATGCCTGGTTCGCGGTTGATATCTCGGGTGAAACGCTGGCCCGCTCGGTGCCCGGCCGGTGGGACGTCGGGGCCGCGCTCAACCTCGAACCCGCGCTGCGGCTGGGCGACGAGCTGGGCGGCCATATCGTTACCGGCCATGTCGACGGTGTCGGCACCGTCGCCTCGGTCACCCCCGTTGGCGATTCGTGGCGCGTGGTGATCGCCACGCCCGCCGAACTCGCACCTTACATCGCCCCCAAGGGCTCGATCACCGTCGACGGCGTCTCGCTCACCGTCAACGAAGTCACCGACCAGCCGGACGGCACCTGCCACTTCGCGCTCAACATCATTCCCCATACAGCTGAAGTCACCACCCTCGGCACGCTGGCGGCCGGCGGCAAGGTCAACCTCGAAATCGACGTGCTGGCGCGCTATCTCCAGCGGATGCAGGCGCTGCGGGGGTAGGGAGGCGCTTGCTAGGCTGGTGCCAGAGACTACGGGGCTGATGTGGTCGACGTCGCAGGAATGATGCGCCCGTCGTCGTTAACTACTGTCACGCTAACTCCGTTTACTGCATTATTCTCTTTGCAAGCTCTTCCTCAGAAGGAAAAGAAAGTCCCCCCATTGTCGGGTCTTCAAAATAATTCTGAACGATATTTCCGATTCGGCGTGAGATTGTGCGGCACATATCTGAATCACTGACCGGCTGACGCCGGTAGGATCATGTGGAGGGGCTGAAGCCTTCCTTGTGGGTATGGCGGTCCAGATACCGCATGATGATGTCATCGGTGATGTTGCCGGATGTGGTCGAGAAG
>CANGQZ010000113.1 GCA_947455865.1 Sphingomonadaceae bacterium
AGCGATGGCGGAAAACTGGACCCTGAATGTTGCGCCGGGCGCAACAAATGACCCGGTTTTCGTCGGTGTGGGCGAGCTAAAGACCGGCAAGTTTCCCGAACGCGGGTTTATCGAAGCGCTGACAAAAGTGGCCATTCTCGCGCTGACGGACGCAGGGATGGTGCCCAAGGACATCGACACGATCCTGCTGATCCCGAACCTGCATTCCGCCGCCGATCAGGCGGATCTGGTGTTTTCCCGCATGGTCGAGGAACTGGGGATTCATGGCAGCTGCAAGTCGAGCTATATGGTTCATTCCGGCGGGTCGACCAGTGACAACGCGGTGCGCGCGGCCCATGGGCTGATCACGGCAGGTCATGCGCAGAACGTGCTGGTACTTCAGTGCGAGCGCTGGGGATCTGCCGACTTGAACGAGATGATCACGATGCTGTCCAAGAACGGCATCCCGGGCGAATGGGAATTGCCCACCGGCATCCAGTTCAACGCTATCGGCGCGATGATCACGCGGCGCTACATGCATGCGTCAGGCAGCACTGCGGAGGAAATGGCCTCGATCTGCGTGACTTTGCGTAAGTGGGCCAACCTCAATGAAAACGCGATGTTCTATGAAAAACCGCTGACGGTGGAGCGCGTGCTGGCCTCCCAGATGGTGGCCGATCCGCTCCATGCCTTCGAATGCCCGCCCATGGCCGATGGCGCCTGCGCTTTCGTGGTGACCAGCACCGAGAACGCGAAGAAGCGCGGGATCGGCAATGCGGTGAGACTGGCAGGATCGGGTGGCTGCGTCAGCCACTATTGTCTCAGTCAGGAACCGGATCAGGCGGTGCTCGGCTGGCCATTGGCCGCCGAGCGGGCGTGGAACCAGTCGGGCTGGGGTCCACAGGACGCGGACCTTCTGGAAATCTATGACAGCTATGCCGCCGTCACGGCCATCGCGCTGGAAGGGATCGGCATTGCGCCCAAGGGCGAAGGCGCGCGCTGGATCGCCGCCGGGAAGGGCGATCCGGGCGGGAAATTGCCGCTCAACACCAACGGCGGTCTCCTGTCGGCCGGGCATACCGGGGTCGGCGGAGGCACCGCGTTGCTGGTCGAAGGGATCCGCCAGCTGCTGCACCGCGCGCCCTCGCAGCGTCAAGTCGAAGGCTGCCAGCGCGCCATCATCGGCGGCACCGGCGGCAGTTACATGGATGCGCAGATCCTGCTGCTCGAACGCACGAAACTGGGGGTCTGAACGATGACCAAGACGAAGATCGTCACCGATTTCCGCGCGGGCCTCGCTTCCGGCGAACTGCTGGTCCAGAACTGCAACGACTGCGGCAAGCCGAACATGTGGCCGCGCTATGCGTGCCCGCATTGCCAGTCGGACAACCTGGGCTGGATCAAGTCGTCCGGCAAGGGTTCGCTGCACAGTTTCTGCGTGCTGCGGCAGGGTGGGCCGGAGGGGTTCGAGGCGGACATTCCCTACGCCATCGGGGTGGTGAAGCTGGACGAAGGGGTGCAGGTCGCTGTGCGTCTGCAGCCTGCCGGCGGGGACGACTGGTCGGCCTATCAGTGCGATGACCGGGTCGAGTTCGTCGGCAAGGAAGATGGACGCGAATGCGCGGTTTTCCGCCGTTCCGGCAGTTGACGGCGCGCGTGTGAACAGCTTCGTGTTTCTCGAAAAATCCGCTCGGCACCGGCCGGACGGCCTGGCGCTGTTGCAAGGCGAGGAACGCATAACTTATCGCGAATTTCGCGACCGGGCGCTGGCGATCGGCGGAAATCTTCGCGCCGCAGGGTGCCAGCCGGGGGACCGGGTGGCCTTCTGCCTCGCCAATTCGCCGCGGATCATGGAGGTGATCTTCGGCTGCTTCGCGGCGGGGCTGGTGGTCGTGCCGGTCAACGCCCGGCTGCATGCCCGCGAAATGGCTTACATCGTGGACAACAGCGGCGCGAAAGTGCTGATTCACGGGCAGGAGTATCAGGACGGCATCGCCGCCAACGCCGCCCTTTTCGCCAATGTGCAACGCTATTGCACCGGCACCGCAACCGGCGCGCAACCGTTCGGCGGGCTGCTGCAACCGGAAAACGCCCTGCCAGCCGCTGTCGAGGCTGCTCCGCAAGATCTCTGCTGGCTGTTCTACACCTCCGGGACCACCGGCAAGCCCAAGGGCGCGATGTGGAACCACCGCATGGTCAAATGCGTGATCATGAATTACCTGGCTGACCTTCACAACATCCAGCCAGGCGAGATGGTGCTGCATTGCGCGCCGATGTCGCACGGCAGCGGGATCGTCGCCCTGCCCGCTGTGGCGCGCGGCGCGGTCAACGCGATCACCGAGACGGCCAGTTTCGACGTCGACAGCCTGCTGGCCACGGTGGAGCGGTTAAAGGTGTCGCACATCGCCTTCATGGCACCGACCCAGATCGTCAAGGTGCTGGAGGATCATGTGCCCGGCCGTCACGATCTCTCCAGCCTGAAGGCGATTTGCTATGGCGGCGCGCCGATCCATGTCGGCCAGTTGCGGCAGGCGATCGCCACCTTCGGCCCGGTCTTCGTTCAGCTTTACGGACAAGGCGAAGCGCCGATGACGATCACGGGGATGAGCAGCGCGCGCCATGCCCAACTGCTTGCGACGGACGATCCGCGCATTGGTTCTGCGGGGCAGGTTCGCACAGATGTGGAGGCGCATTGCGTCGACCAAAACGACAACCCGTTGCCCCCCGGCAAGGCGGGCGAAGTCGTCGCACGGGGCGATGTCGTTATGCCCGGATACTGGAACAATCCCGAAGCCAGCACGGAGGCGCTGCGCGGCGGCTGGCTCCACACCGGCGACATCGGCTACTTCGATGAGGAGGGATACCTGTTCCTGCTCGACCGGGCGAAGGACATGGTCATTTCCGGCGGCAACAACGTCTATCCGCGTGAGGTGGAGGAAGTGATCATCCTGCATCCGGCGGTCGCCAATTGCGTGGTCTTCGGGATACCGGACGATTACTGGGGCGAAGCGGTCCACGCAGTCGTCGTGCCCAAGCCCGGCGTGACACTCTCGGCGGAAGACGTGATCGCCTTCTGCGGCGAGTACATGGCCGGATACAAGAAGCCCAAGGCGGTCGACTTCGTCGATGAACTGCCGGTCAGCGGATATGGCAAGATCCTGCGCCGCGAAATGCGGGAGAAATACTGGGAAGGCCACGTGGGGCGGATCGGCGGCGGCAGCGCAAAGGCCCAGGTGAAATGAGGCGGGTGGCGATCGCCGGCGTCGGCATGACGCAGTTTGGCAGGCAACCCGGCCGGGGCCTGCGCAGTCTTGCGCTGGAAGCGACGGAGGGGGCTTTCGCATCGGCCGGGTTGGAGTTCGCCGATGCCGAGCGAGTCTATTTCGGCAACGCCATCGCCCCCACGGTGTTGCAGCAGGACATGATCAAAGGGCAGGTCGCGTTCCGCAATCATCCGCTTGGCCATCTGCCGCTGATCAACGTCGAGAACGCCTGTGCCTCAGGTGGGTCGGCCTTCCTGCTCGCGGTGGAGGCCGTGGCGAGCGGCTGTGCCGAAGTGGCGCTGGCCGTGGGCGTGGAGCAAATGTTTCATGCCGACCGGATGCGCGCTTTCAACGCCCTGCGCGGATCGACCGACATCGACGAAATCGGCGAGGTCATACCGGGAGCGGAAAGCACCAATTCCATCCTGATGGATTACTATGCAGCGGTCGCGCAGAACTATCTGGATGAATTCGGCGCCACGCCGGAGGATTTCGCTCGCGTCGCGGTAAAGAATCGCAACAATGCCGTCCGCAACCCGCTGGCGCAGATGCGCAAGTCCCAGACGCTTGAGGACGTGCTGAATGGCCGCATGATCGCACCGCCGCTGACGCTGGCGATGTGCTCGCCGATGACTGACGGGGCGGCGGCGATCCTCGTCTGTTCGGAAGAACGGGCGCGCAAGCTGCCCGCGCCGACCGTGGTGGTGCGCGCGTGCCAGAACGCGTCCGGCGCTGGCGGCAAGCCGGTGGCCGATTCGGCGGCGAAAGCCTATGAAATCGCAGGCGTCCATGCCGCGGACTGCGACGTGATCGAATTGCATGACGCGGCGGCGCCAGCCGAACTGCTGCAATATCACGAAATCGGTTTGTGCCCGCGTGGCGAAGGGTTTCGATTGATCCGCGACGGAGCGACTGGCCCCGCCGGACCGCACCCGGTGAACATGAGCGGCGGATTGCTCAGCCGCGGCCATGCGCTGGGCGCGACCGGGACTGCGCAGCTGTGCGAACTCGTCCTGCAATTGCGGGGCGAAGCGAACGGACGCCAGATCGCAGGCGCACGGCTGGCGATGGCCATCAATGGCGGCGGGTGGCTGGACGGGTCATACGCCTTGTCGATCGCGACGATCCTCGAACGTCTGGGGTAATACCATGACCTACGACACGATCATCCTCGAACGCCCGGCCGACGGCGTCGCGATGATCACGCTCAACCGCCCGGAACGGGGAAACGGGGTGGTGCCGGAACTGGCGGCCGACCTGATCCACGCGCTCAATGCGCTGGAGGCGGACTTTTCAGCCCGCGCCCTCATCATCACCGGCGCGGGCAAGCAGTTCTGCGCCGGGGCCGATCTGGTGGAGTTCAAGCGTTATCTGGACGAGGAGCATGCCAGCACGCAGGAACCCTATAACGCGCGTGAGCTCTGGCCGGTCACGCAGAAGATCGTGTCCTGCCGTCTGCCGGTGATCGCGGCCATCAATGGCGGGGCCACGGCTGGCGGGCTGGACTTCGCGCTGGCCTGCGATATCCGCATCGCTTCCACCGCCGCGAAGCTGGGCGAAACTTATATCAAGCTGGGCCTCAATCCGGGCAATGGCGGGACATATTTCCTGCCGCGCCTGATCGGCAGCGGCATGGCGGCGGAACTCGCGCTGACCGGGGATCTGGTGGATGCGGAACGGGCGCTGGCGATCGGCTTGGTCAACCGGGTGGTCAAACCGGATCAGCTGATTCCAGAAGCGACCGCGCTCGCCTCCCGCATCGCCCAATGGCCGCGCCTGGCGATCGAAGCGACCAAGCAGCAGTTGCGCCAGAGCTGGCACATGGATCTGGCCGGTTCAATGAACGCCAGTTTCTGGGGCGTCGCCACGCTGACTTATAGCGACGACTTGCGTGAAGGGGTCAACGCCGCGCTGGAAAAGCGCACGCCGGAATACAATCGGAAAGACCGCAAATCATGATCGATGGCATGGCCGTCGTCGATGCGGTGGTCCACCCGTGGGACATGTCCCCGGAAAACCAGAATCCTGAGGCGCAAGCTCAGATCGAAGCGGTCTATGCCTCGCACAGATTGTCGTTTGACGAAGCGAATGCCCATTACCGGCTGCAATCTGACGAGTTCTTTCTTGATCAGTCATTCGATACGATCGGGCGGGCGGAATTTGCTGAAAGCCCGGTCGATTTCGCGGTTCTCCACGCGTTGCCCAACCTCGGATTTGGTCTCAATCACATAACCCGGCCTGAAAAATGCGCCGCCTTCCGCGATGCGCATCCCGAGCGGGTGAAATTTTATGGCACTGTCGACACACCCGTGGCCGCCTGTGCCATCGACGAGATCAAGCGGCAGATCGGCCAATATGGCATCGACGGGGTGAAGCTCTACCCGGCCTTCTTCTACGACGGGATCGGGCAGGGCTGGCGGATGGACGGGGAAGATTGGGCCACCCCGTTTTTCGAATATTGCCTGTCCGCCGGCATCAGCCGGATTGCGGTTCACAAGGCACTGTGGCTGGCACCCGCGCCCAAGGAAGCATTTGATATTGATGATCTCGAGACGCCACTTGTGCGCTTTCCCGACATCCAGTTCGAAATGGTCCATGGCGGCACGGCCTTTCTCGATCAGTCGATCGAGCTGATGCAGCGGCACCCCAACCTGCATATGACGCTGGAGACGACCTTTTCCTATATCCTCAGCCGTCCGCGCGTCTTTGCCAAGGTACTGGGACGGATGATCGCCGCAGTCGGGTCCGAGCGGCTGCTGTTTGCGAGCGGAAACAATCTCGCGCATCCCCGCCCCCTGATAGAGGCATTTCGCGATTACCAGTTCCCCGAGGAGTATCAGGAGGAATTCGCCATCCCACCGCTGACCGCGCAGGACCGGGCCAATATCCTCGGCCTCAATGGGTTGAAGCTTTATGGTTTCGATGCGGAGAGGCAACTGCCCCTGATCGCGCAGGATATGTTTGCGAAGGCACGCGAGACGGGCATCCCCCAGCCGTGGAGCAATCTGCGCGGATGAGCAGAGCAGGCGGCCTGGCGAGACAGATCGAGGCACGGCTCGATGCGATACAGGACCCCTGTAGCGTGGCGATGCGCGATCCGATGGGGCTGGTTGAAATGGGGCTGGTCGAACATATCGCCGTGGCCGATGAAGGCGCCGTCACGGTCACCCTGTGCCTGACGGACACATCCTGCGTCCATTTCAACGGCATTGCGGCGTACATCAGGGATGCCCTCATGCCGCTTGATGGTGTCAGCAGTGTCAGGATCGCGCATACGCTGGAGACAATCTGGACGGATGATCGCATCCGCCGCCGCGCCTGATGCAGCTGTCGGCAACCTATCCCGGCCTCAGGGTGCTGGATCTGGCCACCAATTTTGCCGGCCCCTATGCCGCGATGATCCTGGGAGACATGGGGGCTGACGTCATCAAGGTGGAACGCCCACCGACCGGAGATGACACGCGGAGCCTGCCGCCGCAGGCAGGTGGAATGGCCACCGTGTTCAGCGCCGTCAATCGCAACAAGCGCAGCATAGTGATCGATTATCGCGATCCCGCCGATCGGGAAATCCTGTTCAAACTGGTGGAAACGGCGGATGTCCTGATCGAAAGCTTCCCTCCCGGCTTCGCGGAGAAGCGCGGCCTTGCCTTTACGGATTTCGCCGCGCGCAATCCTGCGTTGATTGGTGTTTCGGTCAGCGCTTTTGGCGATGGGCCGCTGGGCCAGACCATGCCGGGCTATGATGCGCTGGTGCAGGCCGTAAGCGGGCTGATGAGCTTCACCGGCAACAAGGGAGACGCGACGGTGCGTATCGCGCCGTCAGTGCTCGATCTTACCACGGGCATGTGGGCGGCGATGGGGGTGATGGCGGCGCTGGAGAGGCGGCGCGTCAGCGGCAAGGGCGAACATCTCCATCCCGCGCTGATAGATACGGCCTTCAATGTGATGAATCACCAGCTGCTCGCCTTCTTTGCAACCGGGCGCGAGCCGGAGAAACTCGGCGCCGGCGCGCCCAGTGCGGCGCCATATGGCGTTTATCGGGCAAATGATGGCGAGCTGCTGATCGCCACCGCCAGTGATGCCCAGTTCCCGCGTCTCTGCGAAGTGCTCGGACTGGATGCGCAGGGCGTCGATCCGTCTCTTGCCGGAATGGAGCAGCGCATTGCCCGGCGCGAGGAAATCGATCGTCTAATTGCCGCAAAAATTGCGACGCGCGGGGTGGCCGAATGGCTGGCGGATCTGGAAAAGGCGCGCATATCCTGCGGCCGGGTCAATAGCGTGAGCGAGGCTATCCATTTGCCGGTGGTGGAAGAGCGCGCCCTGTTTACGCAGCTGCCCGATACGCCGGTTATCCAGATACACCTGCCTGTCGATGAAGGACGGGATTCTGTAATGCGCCCGCCGCCGGGGCTCGACGCACATCGTGCCGAAATCCTGGCGGAACTCGCGATCCGAAACACTCGCGGTAATGGGTGCTCATGGTCCTCTCAGTAAGGGTGCGCCGGCTTGCTGGACAAGGCGTTGAGCTACACCTGACCTGATGGAGTGGTTCGCTAATCGTAAGCGCTGTGCGGCGCCCACCTTGCGCGGTTGACGCCCAGCGTTGAGCTTGCGCGGCCTGATTTGGGCCGAGGCGCTACTCCTATGATAATCCCGTGTGATGATCCTGTGAGCAAGGGCGCGCAGCGGCTCGAGATATTCACGGGCAAAGGCAAGCGGCGGGACTGGCGGTGTTCTTCCGGTGGACGTTACGGAGGCGGTGCGCTTCGTCAAACACCACGAGGTCCCAGCGAATCGCATGGATTTCGTCAGCCTTGCGGGCCGCGAACTCGTAGGAAGAAATGAGGATGCCACCGGCAACCTCAAATGGTCGCGCTAGTCCGCCCTTCTTCAAGTCGCTGTAGGTCCGAGCTTCCAGAATCTGGCTTCGCAGTGAAAACTTGTCGAACAGTTCCTGTTGCCATTGCTTCCGAAGCGATGCGGGGACGATTAGCAGGATGCGTTTTTTCTGCTCCGCCCATTTCTGAGATATGACAAGACCGGCCTCAATCGTCTTGCCAAGTCCTACTTCGTCAGCGAGCAAAACGCCTTTGGCATACGGGGCTTTAAGCGCGAAAAGCGCGGCATCGACCTGGTGAGGGTTCATCTCCACTCGTGCCGAAGTCAACGAGCGAGTAAACGCATCTTCGGCGGTGCCCGACGCGGTAAGGCGATGGGCGTGATAGTGTGACTGAACTGGTAGATATGTGGGCTTGTTGCTCATTGCCCCCTCCGACGAAGGCAAACGCGATGTTTCGAGGCGAGTAGCTTTCGCAGCGCATCAACCGTTATTGTTATTCCCAGTCGCGCCACTTCAACCCCCGATCAGCTACCATCCACTCCAGCTCGCCTAAGTGTTGGCTGAGACGGGTGATTTTAGAGTCCTCTGCTAGGGAGGAACCCCTCCGACTTCAGTCGGATACTGGCTTCAGCCACAGACTCGGTGTGTAGCCTGTAACCTCGGGAAAAACGGACGCCGCCGAAGGCGTGAAGCTTCCGTTTTTCCCGAGGTTACAGGCTATGGCGTATCGGTCCGGTTGTCACACGACTTTTCATCATCGCTACCATCTCGTCTGGGCACCGAAGTACCGGTTCAAGGTGCTGCACGGCGAGGTCAGGCTGC
>CANGQZ010000114.1 GCA_947455865.1 Sphingomonadaceae bacterium
ATCGACACTGTTGGTGCTGAATCCGGCCGTCGCGTAAGCTTGCAACCGCCATGACGGTGACAACCGCAGCGTGGCCGAGCCGGTCAGTTCGCTAGCCGCAACGTTCCCGCGAAACGCCGATTGCTGCCAGTCGTAGTCGAGCGCGAGGGTCATCCTGCGTCCGGCACGAATTGCCGCGCCGGCCGATGCACCCCACGTGTTTCTGGCCGGAAAGGCGGCCGACCGGCCCGAGAACCTGTGCCGCCCTTCGACATAGATGTTCACCGGTCCCAGTACTTTGGTGAGTGTGCCCGCCGCGATGAAGTCGGCTTGTCCGGTGCCCAGTTCCTTGCGCACCGATCCCGTCGGGATCTTCACTTTGCCGGTCAGATCGAACAGCAGACTGTCCGGCACCAGGTCGAACGCATAACTCAATGCCACGAACATGTCGGCAAAGCCCTCGGTGCGGCGCATCGCCGGGCCCGGCGTACCGCCAGTGCCCGCACCGCCGGGGCTACCGTCAGTGGTCGAAACCAGCGTGCCGGGGCCGGTAACGCGCGCATATGGCAGCGAGACCCGCAAGGTCAGCGCGCGGTGGACATATTTGATGCTCAACGGGATCGCGGCCACGCTGGTATCGGCGCTGTCGCCATAATCGCCGCGCGAATAATCGATCCCGGCGCCAAGCTGGACAAAGTCCTGCGCCGTCTGCGCTTCGGCCCGCGCCGCTCGCGCGCCCGGCTCGTCGCCATCGGCCGCACGCGCCGGCGCCGCGCCGGCGGCAATCGCCAGCGCGAAAACGGATAACACGGCGCCCGGCCCGCTGGCTCTGCGGCGAAGACGCTTGGCAATGAAGTTCATGGTCGGCTCATGCTCACGATGTCACCCGCGCGAATGGCGGCACATCGTTAACGGCGCAGCGGCAGACTTATTCCATGTCCCGGCGCGGGTGAGCGGATCGGCCCCTCAGAACGGAATCCGCGCCCCGTCCCACGCAAACAGGCTGCCGCTGTCGGCCGGGCTCAGTCCGTCCAGCACCGCCAGCAGCTGCGCCGCCGCCTGCTCCGGCGTGAACAGGCGCCCCGCCGCCACGCCACGCTGGAACGGCGCGGACAGCTGGGTCGCCACGGTGCCGGGATGCAGCGTCACGGCCAGTGCTTCGGGCCGCACCCGCGCCAGTTCGATGCTCAGCGTGCGCACCAGTTGGTTCAGCGCCGCCTTGGCCGCACGGTATGAATGCCACCCGCCCAGCCGGTTGTCCTCAATCGAACCGACCCGCGATGAAAGCGCCGCAAACACCCCCCGCCGCCGGGACGGGAGCAGCGGCAGCATGTGCTTGGCGATCAGCGCCGGGCCGATCGCATTGATTGCATACGCCTCGGCCATCGCTGCCGGATCGAGCATCCGCCAGCCCTTCTCCGGCCCGGTCTGACCCGCCCCGCCGGCCTGCTCCAGCGTCAGCGCCCCGCTCGCTACCACACAGACATCGATCGGCCCGCCGCCGCCCATCGCCGCCGCCGCCGCGGCGATGGAGGTTTCGTCGTGCAGATCGAACGCCAGCGCCGTTACCTTGGCGGGCACGGCCGCCGCTCGGCGCGAAACGGCAAACACTTCGGCCATATCGCTGCGTGCCGCCAGCGCTGTCACCAGCGCCGCGCCGATTCCGCCCGAAGCGCCGAACACCGCCGCCCGCTTCCCGTCAACGCTCTTGCCGATATCAACCATGCCCCTGCTTGAAGCGGCGGGGGCGGAAGGGCAAGCCGGGCTTCGGGGCAGCCTAGATCAACAGGAAATCGCTCGCATCCAGCGCCGGCTTGCCGGCCAGCAGTGCGATCTGCACTTGCGCCTCGCTGCCCGATCCGTCGCTGTCGTAAAACAGCGCGCCGGAGTTGGGATTATAGACCAGGTGCTGCGCCGCGGTGGTGGCCTTGATCCCCACCGCCAGTTCAATCGGGTTCAGCGCGCCCGAAAAACTGCCGGCAAAGGCCGCGAACGCGGCGCGATCGAGCTCGATCTTGTCAGTGCCGTGGCTAAAATCGCTCACCGTGTCCTTATTGGCCGCAAGTTCCAGCACGTCGAAGCGGAAGTGGTCCGCGCCGGTCCCGCCGCTCATCACGTCCGCGCCCAGCCCGCCGGAGATCGTATCGCTGCCGGCCCCGCCCACGATCAAGTCCTTGCCGCCCAGCCCGAATAGCTGGTTGTTGCCGGTGTTGCCGGTCAGGGTATTGGCCAGATCGTTGCCGGTGCCGTCGATGGCGCCAGTGCCCGTCAGGATCAGCTTCTCGATATTGTCGGACAGCACGAAGCTGGCGGATGCCTTGACCACGTCGAGCGTGCCCTCGCCCGCGTTCTCGATGACCACGTCGGCACTATTGTCGACCACGTATGTATCGTTGCCGATCCCCCCGATCATGGTATCCGCGCCGCTGCGGCCGTCCAGCCGGTCATTCCCGGCCAGCCCGGTCAGCACGTTATCATTCCCGTTGCCGATCAGCGTATCGATGAACGCCGTACCGATCAGGTTTTCGATGCCGATCAGCTTGTCGATGCCGCCAGCCGGCCCGGTGTTCTGCGGCCCGGTGAGCGAGAGGTTGACCCGCACCCCGGCCGAAGCGTCGGAATAGCTGGCGGTGTCGTTCCCGCTGCCGCCGTCGACGGTATCATTGCCGGTCCCACCGTTCAGAACGTCGTCGCCTTCCATCCCGTACAGCTTGTCGTTGCCGGCATTGCCGAGAATCGTGTCGTCGCCGGTTCCGCCGGTGAGCACGTCATTGCCACCACCACCATAGACCGGCAGATCGATCGTCTGGTCGTTGAACTTGACGAACTCGATCCCGGTGACGTGATCGGTGCCAAGATTGCCGTTATCGAGGAACGTGTCGGTGAGGAAATACCCGCCCAAGCCGTCCTGCACGATCGTGAAGTTGGCCGAATCCTCGTCTTCATAGACCGTGCCGGTCCCCGCGCCGCCCGCGATGGTATCGTTGGCACGGCCGCTGACGATATAATCGTCGCCAAGCCCGGCATCGATGGTGTTCGTCTGTGCCGGGCTGTCGCCGGCATAGAGGCGCACCGTATCATCGCCTGCGCCCAGGTTGATCACGTGCGTGCCGCCGCCCAGCATAAGGTCGAACTCCTCGAACCCGGTATAAGTGCCGTGCCCGTTGGGCAGCACATTCGTGCCCGAAACCGTGAAGGTCAGATCGCCCAGCACGGCAAAGTTCGCTTGCAGCAGATCATAGCCCACCCCGCCGTCCAGTGTCAGCCCGGCACCCGTGCTCGTGGCATAGTTGATCGCCAGCGCCACTTTGTTGTCGTCGTCGCTCAGCGTGATGTTGACCGTTTCGATGCTGTCGAACATCGCTCCGCCAATGTTGCCGCCAAAGCCGCCGGAGTAACTGTCGTTGATCGTGACATCGGTGTATTCGCCGGAGATCCCGCTGTCATCGCGGGTCAGCGTGTCCTGCCCGCCCGTGTCGAAGATGCTGAAGTTGGCGTCATTGGTCAGCACGAAGCTGTCGTTGCCCGATCCGCTGAGCAGCGTGACGGTTTCAACCCCGGTCAGGGTGGAACCGTCGGACAGCGTGCCATTCCCGATTGCCCCGTCAAAGGTCACCGTCAGATTGCTGGTCATGGCATAAAGGTAGCCTTGCCAGTCATCGTTGCCCGCGCCGCCATCAAGCTGGGTGATCCCGCCGACGGTGGTGACCTTGTCGTTGCCGCCACCCATGGTGAAGGTGTTCGTGCCGCCCCGGAACGCCCGGATTTCGTCGTCGCCGTCTGCGGTGGTGATCGTGTTGGTGCCGCCGCCAAGCTGGAACGAGAACTGTTCGAACGAGGCGAACGTGCCGTGGTTGCTGGTGATGTTGCCCGCGCCGTCGACGGTGAAGCTGGTATCGGCAAAGTTGATGAAAAACGCCGTCAGCTTGTCGAGGCCCAGCCCGCCGCTCAGGTCCAGCACCGCGCCGGCGACATAAAGGCCGCCATCCACGCCGGCATCGTTGTTGTCGTCGCCAAGCGTGACCGTGGCCTTCTCGATCCCGCTGATGGTCCCTGACATGGCGCCGCCGCCTTCGGAACCAAAAAAGGCAGCCCGATCACCCGAGGTCAGCCCGGTCAATCCGGCATTGTTGTGCACAAGCGTGTCGTAACCCGCCCCCGCCCTGACGCCCAATGTCGTGCTGTGCAGGATGGAGAAACTGTCGTTGCCAGCCCCGGTGCTGATCTGGCCGGATTCGATGCCGCTCAGCGTTGTCCCGTTGGACAGGGCACCTGCGCCGGTAGAGCCGTCATAGCTGAACGTCCGCGCGATGCCGCCGAAGGAATAGCCGCCCTCCCACCGGTCTTTGCCGGCACCGCCATCGATCGTATTGACACCGCCATCGGTCAAGATCGTGTCGTCGCCGCCGCCCGTGCTGATTGCATTGGCAACGCCATAGTAGGCCTCAAGGTAGTCATTGCCGCCTTGCGTAACCACGGTATTGGTGCCGCTGCCCAACCGGATGTTGAACTGCTCGAAATCGCTGAATGTGCCGTGATTGCTGGTGATCGCGCCGGCGCCGTCCACCGTGAACACCGTGTCGGCCAGATGCGTAAAATCGACCGCCAGAGTATCGAAGCCGAGCCCGCCGCTCAGCGTGATGGTCGCGCCGTTCGCGAGTTCCCTGGTGTCGACGACTGCCTGTCCGTTGTCGTCGCTGAGCGTCACATTGACGTGCTCGAACCCGAAAAGCTGATCGTTGCCAATTCTCCCGATAAACCCGCCATGCTGATCAGATTCGAAGCTGGAGAAAAGATAGCCGGACGAAAGCCCGGCATCGCTGCGGTAGAGGGTATCGTCGCCTGCTCCGCCGTTGGCATTGGAGTTGGCGCTACCGGTAACGGTAACCGTATCATCGCCTGATCCGGTCTCGATCCCGGCTTCCTCGATCCCCGTCAGCGTGGTCCCATTCGAAACTGCCCCGGCGCCTGTCGTGCCGTCGAAGGTGAAGGTCAGGTTGGCGGTGCTGTCGCTGAAGCGTCCGAACCAATTGTCCTTGCCCGTGCCGCCATCGGTCGTGCTGACTCCGCCGAGTACCCTGATGATATCATTGCCAGCACCCGTGCTGATCGTATTCGTGCCGTTGCTGCGGAAATCGATAGAGTCGTCCCCGCCTTGCGTGGTCACCGTATTGGTGCCGCCGCCCAGCATCAGCCCGAATTGCTCGAAATTGCTGAAGGTTCCAAGGCTGCTGACGATCGTTCCCGCGTTGTCGACCGTAAATGTGGTGTTGGAGAAGGCAGAAAAATCGGCGGCCAGCCCGTCAAACCCGCCCCCGGCATCGATCTGCACGTCGGTGCCGGGCACCGAGAGCGGGCTCAAGTCGACATTGGCGCCATCGTTTTGGTTGGTCAGAACGGCATAGATCGCCTCGACCGCAAAGAACTGGATCTGGCTCGAATCGCCGCCGATGACGCCGTTGAAGCTGAGCGGTCCACCGAAAGTAGGGATGCTCTGGATCGACAGGCTGGCATAGCCAGTTATCCGCGAATAATCGATGTAAACCGCATCGCTACCCGAGCCGGCCAGCACCACGTCCTGACCGAGCAGGGGCGTGAACACATCATTGCCGGTGGTCCCAACCAGATAATCGTTACCGTCGGTGCCGTTGAAAATAGCCATGATCTCTCCCCAGTTCATCGGGGCAGATGCCCGCGCCTGCAATCGAAGTCCATACCGCGAACAGCGAAATTCACCGCACCGGCACTATGTTGCAGCAGCCCGTTTCACACGGGGACAGTAACAAATTCGAAATATGCCAGTTATCAGGAAGAATTCGCGCGCCGCGATTGGCCCGCACCGCCGCAAGCCCTCGCCGGCCCCGTCCATCCAGTAACCGTTTCGGGGCCCGATTGCCCTTCGGACACCCTTGCCCTGCCGCGCCGATGCGCTAGAGGAAGACAACGCCTTCAAACGACGGATCGGGGACCATGGCCGCCTTCACGCTTCCCAAGAACAGCAAGATCACCGGCAAGGGCCGGGTGCACCGCGCCGAAGGCGCTGCGCGGGTCAAGAAGTTCACGATCTATCGCTACGATCCCGATAGCGGGGAGAACCCGCGTTATGACAAGTTTGAGATCGATCTCGATCAGTGCGGCCCGATGGTGCTCGACGCGATCATCAAGATCAAGAATGAGGTCGATCCCACGCTGACCTTCCGCCGCTCCTGCCGCGAAGGCATCTGCGGCTCCTGCGCGATGAACATGAACGGCCGCAACGGCCTCGCCTGCACCACCGCGATCGAGGATCTGAAGGGCGATATCCGCATCACCCCGCTGCCGCACATGGAAGTGATCAAGGACCTTGTGCCTGATTTCACGCACTTTTATGCGCAGTACGCCTCGATCCGCCCGTGGCTGCAAACCGTTTCGACCACGCCATCGGGCAAGGAACGGCTCCAGTCGCCCGAACAGCGCGAAAAGCTCGATGGCCTCTATGAGTGCATCCTCTGCGCCTGCTGCTCCACCTCGTGCCCCAGCTACTGGTGGAATTCGGACAAGTTCCTCGGCCCGGCGATCCTGCTTCAGGCCTATCGCTGGCTGGCCGACAGCCGCGACGAGATGACCGGTGAGCGGCTCGACGAACTGGAAGATCCCTTCCGGCTCTATCGCTGCCACACCATCATGAACTGCGCCAACGTCTGCCCCAAGGGCCTCTCACCCGCCCGCGCCATCGCCGAAATCAAGAAGATGCAGGCAGAGCGTCACATCTGAGCCGGGGCCGAGGCGCAGCCATGGCCCTCAAGCCGATTGCCAATTTCGTCAGCGCCCCCAGCCCGGACCATCCGGGCTGGTCGACGTTTGCAATCGATGATCCGACGCTGTTCAACTCGGTCGTCATGGGCCAGCTGCTCATCCGCAATGAGAGCGAACGGTCCTGCCGGCTGCGGATGTTCCCGGTCCGCCACCACTCCAACGTGCTCGGCGCCATCCACGGCGGGATGATCATGGCGCTGGCCGATGTGTCGCTCTTCGCGGTAACGCGGCTGCTGCTCGCCGCCGATGCCGCCGGTTCGGTCACGCTCGATATGTCCACACAGTTCATTGGCGGCGGCCGGCTCGATGCCCCGCTCGACGTGGTGACCGAGGTGCTGCGCGAAACCGGCCGGCTGGTGTTCGTGCGCGGCCTGCTCGAACAGGAAGGCCAGCTCGTCGCCGCGTTCAGCGCTTCCATTCGCAAGCCGACCCGGCGCGATTGAGCCGTCCGGGAATGAGCGGCCTCCTTGATCGCTACCACGCATTGGTCGCCGCCGGCGAACTGCGCCCTGATCCCGAACAAGCCGCCGCCGCCGCGCGCCTCGCCCAGTTGCAGGACGCGCTTGAGGCGGGGGCCCCCACCGCCGGGCTGATCGGCAAGCTGTTCGCCCGCAAGGCGCCGGCAAGCCCGCGCGGGGTCTACATGTGGGGCGGGGTCGGGCGCGGCAAGTCGATGCTGATGGACCTGTTCCACGATACCCTCAGCATCGCCGAAAAGCGCCGCGTCCACTTCCACGCCTTCATGCTCGAAGTCCACGCCCTGCTGCGTGAAGAGCGCAAAAAGGAAAGCGGCGATCCGATCCCCCCGGTCGCCGCCGCCATCGCCCGCGGGCTGAAGGTGCTCGCTTTCGACGAGATGGTAGTCAACAACAGCGCCGATGCGATGATCATGAGCCGGCTGTTCACCGCTCTCATCCTGACCGAGCGGGTCACCGTCGTCACCACCTCCAACCGCGCCCCGTCGGACCTCTACAAGGACGGCCTCAACCGCGAGCATTTCCTGCCATTCATCGCCCTGATCGAGCGCGAGCTTGATGTCCTGCCGCTCAATGGTCCGGTCGATTACCGCCTCGATCGACTTGCGGGCATGGCCACCTGGCATGTCCCGATCGGCGACGCGGCCACCGCGCAAGTGCGCGAGGTGTTCTTCCGGCTGACCGACTATCCCCCGGAAGATGCTGCTCACGTCCCCACCGCGGAGCTCGACGTCGGCGGCGGCCGCCGGCTGCATGTGCCCAAGAGCCTCAAAGGCGTCGCCGTGTTCAGCTTCCGCCGGCTCTGCGGAGAAGCGCGCGGTGCGCCCGATTATCTCGCCATCGCCCGGGCCTATCACACCGTGTTCATCGTCGGCATTCCCACCCTCGGGCCCGACCAGCGCAACGAGACCGCGCGCTTTGTAACGCTGATCGACGCGCTGTACGAGCACCGGGTCAAACTGATCGCCACCGCCGCCGCGCAGCCCGAAGCGCTCTACCCAGCCGGCGCCGGCGGCAATGCCAGTGGCCGCTTCGAGTTCGACCGCACCGTCAGCCGCCTTATGGAAATGCAGAGCCACGCCTATCTGGCGCTCGGCCACGGCGAGACCTGACGCCAGTCGCGATCCCACCGGCATACGCCGTGCATACTGGTGCCGCTACCCGGCGCCCATCACCCTGCAAACGAAAAGCGCCCCGACCAATCGGCCAGGGCGCATATCGTTTTTGGGCGGAAAAGTTAATTTCCGCAAATCACGCGCTGAAACGATTCGGGCTTCGCCCGTTCCATCAGCAATCATAAACCCCGGAATTCTACGTTCGCCTTGCCTGGCAAAACGAAGCAAATTCAGGTGCTTACTTGCCGAGGAGAAACTTCCAGATCGACCAACCACTAGACATGATAACTCGCCTCCACCGGACATCGGTGAAAGCCGAGTAACATTACCCATGATGGTTAACAAGTTCTGAATCACTGACCGGCTGACGCCGGTAGGATCATGTGGAGGGGCTGAAGCCTTCCTTGTGGGTATGGCGGTCCAGATACCGCATGATGATGTCATCGGTGATGTTGCCGGATGTGGTCGAGAAGTA
>CANGQZ010000115.1 GCA_947455865.1 Sphingomonadaceae bacterium
AGCGCCGTCTGCGGCCCATGTGTTGGGATCCAGCAGCAGCCGCGGCTTGCCATCGATCCCGCTGCGCACGAACAGCTGAGACTGGTTCTGCAATCCGGCATTGCGCATGTAAAAGTAATTGCCGCCGGCACGGGTGGGCAAGCCGAAGCGCTCGTAATCGGTCAGTTCGCGGATGCGCCGGCGGAACCATTCGCGCTGGGGCAAACCGCTCAGATAACCGTCGGTCAGGGTGTTCTGGCGCTGGACCCAGTCGGCCACCGCCGGGTCCTTGCGCACATCGTTTTCGAGCCAGCGATAGGGATCGGCCACCGGCTCGCCGAACTGGGTCTCCACAATGTTGTCGTGGCGGGTTTCTGGATAAGCGGGCGCAGCCGGAGCGTTATCGGGAATCGTCATGGAGATCAGCAAAGCGGCCGACAACGCGGCGCGCAAGCGGCGTGGCATTCCTGTTTCCCGTACACGGCTGTTATGCAGTCGTTTATGCCAGAAATCCCGCTGTCCGCCTAGAGTCGATCCCTTAACCATGCGAACGGGGCGGCCGCATTGCTGCGACCGCCCCGTCAAAACCCGTAAAGGATCTGCCCAGCCTCAAGCGTCTTCGTATTCGTCCTCGGTCATCACCGGGCCCGAATCCTGACCCTTGGCCGAAGTATCGCGGTCAACCAGTTCGATCACTGCGATCGGGGCGGCGTCCGAAGCGCGCAGGCCGGCCTTGATCACGCGGGTGTAGCCACCGGCGCGGTCCGCATAACGTTCGGCCAGCACGGAGAACAGCTTGGTCAGCTGCGCCTCATCGAGCAGGCGGGCGTGCGCCAGCCGGCGATTGGAGAGGCCGCCGTGCTTGCCCAGCGTGATCAGCTTTTCGACGTAGGGGCGCAGCTCGCGCGCCTTGGGCAGCGTGGTGGTGATCTGTTCGTGCTTGATGAGCGCAGCCGCCATGTTGCGCAGCAGGGCGCGGCGGTGCGAGGAGGTGCGCTGCAGCTTGCGGCCGCCATGTTTGTGACGCATCGGTCTACTCCGTTCGTTAAGGGCCCGTATCAGGTAGCCCAGACCAGGCGGCTGTCAGGGTCGCCGCCAGTTCACCCGGACCGGCCTCCCACCCGGGGGGGTGGGAAACCAGCAATACGTTAGCCGAGCAGTTCCTGTTCGAGCTTCTTGGCCATTTCCTCGATGTTCTCCGGCGGCCAGCCGGGGATATCCATGCCGAGGCGCAGACCCATCGACGAGAGCACTTCCTTGATCTCGTTGAGCGACTTGCGGCCGAAGTTCGGGGTGCGCAGCATCTCGGCCTCGGTCTTCTGGACCAGATCGCCGATGTAGATGATGTTGTCGTTCTTGAGGCAGTTGGCCGAACGCACCGACAGCTCCAGCTCGTCGACCTTCTTGAGGAGGTAACGGTTGAGCTGGTTGGTATCGCCCTCTTCGACCGGCACAGCAGCCATCCCGATCATCGGCGAGGCACCCGACGGCGCCGCTTCCTCGAAGTGGACGAACAGCGCCAGCTGATCCTGAAGAATGCGGGCGGCATAAGCCACCGCGTCTTCAGGGGTTACGGTGCCATCGGTCTCGACCGTCAGGTTGAGCTTGTCGAAATCGAGCTCCTGCCCGATGCGTGCATTGTCGACCTTGTAGCTGACCTGACGCACCGGCGAG
Source organism: Sphingomonadaceae bacterium (assembly GCA_947455865.1). GTDB lineage: Bacteria > Pseudomonadota > Alphaproteobacteria > Sphingomonadales > Sphingomonadaceae > Novosphingobium. The sequence continues at coordinate 1,654 of CANGQZ010000115.1, forward strand.
TAGAGCGAATCGATCGGGATCAGCCCGATCGGAGCATCCGCCGGACGGTTCGCCACGGCCGGAACATAGCCCTTTCCGCTATCCGCGGTGAGTTCCATGTTGAGCGTCGCGCCCTCATCGAGGTGGCAGATCACGAGATCCTTGTTCATCACCTCGATATCGCCGGTGACGGCGATGTGTCCGGCGCGGACTTCGGCCGGGCCGGTCGCGGAGAGCTGAAGCCGCTTGGGGCCTTCACCCTGCATGCGCAGCGCGATCTGCTTCACGTTGAGGACGATGTCGGTGACATCTTCGCGCACGCCGGCCAGGCTCGAGAATTCGTGAAGCACGTTCTCGATCTTGATCGACGTGATCGCAGCGCCCTGCAGCGAGGAGAGCAGCACGCGGCGCAGCGCGTTGCCAAGGGTCAGCCCGAATCCGCGCTCGAGAGGTTCGGCGATAAAGGTCGCGCGGCGCTTGGGGTCGTTCCCGGGCTTGATTTCCAGGTTGTTGGGCTTCTTCAGTTCCTGCCAGTTCTTGATGTTGACAGTCATGGACTTCCCCTAGGGTTTATGCTGGCGGGAACGGCCGCGATACCCGGTGGGTCCGCGGCCGATCGCGAAAGGGGCGGCAGCCGGCAGGCCACCGCACCGGGCTCGATCAGACGCGGCGACGCTTCGAAGGACGCACGCCGTTATGCGGAATCGGCGTGACGTCGCGGATCGAGGTGATGGTGAAACCGACCGCTTGCAGGGCACGCAGCGCGCTTTCACGACCCGAGCCCGGTCCCTTGACCTCAACCTCGAGTGTGCGCACGCCGTGCTCGGCAGCCTTCTTGCCGGCATCATCGGCAGCGACCTGGGCGGCATAGGGGGTCGACTTGCGGCTCCCCTTGAAGCCCATCATCCCGGCCGACGACCAGCTGATGGCATTGCCCTGCGCGTCGGTGATGGTAACCATCGTGTTGTTAAAGCTGGCATTCACGTGCGCGATGCCGCTCGTAATGTTCTTGCGCTCCCGCCGTTTAATGCGCTGGGGTTCGCGTGCCATGGTGCTTATCCTATCGAAAATCGGGGAAAAAGAAGGGGGAACCGGCGGCCCGGAACGGGCTGCGGCGGTTTACTTCTTCTTGCCGGCGATGGGCTTGGCCTTGCCCTTGCGGGTACGGGCGTTGGTGTGGGTGCGCTGGCCGCGCACCGGCAGACCCTTGCGGTGACGCAGGCCGCGATAGCAGGCAAGGTCCATCAGACGCTTGATGTTCATCGCGGTGTTGCGCCGCAGATCGCCCTCGACCGTGTATTCACTGTCGATCGTCTCGCGGATATGCAAGACTTCCTGATCGGTCAGGTCCTGCACGCGGCGGCTGTGATCAATCCCCAGCTTGGTCGCGATGTCCTGAGCGGACTTGGGACCAATACCGTGAATGTAAGTCAGCGCGATGATGACGCGCTTGTTGGTGGGGATATTTACCCCGGCAATACGAGCCACTTAGTTCTCCATGCTCCACAGGGACCTGGCCATTGGCAGCCCCCATCTCAACGCTGTGACACCCTATCAAACGGCAGAAGGCCCGGTCGGAGCGACGCGCGCAGCCGACAGCCGGACCACCGGTTAATTCAAGTGAACGGCGCGCTTAGGACGATTCGCGATATGTGTCAACGGCTCCCCACCCGCGCGAGGGGGTTTTCGCCGGAGCGGCGCGAAATCATCTATGGGCGGAGCATAACTCGGAATGCCGCATACGTCAAAGCCTGCGGGCAGGCCGAGCCGATCATTCTGCCGCAGCTGGCGCCGGTGTTGCAGAAGCGAGAAAAAGTCCGGCCAATCCGGCCAGTTGTTCACTCAGCACGCGGTCAACCGCAGGAGCTATATCGCCGCCTTTGACCGTCATCAGTCCGCCGACCTTGTATTCGAATGTGACATGGGTCGTGCCGCCTTCGCCCGGCCTGAGCGTAATGGTCAGCAATCCGCGCACCGGCTCAGCCTGCAGCGGACCGAGCCCGCCGCTCATCCGCAGCAACTTGCCCGGCATCGACGCGACAATATGGAGATGTTCGACACTGCCGCGCCGGGTTCCTTCGGGTGCGCCTTCAGGTACCGGCAACAGTTCGCAGAAACAGCCGGTCGCCTGACTGTCGAGATAGAGGTTGGCCGATTTGCCCGTCCAGGTGTGCTCTGCGCTCCACCACTTGGCCGGAACGATCAGCCCTGCCCACACCGCGAACGGATCGGCAGGAATATCGGCCTCGGCCCGGGTGGCAAAATCGCTGTCGGTGCTGGCGACGACTTCGGCCCGCGCCGGCACGGCGGCCAGCAGCATCAACGGCAGACAAACGGTCAGATAGCGCATTGCAAAATCCTCACGGTTGCAACGCTATCAGGATTCGCGAGCGTTGCCAGTGCGCAGCGGCACCGCCGTCAGTCGGCGAGGATGCGTTCGATCGCCGCGGTCACGCCGTCCAACTCGGCCATGCCGTTGACGCGGGACACGATCCCGCGAGCTTCGTAAATCGGCAAGATCGGTGCGGTCTTGGCACGGTATTCGGCCATGCGGGTCCGCACGGTTTCCTCGTTGTCGTCCGGACGGCGCTTGAACTCGGTGCCGCCACACTTGTCGCACACGCCAACCTGGCGCGGCTGTTCGAACTTGTCGTGATAGCCTTTGCCGCATGTGGCGCAGGTGAAGCGGCCGGTGATCCGCTCAACCAGCGCATCTTCATCCACTTCGAGTTCGATCACGTGATCGAGCGTGCGGCTGCGGGCATCGAGGATAGCGTCGAGCGATTCGGCCTGCGCAGCGGTGCGCGGATAGCCATCGAAGATCGCGCCCTGGCCGGCCTTTAGCGCATCGAGTTCCTCGCCAATCAGCGCCGAGACGATAGCATCGGACACCAACTCGCCGCGTTCCATCACTGCCTTGGCCTGAAGACCAACCGGGGTGCCGGCCTTGACTGCGGCGCGCAGCATATCACCGGTCGACAACTGGCGCATGCCATGGCGTTCGACCAGCCGCTGCGCCTGTGTGCCCTTACCCGCTCCCGGCGGCCCCAGCAGGATGATGTTCAAATCAGTGCTCCCCCTCGATTTGCCGGCGGCTTTTGCAGCCCGAGCCGTGCGGCCACGCCAGTCCGACTTTGCGCAAGTTGACGCCTTAGCGCAACCGCCCCTTCAGCTTGGCCTTCTTGATCAGATCGCCGTACTGGTGCGCCAGCAGGTGCGACTGGATCTGGGTGATCGTATCGACCGTGACGTTGACCACGATCAACAGCGAGGTGCCCCCGGCGAAGAACAGATGGACCCCGGTCTGGGCGATGACCCACTCAGGGATAACGCAGACAATGGTGATATAGGCGGCGCCGAGCACGGTGATCCGGGTCAACACATGATCGAGATACGTCGCGGTGTTCTTGCCCGGACGGATGCCGGGGATGAATCCGCCATTCTTCTTGAGGTTTTCCGCTGTCTCCTCGGGGTTGAACACAACCGCCGTGTAAAAGAACGCGAAGAAGATGATCCCGGCCGCATAGAGTGCCATGTACAGCGGCTTGCCGTGCGCCAGATATTGGTTGAGCGTGATGATGATCGCGCCGGCCGTGCTCTCGGGCGAAACCGAGTTGCCGGCGAACTGCGAGATCGTCAGCGGCAGCAGCAGCAACGAGCTGGCGAAGATGGGCGGGATGACACCCGCAGTGTTGAGTTTGAGTGGTAGGTGGCTGCGATCCGCCTGCATCATCCCGTGCTGGGTGGCGCGCTTGGGATATTGGATCAGCAAGCGCCGCGTTGCGCGCTCCATGAAGCAGATGACCAGAATCAAGGCGACCAGCAGCGCGATCAGTCCGACAATGGTGACCGCGCTGATCGAACCGGCGCGGCCGCCAGTGAAAAGGTTGGCAATGAACGTCGGCATCTGCGCGACGATCCCGGCCATGATGATCAGCGAGGTGCCGTTGCCAATCCCGCGCGAGGTGATCTGTTCGCCCAGCCACAGCAGAAACATCGTTCCGCCGATCAGGCTGATCACCGCGCCGACGCGGAACATGATGCCCGGATCGACGACCGCCTGCAGTCCGCTCGAGGCACCATAGGCCTCAAGCCCCGACGCAACGAACCAGCCCTGCACCGCCGTCAGCAGCACCGCGCCGTAACGGGTATACTGGTTAAGCTTCTTGCGCCCGCTTTCGCCCTCTTTCTTGAGGCTGGCGAGCGCCGGGTGAAGCGAGGCAGCGAGTTGCACCACGATCGAGGCAGTGATGTATGGCATCACCCCCAGCGCGATCAGGCTCATGCGCTGCAGACCGCCGCCCGAGAAGGTGTTGAACAAATCGAGGATGCCGCCCTGGGTCTTGCTGTAGAGGGTCTCGAGGATCAGCGGGTTGACGCCGGGCAGCGGCACGAAGCTGAGAAACCGGAAGACGATCAGCGCACCGACGGTGAACCAGATGCGCTTCTTGAGCTCGGTCGCCTTGGTGAAGTTGGCGAGGCTGAGGTTGCTCGCGATGTTATCGGCGCGGGATGCCATTGGATCGGTTTGCCTCGATATGTGTCGGCGCGGATGACCGCTGTCGCGCCCCATATAGGGGACGTTTCGGCAATGTCGAACCCGCCGCGGCGGATCGTTCCGGCGCCCCGCGCCGGAACGATCGGCGCCGGATTACTTCGCGGCGCGCGCGGCCTTGTTGGCGTCGCGGCGAGCGGTCTTCTTTTCATGCTCGGAAAGCACGCCTTCGGGCACAGCGACGCTGCCGCCAGCCTTCTCAACTGCCTCGCGCGCGCCCTTGCTGACGCCATCGACGGCGAAGCTGGCCTTGGCCGTGAACTCACCCTTGCCGAGCAGGCGCACGCCATCCTTGCCGCCGCGGGCAAGGCCAGCGGCCTTGAGTGCGGCATGGTCGATCACGCCATCTGCGCTGAGCTTGCCGGCATCGAACGCCTTCTGGATCATGCCAAGGTTCACTTCGGCGAAGTCCTTGGCGAAGATGTTGTTGAAGCCGCGCTTCGGGATGCGCATGTGGAGCGGCATCTGGCCGCCTTCGAACCCGTTGACCGAGACGCCCGCGCGCGCCTTGGCGCCCTTCTGGCCGCGACCGGCGGTCTTGCCCTGGCCCGAGCCGATGCCGCGGCCCACGCGCATGCGGCCCTTGCGGGCGCCATAATTGTCGGAGAGTTCGTTAAGCTTGGTCATGTCGTAGCACTCGCTTTCGCTTTGAGTCGCGCTGATGGAAGCGCGCCCCTTAGGCGAAGCGGGATGGAATGTCACCCCTTTGTGCGGGGGGAGCATTGCCTGCCCCCAGCCCACTTCGGCGCGCTAACGCTTGGTGACAAAGATGTGGAGTGAGGTCCCGAGAGTGCTTGGCAGCAGCTTGTGCGCCAGCATGAAGAGCCGATAAAGCAACTTGCTGTTGAAATGATAGGCTGGCTGCGAGAACATCCTTGATACCACCACATCACCGCCCAGCCCAAAATGACGCTCGAGGTCGCGGCGTGTATTGAGCTTGTAGACGGTTGGAAAAATGTCGACCGACTTGCGCTCTGGCTGGATCTTGGTCAGCACATTCTGGTGCCGCGTATTGCTGATCGTGCGGGCGGCGATCGCGACATAGCCATATTTTTTGGGCGTACGGGCGCAAATCACGCCGCCCGGCTTGGTCACCCGCAGCAGTTCACGCGCCATGACTTCCGGATGCGCGATATGTTCAAATACCCAGTTCGACACGATCAGATCGAAGGTGTTGTCGGGAAACGGCAGATTGCCATCGGGTGCAATGATGACGGCTTCATCGACAAATGGATTTTCGAGAACCTCGGGATCGACGTCGCAACCGACGACCTTCGCACAGCGCCCCTTGAAATTCTGGAGACCCTGCAATTATTCTGACTGTGTTTCGAAAACATTTGCGCCGCGACCCGCGCCAAACTCAAGGACACTGAAATCCGTCTTAAGAAGAGCAGCAATATGGCTGTAGAAAATGAGCGTGCCGTCGACGTCTGTAAAGCCGCCAATTTTGGTTTCAGGGTAAAATTCTTGTTTCAGACTGACTCCAGTGACAACCACTATACCCTCCAAACGACACACTCAGGCTGAACTTTGGCCCTGCCCTAAAGGCGAGCCAAGACCGTGAAAGACTGCCACTCACAGACAAACTTCAAATTGCCAGGCAATTATTGCCATTCGAGATAGCCCCGGCACAAATATTTGCGCAGTCCACTCATAGACCAAACACCTATTTGGCGACCACTTTGATGATCACCGGCAAAAAACGCTTCTTGCGGGCAATATTAGCGGACGAATATCGACTCACGCCAAACCCTTCCGCTATCAACCATAGTGGTTTGATTGCACGAGACGTGGGCGCGCGCAATGTGAATGTTGCAGCGCACACAAGCCACCCGAGAAGCGCTGGAGGCCATGCCGCGTCCGGGTCAGCCCGGCCGATGTCCGGCGACGGGTTCACCTTCCGCTCGGGTGGGCTTTGCACCGGGCAGGATCCGGGCCAACACGCGCCGCAATTCAGGCGTGCGGCGTTCGAACACGAAGCCAAACAGCCATGCCACCGCCACGATCATGGCGAGGAGTGCGAAATAGAGCGCATAGCTGGCCCAGCGACCATTGGGCAATTGCTGCAATCCCATAACCTGACCAAGCGCTTGCACGATCGGCATGTGGACGAGGTATAGCGAATAGGAGAACGCTGAAAACCACGCCCCGAAGCGCGACAGCGGAGCGCGGACATTGGCAAAGTCGGAGCATAGCAGCAGCACGAAACCAGCAGCCAAGAGCAACTGCTCGACAATGCGGCTATCAAACAGGTGCCCGCGGCTCGCCACAAGCACCCCAGCGAGCGGCAGCACCGCGACAATCCACGGCAGCCGTATGCGCACGAACCACGGAACCAGCCCTGCCAGCCACAAGCACAGCCCAAACAGCGGACTGAAGTAAGAGGCCTTGAAGAACACCAAGGCTGGCACGGTTAGCAGAAGCGCCCAGCCAAAGAAGCCAGGACTACGACGCATGATCGCCAATATGAGCAATGGACCGATGACGTAAAACCACCCTTCGCTCGAAAGGCTCCACAGTGGGTGATTGTTACACAACGGCTCGACGCTGAAATTCTGAAGATAGACGAGATTGGCAAAAATCGTAAT
>CANGQZ010000116.1 GCA_947455865.1 Sphingomonadaceae bacterium
CGACGTGTTGCCCGAAGCGCAGAAGGAGGCGCTTAACACCCGCATCCCGATGGGGCGGATGGGTGAGGGCGCGGACATTGCGGCGGCGGTAGCCTATTTGGCTTCGAAAGAGGCAGGTTACGTCACCGGCCAGACGCTGCATGTCAACGGCGGCATGGCGATGTTCAGCTAAGCAGCCGCGCGGCGCTGACGAATTCGGCGACGCTGAGCGTTTCGGCGCGGCGCTGCGGATCGATCCCCAGCGTTTCCAGCGCGGCGAGCGCCCCGGGCAGGCCTTTCAGGCTTTGCCGCAGCATCTTGCGGCGTTGACCGAAGGCGGCTTCGGTCAGCCGTTCGAGCATCCGGGGGGAGACGCCTGCGGGCGCCTCGGTGGGGACAACGTGGATCACCGCGCTCATCACTTTGGGCGCCGGGGTGAAGGCGCTGCGGTGTACTTTCATCGCCAGCCGGGGCCGGCTGCGCCACTGCGACAGGATGGCGAGGCGGCCATAGGCATCGTCATCGGTCCCCGCGACGATCCGCTGGGCCACTTCGTGCTGGAACATCAGCGTCAGCGAGGTCCACTGCGGCGGCCAGACCATGCCCGAAAGCCAGCCGGTGAACAGCGCGGTGCCGACGTTGTAAGGCAGATTGGCGAGGATGGCGTAGGGCCCGGTGAACAACGTGGCCGGATCGATCTTGACCGCATCGCCTTCGATCACCGTCAGCCGGCCGGGGAAGGCCTCGGCCAGTTCGGCCAGCGCGGGAAGGCAGCGGCGGTCCATCTCAATCGCGGTGACGATCGCCCCCGCGCGGAGCAGAGCGCGAGTCAGCCCGCCGGGGCCAGGGCCGATTTCGAGCACCTGCTGATCTGTCAGACTGCCGGGAATCGCGGCGATCCGGGCGAGCAGTTGTTCATCGAGCAGGAAATTCTGGCCGAGCGCCTTGCTCGCCGCGAGCCCGTGGCGGGCGATGACCTCGCGCAGCGGCGGCAGGTTCACGCGGCTGCGCGCCGCGCCGCGCAGTCCCCCGCCATGCGGATCGCGGCGATGGTTGCGCCGGGATGGGCGAGCGAGCGGCCAGCGATGGCAAAGGCGGTGCCGTGATCGGGCGAAGTGCGCACGATCGGCAGGCCAAGGGTGACGTTGACCCCGGAATCGAAATCGAGCGCCTTGATCGGGATCAGCGCCTGATCGTGGAACATGCACAGTGCGACATCATAGGTCTCGCGGTTGTGTGGGGCGAACAGCGCATCGGCGGCGTGGGGGCCGGTGGCGGCGATGCCTTCAGCCTGCAAGGCGGCCACGGCGGGGGCGACGATGGTCTGATCCTCACAGCCGAACTTGCCGTCCTCGCCGGCATGGGGATTGAGCGCGGCAATGGCGAGGCGCGGCGAGGCGAGGCCGAAATCGCGGGTGAGCGCCCGGGCCACAATCCGCGCACGGCGCACGATCAGTTCCTGCGTTACCAGCCCGGTGACTGCGGCGAGCGCGACATGGACGGTGAGCGGCACCGTGCGCAGGCTGGGGCCGGCGAGCATCATTACCGCATCCGGCGCGGCAATGCCGCAGGCGGCGGCGACGAATTCGGTCTGGCCGGGATAGGTAAAGCCGACTTCGGCCAGGCGGCCCTTGGCGATCGGGCCGGTGACCACTCCGGCGGCGGCACCGCTGAGCGCTAGCGCAGTGGCGCGGGTGAGTGAGGCCAGTGCCAGCGCCGCACCGGCCGAACAGGGTTGGCCAGGAGCGTAAGCGCCGTCTTGCTCGTCCAGCACCGGCAGCGCGCTGCGGAATACCCCGGCGGCTTCCGCCGGATCTGAGATGCGGCGGATCGATATGGCGAGCCCGCGCCGCGCGGCGGCTTCGGCGATCAGGCCGGCGCCGCCAACCGCAAAAAAAGGCCGCAGCCGCTGTACCTCGCGCGCGGCCCATGCGGTGGCCAGCAGTTCCGGCCCGACGCCGGCAGGATCGCCGAGCGATACGGCGAGAGCTGGGGCGGCGGGCACGGCGAGGGTCTCAGTTGTAATCGATGACGGCGTCGCGGCGAAGATCGCGCAAGTAGGCCTGGGCGCGCTTGTTCACACGATCATCTTCCAGCTGCGACATCATCTGGTCGAAGCTCGGCCCGGTATCGGCCTGCGGATCGTCGCGCCCGCAGAGCATCAGCACGCGCACGCCGTCCTTGATCGAGCCGAACGGCGGTGAGGTTTCGCCGAGCGATAGCGCCAGAAGTGATTCCTGCAGCTGCGGCGGAAGATCGCGCGCCTTGACCTGATCGTTGGCGACGACTTGCGCGCCGATCTTGCCGGCAACCTCATCGACCGCGCCGCAGCCCTTGGCAGACTTCATCGCAGTGGCGAATTCGCTCGCGCGCTTGGTGGCATCGGCTTCGCTGGTGCCGGCGGGAAAATCGATCGAAACTTGCTTGAGGCTGAGCAGCGCATCGCGCGGATCGGCGGTGAGCACCTGGCGCTTGTCGATCAGGTAAAGGATCGAAAAGCCGCCAGTGGTCGGGATAGGCCCGACCAGTTGACCGGTGGAGAGCCCGGTGGCGGCGGTGGCCAGTTCGGGAGGCAACTGGGCAAGGCGGATCCAACCGAGATCGCCGCCGACTGCTGCGGTCGAAGCTTCGGAATACTGCCGCGCATAAGCTACGAAGCTGCCGCCCTGCTTTAGCTGATCGATGATCTTCTGGGCGTTGACCTCCACCCCCGAGCGGGTTTCGTCGGTCGCGGAGAGGAAGATTTCGCCGAGGCGGTATTCCTCGGTGCCCTTGGCGGCCTTCAGCCGATCAAGGTTTTCCTTCACCTCATCCTCGGAGATATTGATGAACGGCTGGACGTTGCGGCGCAGCAGCCGCTGCCATGAAAGTTCACCGCGAATCTGGCGCTTGAGCGAGGCCGGGGACGAGCCGATCCGCGCGAGGTAGGCATCCATCGCCTTGGCGTTCTGGCGGAAATTCTGCTCGGCCACGCGATTGTAAGTCTCATCGACTTCATCGTCGGCGATGGCGATTTCCTGCGCCTTGGCTTCCTGGATCTGGAGCGATTCGTCGATGAGGTTGCGCAATATCTGCAGGCGAAGGCGCTGTTCTTCTTCCGGCCCAATCTTGCCCTGATTGGCAGCCAGGATCAGCGCGAGACGCTGGTTGACGTCGGTGCCGGTGATGATGTCGCCGTTGACCACCGCGGTGGCGCGGCGGTGGTTGGGATCGTTCTTGCCGAAGATCTGGACATTGTCGGGCACCACGATGGCGCCTTGCGGGGTTTCGCCGGCAAGTTCGGCATCCTGCGCTGCAGACAGCGTCGGCATGACGGCAGTGGCCAGCAGCCCGAGTGCCAGCAAGCATCGTCCGAACATCGTCGGCCCCGATAGTTTCGGCCCGGTCATTGTCTTGCGCGCAAAGCTCTTCACCGTATCGTCGTTCCTGTCTGCGGCGGGCGGCGCGGGATAGTCCGCCCGGATCGCGCCCGCTCCCGTGTCTGCAGCCGCTTGGCCCCCGGCTGCTTAACCGCGCCTGAGCATGGGCCCCGGCCGGTGGGGCGGCGATAGCGCGTTTGCGCCGGGGTGCAAACAGGAAGTGGGCCCGCGGGGCGCAGCCATCCCCAGAAGGGGCCGCTGCGTCAGCGCACCCCGAGGTTGCGCAGCGCGAAGTAGACCTGAACGGTATTGCCGCGTCCGGCATCGCCAGTGGCGATGTAATCGCGCCGCCAGGTCACCGCCACTTCGATGCAATCGTCCTGATAGGCGGCGCCAAGGCGGGTGCGGATCGGCTGAAAATTGCTCGACGAATTGAGCGGGTTCTGGGCATTGCCGGTGAGATCGAACACGCCCGAGCCGAACACCGACCAGCGCCGCGCGAACGCTACCCGCCCGGCAATGCGCAGTTCCTCGCGGTCCTGCAGATCCTCCAGAGTGGTGATGTTGCGGTTGAGCCGCAAGTAGCCGGCTTCGATGTATGTCCGCTCGTTGCCGAGGGTTGCGTCAAATTCGTTGCGCCGCACTGCCAGACTGTCCTTGTCCAGCCGGAAACGGTGCGTGAGCTTGACGATATCTTTGAAGCGGACCTCTGTCCGCCCGACGATATCCGACACCCGGCGCGACAGGCCGGTGCCATCGGGGACGATATCGGACTGGTTGGCGAGCCGGTATGACTGACCGACGGTGGTGGCGACCCGCCAGTTCGGTCGCTGCCAGTGCCAATCAAACCCGTAGGTGAACCGCACCCCGTCCTCGACACGGTCATATCCGGGGAAGCGGTTGAGCGCGAACAGGTTGGAATCCTCAAGATCGATCGCGCGAGCATCTTCGTTGGGCACCGCGAGGTTGCGGATCGGCGGGCTGGCGACGATCTGGAAGCGCGGGGTGAGCACTTGCGTGCCGCCGAAGATCGTACCGAACAGCGGCCATTTGACATCGATCGCGCCGATCGCCAGCGCGCGGCCCTGCCAGCCCGGATTGCCGCGATAGATCGTCGTCGCGGTCAGCGCGTTTTCGGCGGAATGGTACACATCGCCGCGGACCAGCGCGGTGAAGGTGACCTGCTGTCCCCACCGGGTCAGGCGAGTTAGATCCCACTGCGCGCCGGCGAAGGCGCGCTGGGTATCCTGCCCGGCACTGCGGGTGATGGCGAGGGTGTTGAGCTGGAGCTGGAATTTGCCGCCAAGCAGCGGATCGGCAAACCGCCGCCGCCAATCGATCACGGGCAGTGCGACCGGGACGAGGCCCTGCCGGTCACCTACGCGCAGCGTTTGCGTGGCCCAACCCGAGAGAGAGAAATAGCTGCTATCGCCGATCCGTTCGAGATCGAAGGTCGACCGCAGGCGATCGTCGCGGCTGATATCGTAGCGTTTGAGGAAAGTGCGGTCGCTCGCCAACCGGAGTGAGCCGGACAGGCTCCATTCGGGCGAGAACTGGAACCGGCCGTTGCCGTAGAAATAGCCGCGGAAGCGGGTTTCCTGATTGTTATCGGGATTGGTCCCCGAAACTGAAATCAACTTACTGCGGGTGGCATAGCCAGTGAGCTGGAACGCCCCGGTATCGGTCAGCGCGCGGTATTTTGCCGCGATCATCGGCGCGGCCTGGGTGAACAGATAGCCGGTGACCGCCAGATCCTGGCTTGGCCCGAGCCGCTGATACCAAGTATCGCTGATTTGCAGCCCGTTCGAGGCAGAAAGCTGGAAATCGGGGATCAGCAGGCCATTGATCGGCCTGCCATCGGACGCGAGGGTCAGCCCCGGCAGGGGCATCAACCTGATCCCGAACAGACGCAGCCGCGCGCCCTTGAAGCGGATTTCCTTGCGATCGGGATCGTAGACCACGCGGGAGGCATTGACCTGCCATGTCGGCTCCTTGGGGCAGCCCTCGTCATCCTCGACCGCGCAGCCGCTGTATGAGGCCTTGGTCAGGATGATCTTGCCGCTGGCATCGCGCTCACCGGTGATCGCGGCAAGCCGCCCGCCGTCGCGCAGCGCGAGCAGCAGGTTCTGCATCGCCCCGACCTTGAGCTCGTCCGTCAGTTCGACCGAATTGGTGAAGAGCTGGTTGCCGTCGGCATCGACGAGGCGGATGTTGCCGGTGGCGAGAATCTTGCCGGTCTTGCGGTTCCAGATGACGGCGTCGGCGCGGACCGACTGATCGGAGCGGCGCAGCACGACGTTGCCGGTGGCGGTTACCAGTTCGTTGTCATAGGCATAGGCGACCTGATCCGCCTCGAACGCGATCGGACCGCTTTCAGTGGCCGGCGCGGCTGCCGGTGGCGGCGCGGTGACCGTTTCCTGCGCTGCGGCGGGGACTGCCACACAGGCCAACACAAGGGCGGCGGCCCCGGAAATCCGGCGGTGCAAGCGGGGTGCGACAGCCTGCAGCGCGATCTCGGGGGCGGGGAGCATGGCTTGCCTATCGCACTGCCGCGCCCTAACTGCAATCCGCAGGCAAGGCGGAAACGTTTCGTTCCGTCGCACAACCCCCAAGCGACCGGAGTTCTCATGAAAATCAGTTTCGCCGCCACCGTTCCGCCCACCGCGACACTGGTGGCGCGGTTGGCCGAGCCGGATGCGCTCCCTGCCGGGCTGGAACCGGCGCTGGCGGCAGGCGCGAAGGCATCGCGCTTCTCCGGCAAGAGCGGTCAGCTGTTCGACGGGTTCGTGACACGCGGCGAGGGTGTTGTCCGCATCGCGCTGGCCGGGCTGGGCGAGAAGGACGATGCCGCACTTGAAAAGGCCGGCGCGGGGCTGACCGCCAAGTATCTGACTTCGGGGGAGACCGTGCTTACGCTCGATCTGAGCGGTAGCGCGCTGGCTGCGGCGCAAGTCGCGGCACTGCTGCTGGGCGCGCGGCTGCGCGGCTGGCGGCTCGATACCTATCGCACCACGCTCAAGGATGAGCAGAAGCCCTCGCTGGCCGAAATCGTGGTGGTCGGCGCGCCCGAGGGGGCTGAGGCGGCATGGGCCGATGCCGCAGCGGTGGCGGAAGGGGTCGAGTTCACCCGGGAGCTGGTGACCGAGCCGGCCAATGTGATCTATCCCGAAAGCTTCGTGGCGCGGTGTGTCGCGCGGTACGAGGGCACCGGCCTGACGGTGCGGGTGCTCGACGAAAAGGAGATGGCCGCGCTCGGCATGGGTGCGCTGCTTGGTGTGGCGCAGGGTTCGGTCCGGCCGCCGCGGCTGCTGGCGATCGTGTGGAACGGCGGCGCGGCAGGCGCCAAGCCGACTGCGTTCGTCGGCAAGGGGGTGACGTTCGACACCGGCGGCATCTCGATCAAGCCGGCGGCGGGCATGGAAGACATGAAGTGGGACATGGGCGGCGCCGGCGCGGTGGCGGGGACGATGCTGACCCTCGCCCGGCGCGGGGCCAAGGCCAACGTGGTCGGCATCTGCGGCCTTGTCGAAAACATGCCTGACGGCAATGCCCAGCGGCCGGGCGATGTCGTGACCTCGATGTCGGGGCAGACGGTCGAGGTGATCAACACCGACGCGGAAGGCCGGCTGGTGCTGTGCGATGCGCTGACCTTCGTGCAGCGCGAATATGCCCCCACCGCGATCATTGATCTGGCGACGCTGACCGGGGCGATCATCGTCTCGCTGGGGCACGAGCACGCGGGGCTGTTCGCGACCGACGATGGGCTGGCCGACGACCTGCTCGCGGCAGGCAAGGCGAGCGGCGACAAGCTGTGGCGCTTCCCGCTCGGCCCGGCATACGACAAGCTGATCGACAGCCCGATCGCCGACATGAAAAACGTGGGGCCGCGCTATGGCGGTTCGATCACCGCGGCGCAGTTCCTTGCCCGCTATATCGACAAGGGCACGCCGTGGGCGCACCTCGACATTGCCGGGACGGTGTGGACCGACAAGCCGGGCCCAACCTGGGAAAAGGGCGCGAGCGGGTTCGGCGTGCGGCTGCTCGACCGCTACGTGCGCGACAAGCTTGAGCATTGATATTGCAACACCGATGCAAGTCGATTTCTACCAGCTGAGCCGCGATCCGGTGGAAGCGGCGGTGGCGATGCTCGCCGACCGGACGCTGGCCGCCGGTGAACGGCTGCTGGTAGTTACCGGTGACCCGGCGCGGCTCGACCGGATCGGGGAAGCGCTGTGGAGCGCGGCGGGCAAAGGTGGCGAGCCGCGGTTTCTGGCCAACGGCCAGGCCGGCGGCGACCATGATGCGCGCCAGCCGATCCTGCTCGCGGACGAAATCGCCCCCGCCAACGGCGCGCGCTATCTGGCGCTGGCCGACGGGGTATGGCGCGAGGCGGAGGGGTTCGCTCGGGTGTTCCTGATCTTTGACGACGCGACGCTGGCCGGCGCGCGCGCGGCGTGGAAGGACCTGGGCCGGCGCGAGGGGCTGGTGCGCAACTTCTGGAAGCAGGAAGACGGCCGCTGGATCAAGGCGGGCTAAACCGGCCAGCCGACCGCGAAGACCAAGCGACCTTGCAGTGCAGCACGAACCCGGCTAGGGGCCGCGCCCGAAAACACAATTCATTCTCGCAAGGAACTCGACATGGCGGTTACCCGCACGTTCTCGATCATCAAGCCCGACGCCACGCGCCGCAACCTGACCGGCGCGGTCACTGCCAAGCTGGAAGAAGCCGGCTTGCGCGTCGTCGCTTCCAAGCGCATCCACATGAGCCGCGAGCAGGCCGAGGGCTTTTATGCGGTGCACAAGGAACGCCCGTTCTTCGGCGAGCTGGTCTCGTTCATGATCTCCGGCCCGGTCGTCGTCCAGGTGCTGGAAAGCGAGGACGCAGTGAAGCGGAACCGCGACGTCATGGGCGCCACCAACCCCAAGGATGCCGCCGAAGGCACCATCCGCAAGACCTTCGCCGAATCGATCGAAGCGAACTCGGTCCACGGTTCGGACAGCGAAGAGAACGCGGCGATCGAGATCGCGTTCTTCTTCAAGCCGGAAGAAATCGTCGGCTGAATCGGCCGCAAGGCTGGTCCTGAAAGGCCGCCGGAGCGATCCGGCGGCCATTTCGTTGTGCGGCAGGCGGGGGCGGCTTATCATCGGCTCCAAAGGAGATGTGCGATGCAGGGCATGGGTGCAACGGACGAGGCCTGTCCGTTCGAATTCAACTTCGATCCGGCGACGTTCAAGGTCGGCGATGTCGTGAGCTACCGGGTCACCGGCAACCTTTCGGGGTTCCCGTTCGTGGGAACGCTGGCCGAAGTGCACGACGACTATGTGATCATCGCTCCCGATCCGACCAAGCCGGATGAGCGCTATCGCGGCACGCGCGAGAGCCGGCCGGAGGTGGACGAAAGCGAGGTGGGGTAAG
>CANGQZ010000117.1 GCA_947455865.1 Sphingomonadaceae bacterium
AGCCGAGCGCCCGTGCTTGGCGGCGATCCCGGCCAGCACCGGATTGTCGAGCAACGGCACGCCGCCAGTGCCGCCACCGCCGAACGGAGACCATGCCTGACTGACGATCCCGTGGCGGGCGTGGAACGCGTGAAGTTCGCGCTGCTGGAAGCGCGGGTGCATTTCGATCTGGTTGACCACCGGCGTCACCCCGGTTTCCCCGATCAGCCGTTCGAGGTGTTCGATGTTGAAATTGGAGACCCCGATCGAGCGGATCAGGCCTTCGCTGCGCAGCTCGATCAGCGCGCGCCAGGTTTCGAGATAAAGATCTAGATCGGGCAGCGGCCAGTGGATCAGGTAAAGGTCGATCTGCGCCAACCCCAGACGTTCGAGGCTGCCCAGCAACGCCGGGCGCGCCTTGTCGCGGCCCTGCTCGCCGTTCCACAACTTGGTGGTGACGAACAGTTCCGCGCGAGGCACGCCGCAGCCTTTGAGGCCATCGCCCACTTCACGCTCGTTGCCATAGACCGCAGCGCTATCGAACTGGCGGTAGCCGAGCCCAGTGGCGCGGGCGATCACTGCGGCGGTTTCTGCCTCGCTGCCAAAGCGCATCAGGCCAAGGCCGAGTTGGGGCATCGTGTGCCCATCGTTCAGGGTTAGCAGCGGGCTCATCGCAGGCATCCTTTGTCGCGTGTTTCGTTGCAGACTACTTGGCCGAGAGCGATCTGAACAGCGACAGATAATAGCCAATTGCCGGCGGAATGTTGGCCACCGGGGTGCGCTCGTTGAGCCCGTGGCTGCGATAATCGGTCAGCTTCATGAACAGCGGGCTGACGATGTAGCTGGGCACGCCATTGGCGCGGAACCACATGTTGTCGCTTGCGCCGGTGGCGATCCCGGCGGTTACAGGCACCCCGGGGTACACCGAACCGATCGCGGTCTCGATTGCGGCCTTGACGTCCGGGCGCAGCGGCGAGGCCGGGGTGGCGACTGCGCCCACCGTGACATCGGCAATGCGGACCTCTGGCATATCGATCACGCGTTTCAGTTCGGCCATGATCTCGGCAGTGGAATGGCCGGGGAAGATCCGGCAATTGACGTTGGCGGTGGCGCGCTGGGGCAGGGCGTTGATCGCATGGCCGGCGGCCACCATCGTTGGCACGCAGGTGGTGCCCATCAGTCCGTAAGTTGGCGGAAACGCAGTGAGCGTGGCGATCGCCGCCGGGTCCGCCGGGTTGGCGGCGAACGCGGTCATCGCCGGGCCGATTTGCGGATTGGGGTCCACTTTGCCGGCCGTGGTGAAATATTCGCGGGTGAGGTCGTTGACCTCGGGCTTGAAGCGATAGGCTCCGATCCGCACCAGCGCCTGAGATAGCTGGACGATGGCGTTGTCGAGCGTCGGCTCGCTGCTATGCCCGCCGGGATTGGTGACGGTCAGGCTGAAATCGGCATAGCCTTTCTCCGCCCCCTGCCAGACATAGTACAGCGGCTTGCCGGTCGCTTCTTCCAGCACGCCGTTGTTGTCGAAATCGACGTTGAGCACCAGTTCCGCGCCGGCAAACCGTTTGGCGATGATCTGGCCGGTGTCCATCGCGGTTTCCTCGTCGCCCGAGAAGGCGAGGACGATGGTCCGCTTCGGCTTGAACCCTTGCCGCCTGAGCTCGATCAAACTGGCGACCACCAGCGAATCGTCGAGCTTCATGTCGGTTGCGCCGCGGCCATAGAGGAAGCCATTCTCGATCACCGGCACGAACGGATCGCGCACCCAGTCCTCGCGCTTGGCTTCGACCACATCCATGTGGCCCGAGAGCACCAGCGGCTTGAGCTTCGGATCGCTCCCGCGCCAGGTGGCGACGAGATAGGCGGTATTGCCCAGCGGGGTGATCTCCACATCGCCATCCGCCCAGCCGCCGCCGACCAGCGCGTTCTTGAACACGCGCGCGACCTCGCCGGTCTGATTGCCCGGACCCGCCACCGAGCGCAGCGCAATGGTCCGCTTGGCGAGATCGAGCGCCTGCGCTTCGGCGGCGGGGTGCTTGGCGGCGGGCTTGGCCGCCAGCCCGGCCGGAAGGGCAAGGAGGGCGAGGGCGGCCGTGAGGTGGCGGAAGGTCATGCGGGTTTCCCGAGCGTTGTGAACCTTGCCTTCTAAGGCCTTTGCCGCGCAGGAACAGGGGCCTAAATCAGGCTGAGGCGAGCGGACGCAGCCCCAGCCATCGCGCCGTCCCCGGCAGCCAGCGCCGGGCGATTGCCTCGAATGCGGCGAACGCCGCCAGCGACAGTGCCAGCAGTGGCAGGAACGCCGCGGCGATCAGCAGAATCGCCCAGGCTTCGCGGGGCGCAGCGATCACCGGTGCGGGCGGGGCGCCGAGCGTTTCGACCGGTTTGCGCCGCCGCCACTGGACGAAGCCGGTCGCCGCCACCAGCAGCAGCAACGCGGCGGTGATCATCCCAATCAACTGGTTGATCCAGCCAAACAGCTGTCCCTCGTGCCAGGCCACGCCATAGCCGACGATCCGGTCCACCAGCGGCTTGTCGGAAAAATCCTCGCGGCGCAGCCGCTTGCCGGTGACGCCGTCGAACGTGATGGTGGCGCGCAGGGGCCGGTTCTGGGCGTCGGACTTCGCGATCCACGGCCCGCCCGGCGCAGTGGGCGGGGTGACCAGCGCGGGAAATGAGAGATTTTCGGAGTGGGCGCGGGCGACGACGGCGTCAAGCAGATCGGGGCCGGCTGCCGGTGCCATGCCCGGCATTGCGGTGGGGCCATGAACGTGCCCAGCGTGCTCCGCTGCATCTACCTTCCGCCCGCCGAGCGTCCAGTCCTGCCGTACGGTCTGTCCAGCCAGCACCTCGCGCACCGAACGCAGCGCGCCGCCCCAGACCGAGGTCCACGGCAGCGCGGTGACCAGCAGGACCAGCGCCAGCGCGCTGACCCAGAAGCCCGATACCGCGTGCAGATCGCGCCACGCGGTGCGCGAACCCCGGCCCAGCCGAGGCCAGAGCACTCCGGCCAGCCCGCGCCCACGCGGCCACCACAGATAAAGGCCGGTCAGAATCAGCACCAAGGCCCAATTGCCGCCCAGTTCCACCACCCAACCGCCGGGCTTTCCGGCGAGCAACTGGCCGTGGAGATCGTGGACTACCTGCATGATCCGCCCCTGCGGATCGAGCGCGCCGACCACGTGGCCATCGGGGGCGACATAGACCTCGCGCGATGCTCCGCCGGGCAGCGCCACCAGCACCAGCGCGGCGTCGGCTGGAGTCTCGGGCAGCCGAAAGGACTGGAAGCGTGCCCCCGGGAAGGCCGCCAGCGCAGCATCGCGCTGGCGGGCCGGCGCAACCATCGACTGCGCCGGCAAGCCATGAAACGCCCGTTCCTCCCACCGGTCGACCTGTGGTTTGAACAAATAGGCCGCACCGCTCAGTGCCAGCACCATGACCAGCGGGATCACAATCAGCCCGGCATAGAAGTGCCACCGCCAGAGGGTGCGATAGAGCGTTCCGGCCATGGTTCAGTACTTCCAGCGCAGCTCTGCGGTCACCGAGCGCTGAGGGAAGGGGTGGAACAGGAAGTATTTATCGTTGTTGAGGTTGTCCACCCCCAGCGCGAACTCGAAGTGCTCGTTCACGCGGAACTGGGCGCGGGCGTCGACCACGAAGTACTTGTAGAACCCCTGATAGGTGTTGCCGACGATGTCGCTGTTATCGAGCGTGGCATAGTTGCGGCTGGCATAGCGCGCGGCGGTGGTGAGGGTGACCGCGTCGCTGGGCCGCCAGGTCAGCACCGCGTTGGCCTTCCAGCGCGGCACGCTGGGCAGGAGGTGGCCGACCGCCGCCGGAAAAGCGGTGTCCTTGCTGGTGATCGCATCGGCATAAGTCACGCTGCCGGCCAGATCGATTCGCGGCAGCAGATCGCGCCGCTCCAGCGCCACTTCGACCCCGCGGGCGCGGGTGCGATCGACGTTCTGGACGTAGCTGGTGGTGACCAGCGTATTTGCGATGTTGGTCTGCGAGATCAACGCATTTTGCACCACTTCGTTGAACAGTGAAACCCGCATAAAGGTGCGCTCGTCGCGGTATTCCAGCGCCAGTTCGGCGGAACGCGCGCGTTCTGGGCGCAAGTCCGGGTTGGGGTTGGCAAGGTTGGTGCCGATGGTCGTCGCCTGATAAAGTTCGCCCACCGTCGGGAAGCGCCATGCCTGCGCCAGCGAGAGCCGCGCGGTGAGGTGGTCACTCGCGCGCCATGACAGCGCCGCTTTCGGCGAAAAGCCCTCGAACCGCCGCTCGGGCTGGATCAGTGCCTTGCCGCTGGCAAAGTTGTAGCCGTTCCACGCCCGCCACCATTCGTGCCGTGCCCCCAGCGTGAGGGTGAGCGCCGGGGTCAGCTTGAGGGCATCCTGCGCCCACAGCGCCAGCGTGCGGGTTCGGCCCTGCGAGGTGGCGGTGACCGCGCCTTGCGTAGCGGTATCGCGCCAGTTGGCTGCCGCATAGGTATTGGTGTTCAGGACGTAGCGATCGGCATGGCCGCCAAAGCTGATAACGTTGCTGTCGTTTCCGTTCGGGCGCCATGCCGCCTTTGCATCCAGCGTCACCCAGCCGGTGCCGTCCTGCCGCTGGATCGAACCCGCCCCGCCGGCGAACGCCGCCGGCAGCGGATTGCCCGACGAAGGGCCATTCTGAAGATCGTGATCGTAGTGATAGCTGGTGCCGACCAGATGCCAGTCAAAATGGCGGCCGCTGCCCTCCAGCGTCAGGGCATGCGCGGTGTGGTGCGCGTCGCGGCTGTAGACCGCCGAATTGAACGCCGAGGTGTAAGCGGCACCTGACGCTTTGCGCAGATAGGTATCGACCGTGCCCTGGGTATCGTCGGTCCAGATCCCGAGGAGGTAGGATAACCGCGTGTTGCCGCCCAGATCGAGCGCGGCCTTGAGCTTGTATGTATCCTGCACGTGGTGTTCCAGCCCGCCCGAGCCAAGCACGCGGATTGCCGCGCCGGTGCGGTTGCGATCGGCATAGCCGCCGGTAACGACCGCGCCGGTGTTGTCCTTGGGGTTGGCGGTGCCATTGGCGGTGACGATGCTGACCGGCTGGCTTTTGGCATCGGTGCGAGTGATCGCTGCGAACAGCGCCAGCGGCCCGATCTTGTCGCCCAATGTCGCCGCGAACTGATACGTCGGCAGGGTCTTGTTGGTGCCATATAGGCTGTAATCCTGCACGTTGGCGAGGACGCGCGCGGTGGCGGTCAGCGTGCTTGGCAGGCGCGTGGTGATGTTCACCGTGGTGCCGATGGCGTTGCCCGGATAGGCCGCCGAAAACGGCCCGTAGAGCACATCGATCCGCTCGATCTCTTCCGGCGCAACCAGCGTCCAGCGCGGGCTGCCGTTGCCGTTGTTGTTGCCGATGAACGCCGAAAGCAGCACTCCGTCGGCATAGATCAGGCTGCGCGCCGAAGCGCCGAGGCCCGAGGTGCGGGTGGCGATCGGGGCGAAATTGTCGCCGATGTGGCGTTTGCGGATGACAAGGCTGGGCGCGTATTTGAGCGTGTCTTCCACGCTGACCGCGTTGACCGAACGGGCAATGTCCTCGCTGGTGACGGTGACGCGGGTGGCGGGGGGCAGATCGATGCGGTCATCGGCGTGATGGCCGGTGACGACGATGTCGCCATGATGCGGGCTGCCTTCGCTCGCAGCGGCGTCGGCAGCGGTTTCGGCGAAAGCGGGTTGCGCGAGTGAAAGGGCGAGCAGGCTCGCACCCAGAGTGATTTTCATGATGATGGACTCCGTGTCCGGAAACGCAAGGAAGCGCGCGCAGCAGGGCGCGCGCGGGTCAGCGGTTCAGGCGAAGAGCGGTGGTCCGGTGGCGGGTGGGGGCGGCGCGGCAAGGCCGCGGCCGATGGCAACGGCGGCGGCGCGGCCGGCGATGTTGTGCGCAACTGGCGCGAGCGGCGCGGCCAGAACCGGCCCGCCGGCGAAATCGAGCGGAGCAGAGAGCGCCCCGAACGGGCAGCTTTCGGCGGCCTTGTGGCCGGCGCCGTCCTGCTTGCCCTTGTGGAGCTTGCCCGCGGCATCGAGCCAGACCGGGGCCGGCCCCTCACTCGAGCACAGGACGAAGGCGATCCCGCGCTCAGCGGCGACCGGCATCCACCCGGCCGGTGCCACCAGCCGTCCGGCCAGCAGCAGCGCCAGCAGCAGCGCGGTCAGCGCGCGCGAATGCAGCAGTCCCCTCATTGCCGCGCCGGGTAAACCTGTCGGTGGATTGTATCAATCCCTTTTGCTTGGGTTTGGTGCGGGTCGCTGCCACAATCAGATTATGACCGACGCCGATTTCTCTGCCCCCCGCCCGGTTCGCATCGGCACGATTGTGATCGTAGCGCTGCTCCATATTGCCGTCATTTTCGGCCTGATCCGCGCCTTTGCGCCCGATCTGGCGATGCGCGCGGTCGATGCGGTTGTGACCACGTTCACCGTAACGGTCACCGCTCCAAGCCCCACGCCGACCCCGCCGCCGTCCAAGCCGGCGGGCGCGGCTGCAGCAGCGGGCAAGCAGGCGGTGCCCAAGGCCCAGATGGCGCCCAAGCCCAAAGTCGCGATTGCTCCGCCCAAGCCCGCACCGCCGGTTGCCGCGACCGGCACGGCGAACTCCGCCGGAGCGCAGGCGAGCGGTGTCGGCAGCGGGGCAGGTGGGGCAGGTGGAGGCACTGGCAGCGGCGGGTCGGGCACCGGCCAAGGTGCGGGCGGGGGCAGCGGCGCGATCAAGATCGCCGGCGACATCAACTCCGCGCGCGATTATCCGATCGCCAGCCGCGAACTCAGGATCAACGATTACGTGCTGATCCGGATTGCGGTGGGAACCGATGGCCGGCCAACTGGTTGCAGCGTGTATCGACCGAGCCGCGACCCTGCGGCCGATGCGATTACCTGCCGGCTGGCGGTGGAACGGTTCCGCTTCAAACCGGCAACGCGGGCCGATGGCCAGCCCCGACCCGCCATTTACGAATGGCGTCAGCGCTGGTTTTATTAGCGCTTGCGGAAAGTTATTTCGTAAACGCGGTAAAATTCTGTATATCAGCATTAACTCGTGTTTTTGCGCAGGACTGAAGCGCCGCGAAATGCGGTGATCCGTGCAAATTGAACGCACTGCGGCGAAACCGGAGGGCCGGGCGCGCGTTGCTGAGCTGAACGCACCCTTTTGCAGCTCTAGAACAGCAAGGATCCCGGCCCGATGCACCGCGAAGACTTCCGCCAATTTCTGCTGGGTGATCCCGTAGGCACCGCCGAAATCCTCTCAATCTTCGCGCCCGTGCGCGACGGCGCTGCCGCACGCATCCCGCGTCGGATCGCACTGGTCGGGACATTCACGCCGCGCCGCTGCGGGATCGCGACCTTCACCGGTGATCTGGTCGAACAGCTGCGCCGCTATCACCGCGCGATCAGCATCGATGTTTATGCGCTCGATAACCCCGAGGCGTCGCTGCTGTATGATGGCGTGGCCTCGGTGATCGCCGAGGACAGCGCCGACGACTACCGTGCGGCCGCGCGCCGGATCAACGAAAGCGGGGTCGATGCGGTCTGGCTCCAGCACGAATATGGCATCTTCGGCGGCCCGCAAGGCGCGATGGTCTGCGATTTTGTCGACCAGTTGGCGCCGCCGCTGGTGCTGACGCTGCACACCGTGCTGAGCGAGCCTTCGTTTGAGCAGGAGCGGATCTTGCGCCATCTTGTCTCGCGTGCCTCGCGGATCATGGTGATGTCGCGCCATGGCCGCGATCTGCTGCTCGCCCGCTATGGCGCGGCGCATGGGCAGATTGAAGTGATCGCCCACGGCGCGCCCGACCGGCCCTTCGGTCGCGGTGCGGAGTTCAAGGCGGCGACGGGCCTCGCTGGGCGCAATGTCCTGATGACGTTCGGCCTACTCGGCCCGGGCAAGGGGATCGAGCGGGTGATCGACGCGCTTCCGGCGATCGTCGCACGCCATCCGCAGACGGTTTACCGGATCGTCGGCGCGACCCATCCCAACCTCGTCGCGCGCGAGGGCGAGGCCTACCGCGAGCGCCTGCTGGAGTTGGCCCGGCGGCGCGGGGTCGAAAACCACATCTTGTGGGACAACCGGTTCCTTGAAACCGACGAGTTGCTCGATCAACTCGAAGCCTGCGACATCTACATCACGCCTTATCCGGGGCTGCAGCAGGCCACTTCGGGGACGCTGTCTTATGCGGTGGCGCTGGGCAAGGCGGTGGTCTCGACGCCCTACGTTCACGCCCGGGAACTGCTGGCGGGCGAAGTCGGCGCATTGATCGCGCCGGGTTCGAGCGACGCCATTGCCGAGGCGGTGACCGGGCTGCTCGATGCCCCCAACGGCTGGTGGCTATGCAGCGACGCGCCTATGCCCGTGGGCGCACCACGATCTGGCCGGCCTTTGCCGACGCCGCCGCGCAGCTGGTCGAACGCGCGGTTGCCCCGCCGCCGCGGGCGATCGAGCCGACGGTGATCCCCGGGCTATCCGCCGTGTTCGCGATGAGCGATGCCACGGGCATGCTCCAGCACGGGATCGAGATCGTGCCGGACCGGCACCACGGCTATTGCTTGGACGATAATGTCCGCGCGCTGATGCTGATGAACGTGGCGCAGGGGCTTTCTCACGCCGAGCGGATGCACCGCAGCGTGACCTAT
>CANGQZ010000118.1 GCA_947455865.1 Sphingomonadaceae bacterium
CGGCAGCCTTGCCGCGCACGTGCCCGATTGCCCGCCCGAACTCGCCGCTCGGCTCGCGCTGGTCCTCGTGGCGGCCGAAGACGATGGCCGCGCGTTGGGGCCGGGCGAATGGCTGGTGACGACCGCCGGGGCGCTGCGCCGGTGGGACGGGTTCGTGGCGCGCGGCGAGGGCGCGGCCGAAGCCGCCCGGCTCGAAGCGGACAACCGCTTTGCCGCGCTCGATGCCGAAGTGCCGGCGCTGCGCGAGGCAGCCGCTGCGGCGGACACGGCGCACGCCGCCGCCAGCACTGATCTCGCAACGGTGCAGACTGCGCTGGTCGGGCTGGAACGCGCGCTGGGTGCCGCTGCAGAGGCGGAGCGGGCGGCCCTGCGCGGGCTGGACCAGGCCGAAGCCGCAAGCGCGCGGCGGGCTGCCCGCGAAGCCGAATTGGACCGGATGACCGGCGAACTTGCCGACATGCGCAGCCACGCCGCGCAGGAAATCGCCGCCGCCGAGGCCCGCCGTGCCGGCCTGCCCGATCCTGCCACCGGCCGCGCCGCGCTTGCCGCCGCGCAGGCCCGGCACGAGGGCGCGCGCGCCGGGCTGCAGGGCGCAACCGCCGCGCTCGCGGCCCAGGATCAGGCGCTCGCCGTCGCGCGCGAACGCACCACGGCGCAGCGCGGCGATATCCGCGGCTGGCAAGCGCGCGCGGGTGACGCAGCGCGGCGGCTGGCGGAAATGGAGCGCCGCCTCGCCGCGATCGAGGAGGAACGGGCGGTCATCGCCGCCAAGCCGCCCGCGCTTTCGCGCGAGATCGCCGAGGCCGAGACGGCGCGGGCCAGGTTCGCGAGTGAACTGGCGGCTGCGGATGCGGCGGTGCAATCCGCCGTCGACGCGGCGCGCATCGCCGACGCGCACTTTGCCGCAGTCACCGAAACGCTCGCCAGCGCGCGCGAGGCCCGCGCCGGCGCGGCAGCGCGGGCCGAAAACGAAGAAACCCGCCGCGCCGAAATGGGCCGCATCTCCGGCGAGCGGTTCCAGTGCCCGCCGCCGCTCCTGCCCGGGCTGTTCGCCTTCACACCCGGAGAGGTGGCCGGTGCCAGCGAGGAATCGACCGTGATGGACCGGCTGACGGGAGAGCGCGAGCGGATCGGGCCGGTCAATCTGGTCGCGGCCGGCGAACTGGCCGAGGCCGAACTGCGCCAGTCCACCAGCGCTGCCGAGCAGGCCGAACTGACCGAGGCGGTGCACCGCCTGCGCGGCTCGATCGGCAATCTCAACCGAGAGGGCCGCGAACGGCTGCGCGCTGCGTTCGAGGCAGTCGACGGGCACTTTCGCACCCTGTTTGGGCGGCTGTTCCAGGGCGGGCAGGCGCACCTTGCGCTAATTGATTCGGACGATCCGCTCGAGGCTGGGCTGGAAATCTATGCTCAGCCGCCGGGCAAGCGGCTGCAATCGCTCACGCTGCTGTCCGGCGGTGAGCAGGCGTTGACCGCAGTGGCGCTGATCTTTGCGCTGTTCCTCACCAATCCCGCGCCGATCTGCGTGCTCGACGAAGTCGACGCCCCGCTCGACGATGCCAATATCGAGCGGTTCTGCGATCTGCTCGATGCGATGACCCGCGAGACGCAGACCCGCTATCTGATCGTCACTCACAACGCGGTGACGATGAGCCGGATGCACCGCCTGTTCGGGGTAACGATGGTCGAACAGGGAGTATCGCGGCTGGTCAGCGTCGATCTTGGCGCGGCAGAGGAATTGCTGGCGGCGGAGTGATCAGCCCAGCACAAACCGCGGGCCCGGCCCGGCAGCTCCAGCACCGTCGTCGCGGTTGTAAAGTTGGCAGCGCTGGAGACTGAGGCAACCGCAGCCGATACACTCGTCCAGCTTGCCACGGGTGCGGGTGAGCAGCTGGATGCGCGTATCGATCTCCTTGCGCAGCGAGCGGCCGATCTTCTGCCAATCCAGCACCGTCGGGGTCTTGCCGGCGGGCAGCTTGGCCAGTTTCGCCTCGATTTCGGTCAGCCCGAGGCCCAGCTTCTGCGCGATCAGGATGAAGCTCAGCCGGCGGATGTCGGAGCGCAGGAAGCGCCGCTGGTTGCCACCCGTACGCAGCGAGGTTAGCAGTCCACGCTGTTCGTAATAGCGGATCGCCGAGACCGATAGGCCAGTGCGGCGGGCCAGTTCGCCGATGGGAATAAGATCGTCGCGGTGCATCGGCTCGCCCGAAAAGGTAGCTTGACCTCAAGTTAGCTTCATATTGCAAGATGGGCAACGTGATTCGTGAAATCATTTGTTTCAGCTAGTTGACGGAAAGACTTCACATGGTGACGCAAGCACGTCTTGAACATGTCAATATCCGGGTGAGCGACCCAGACCGTACCGCCAATTTTCTCTGCCGGCTTACCGGGTGGACCGAGCGCTGGCGCGGTCCGGCGCTGGACGATGGGTGGACCATCCACCTCGGCGGCGAATTCGACTATATCGCGCTCTATCGGCACCCGGTCCTGACTGGACCGTTCGAAAAGGGCGTACCGCTCCAACACATCGGCATCGTCGTCGACGATCTTGATGCGGCCGAGGCGCTGGTGATCGCCGAGGGCTACGAGCCGTTCAGCCACGCCGATTATCACCCTGGCCGGCGGTTCTATTTCTACGACAGCGACGGGATCGAATTCGAGCTGGTCAGCTATTCCTAGACCAGGCCCGGCTGCTCGGGAATGTCGGCCCCGCCGGCCCAGCGCTCGCGGGTGCGCTCGACCGCCAGTTCGCCCTGCCAGGTGCGGGCCAGCGCCAGTGCAGCCTCGGGCGGGCCATCCTGCCAGTGCGCCCACTGATCGGGCCGCAGGATTACCGGCATGCGGTCATGCACCTCGGCCATCGCCGGGCAACTATCGGCCATGACCATCGCGTAGGCATCGCCGGCCCATTCCGCGGTCGGCCGCCATAGGCCAGCCACCGCAAACTGCTCCCCGCCGGGCAGCGCATACCACGTGCGGGTCATCCGCCCGGTCTCCCCTTCGGCCTCGGCCCACTGGCTCACTGGGATCAGGCAGCGGCGGCGGGCAAAACTGTCGCGCCAGAACGCGGTGGTCAGCTTGTCGTCGCGGGCATTGGTCACCGCCTTGGGCTTGAGCGCCCGACCGTCCCTGCCCTTGAGGCTCAGCGGAAAGCCCCAGGTCATCGCCCGTACCCGGCCTTCGGCGACGACCAGCCCGGAATAGCCGGGATAAAGTTCGGCGGCGACGTTGGCGCCGGCCGCAGGCTCTACCCGGAACAGCTGGGCAACCTCCTCCACCGTGCGCCGTAGCTTGTAGAGGTTGCACATCAGCCATACGCCTCAGGCATTGCCGACCACCCAGCAGGCGAGTGCCACCAGCAGCCCGGCGCTGCGATTGGCGCGGAATCTGGCGAGCGCATTGTCGCCATCTCCGGAGTTTAGCGTCGCCACCTGCCACAGCAGATGCAGCCCCGCCGGTGCGAGCGCGAGCAGTGCCAGCGGATCGGGCCGCAGCAGCCAGAACGCCAGCCCCCACAGACCCACCGCCGCGGCATAGAACAGGCCGATCCCGGCATGGACATGTTCACCCATCGCTCGCGCGCTGGAGCCGATCCCAACCAGCGCATCGTCCTCGCGGTCTTGCAGGGCATAGATCGTGTCATAGCCGATCACCCAGCAGATCGCCCCCGCGTAGAGCGCGGCCAGAACCTCGATCCGATCCCCCCGCAGCTCGCTCCAGCCGACAAGCGCGCCCCAGCTGAAGACCAGGCCAAGCCACGCCTGCGGCCACCATGTGATGCGCTTCATGAACGGATAGGCGGCGACCGGCAGCAGGCTCGCCAGCGCCACCAGTTGCGCTTGCCAGCGCAGTTGCAAAAGTACTTCAAGGCCGATGCAACACAGCGCCAGCAGCCATGCAAACGCCGCCTTGCGGCTCACCCGTCCGCTCGCCACCGGTCGCGCGGCCGTGCGCGCTACCTGCCGGTCAAGATCGGCATCGACAACATCGTTATAGACGCAGCCGGCCCCGCGCATCGCCACCGCGCCCAGCAGCAGCCAGCCGAGCAGAGCCCAGCGCCCCTCACCCCCGGCGAGCAGAACCCCCCATGCACAGGGCCAGTACAGCAGCCACCACCCGATCGGCCTATCGAACCGGGCCAGCTGGGCATAGTCACGCAGGCGGGGCGGGAGGCGGGCAACAAGGCCGCGGTGTTCGCTGTCGGGGACGATTTCGGCGGTCATCGCGCCGGGGAATAGCCGCGCGGCGCGCGATCCGCTAGGGCCGGTGCAATGTCCGCAACCCCTGCCTGGCCCCCCAAGAGCGCACCCCGGCTGTTCGTGCCCGGACCGCTGGCACAAGGCGCGGCGGTGAGCATCGAGGGCGCGCAGGCGCATTACCTTGGCCGGGTGATGCGCGCCGCGCCGGGCGATGCGGTGGTGCTGTGCGACGACTTGACCGGCGAATGGCTCGCGCGGGTGGTCGAAGCAGGCAAGCGGGCGTTGCTGCTGGCGGTGGAGGAATGCACCCGCGTGCGTGAGGCAGTGCCCGATTTCATGCTTTGTGCGGCGCTGCTCAAGAAGGACCGGTTCGATCTGGTGCTCGAAAAGGCGAGCGAACTGGGGGTGGGCCGGTTCCAGCCGGTGGTAACCCGGCGCTGCGTGGCGGATCGGCTCAATCCCGAGCGTGCGCACGCGATCATGACCGAGGCGGCCGAGCAGTGCGCCCGCACCGCGCTGCCCGAACTGGCGCCAACGCTAGGCCTCGATGCCCTGCTGCGCGGGTGGGAGGCGGGGCGCACGCTGTTCTTCGCCGATGAGGAAGGCCGCGAGCCGGCCGCAGCAGCCTTTGCCGCAGCGTCTGGCCCGACGGCGCTGCTGGTCGGACCCGAAGGCGGGTTCGATGCCGCTGAGCGCGCCGCGATCCGCGCCCTGCCGCAGACCCGGCCGATCTCTCTGGGTCCGCGCATCCTGCGCGGCGAAACTGCCGCGATTGCCGGCTGCGGATTGTGGATGGCGGTAGCCGGTGACTGGGCGGATCATCCGCCCATGCCGAAATAATTCTGGCGCGCGCGCGCGCGCTCACCTAACGGGCCGGCATGAGTACGCGCAAAGAAACCTCTTTCGACGAGCCCGTGATCGAGAGCCGCGAGCAGCTGATCAAGCCGCTGACAAAGGGCGAAAAACCGCGCGAAAACTGGCGCATAGGGACCGAGCACGAAAAGCTGGTCTATGCGACTCGTGATCATCATGCCCCCAGCTATGGCGAACCCGGCGGGATCCGCGATCTGCTGATGGCAATGCGCGAGTTTGGCTGGGAGCCCGTGATCGAAGGCGGCGAGGTGATTGCGCTGCGCGGGGCCGATGGCGCAATCAGTCTTGAACCGGCCGGACAGCTCGAACTTTCCGGCGCGCCGCTGCAGACCCTCCACCAGACTTGCGCCGAGACCGGCCGCCACCTCCAGCAAGTCAAAGCGATCGGCGAAAAGTTTGGGCTCGGCTTCCTCGGGCTGGGGATGTGGCCAGACAAGCGCCGCGACGAGCTGCCGGTGATGCCCAAGGGGCGCTATGCGATCATGCTGCGCCACATGCCGCGGGTGGGCACGATGGGGCTCGACATGATGCTGCGCACCTGCACCATCCAGGTCAACCTCGACTATTCGAGCGAGCCGGACATGGTGCAGAAGTTCCGCACCAGCCTTGCCCTCCAGCCGCTGGCGACCGCGCTGTTCGCCAATTCGCCGTTCACCGAAGGCAAGCCCAACGGTTACCTGTCCTATCGCAGCCACATCTGGTCAGACACCGATCCGGCGCGCACCGGGATGCTGCCGTTCGTGTTTGAGGACGGTTTCGGCTACGAGCGCTATGTCGAATACATGCTCGACGTGCCGATGTACTTCGTCTTCCGCGACGGCAAATACATCGATGCCGCCGGCCAGAGCTTCCGCGACTTCCTCGATGGACGGCTGCCGGCACTCCCCGGAGAGCGCCCGCGCGAGTCCGACTGGATCGACCATCTCTCGACCGCCTTTCCTGAGGTGCGGCTCAAGTCGTTCCTCGAAATGCGCGGCGCCGATGGCGGGCCGTGGGGCCGAATCTGCGCGCTGCCGGCACTGTGGGTCGGCCTGCTTTACGATCAGGGCGCGCTCGATGCGGCGTGGGATCTGGTCAAGCACTGGGACATGGCCGGGCGCGAAGCGCTGCGCAGCGCGGTGCCCAAGCTGGGGCTCGATGCCCCGCTCCCCGGGGGCGGCACCTTGCGCGATATCGCTGGCGAAGTGCTGGGAATCGCCCGCAGCGGGCTCAACGCCCGCGGCAAGCTGAACGAGGCTGGCGACAACGAAGCCGGCTTCCTTGCCCCGCTCGACGAGATAGTGAAGCGCGGCAAGGTGCCGGCCGAGATGCTACTCGAACGTTACCATGGTGAATGGCAGGGCGATCTCGCCCGGGTCTACGAAGAAAAGAGCTTCTGATGCAGATCGTGATCATCGCCCGCCTGCAATTCCCGCCCGAGCGGATGGCCGAAGTGCGCGCCGCCGTTGCAGACGTGCGCTCCGCGACGCTCACCGAAGACGGCTGCATCGAATATGCCTTTGCCGAGGATCTGGCCGAACCGGGTCTGCTGCGGGTGAGCGAGATCTGGGCCAGCCGCGCCGCGCTCGACGTCCATGGCGCCTCCGCGCATGTAGCCGCGTGGCGGTCGAAAGCGGCCGGACTGGGTATGACCGGACGCGAACTGCGCGTGTTCAGCGTGGCAGGCGAAGAAACACTCTGACACCGACCACTCGATGCCCGCCCGCTATTCCGCCGGCTGCAGCGCGACGTTTTTCGGCTTGAGCGCTCCCGTCAGCCGCCCAAGGGCGCGGGTGATCGAGGGATTGCGCTCAATCCACGCGTGGTATTCGCGGTACTTCGCATCTTCGGCAAGGAGGTGCTTCTCCTCAGTTTTGGCCCGCCAGAAATAGACCGCGCTGACCAGGCCCAGCACCACGGTGTTGCGGATCGCATCGTTAAGATTGTGGGTGGTGACGATGAACGGCAATGTCGATGCCCACCAGAACAGGTTCTTGGAGAGATAGGCCGGGTGCCGTGTCCAGCGATAGGGCCCATTTGTCAGCACGCCGCGGTAGGTGAGGTTGGAAAAGCGCAAGCCGAACGCGAGCGTGGCCCAAGCGTAGATCCCAGTGAGCAGAACCAACGCCGCGCCCCATGCCGCCAGCAGCAGCGGATGGCCATCCAGCCAATAGGCCCAGTCGGCCGTCCCGAAGTGATAATCGAGCGGACCGTTCGGGATCATCAGGATGAACGGCGGATAGCAGATCAACGCCGCCACCCACGCCGAAAGGTGCGGGTTGGCGCTGCGGATCTGGGCATCGAGCGGCTTCATCGTGACGAGATAGCCGACCATCGCGATCTGCACGTCGATCAGGAACAGCAGTTCGGTCAGCCAGTGGGTGATCAGCACCGGATTGCCGGCAATGGCCGACACATCGAGCATGACGATATTGGCCCAGCCCGGCGGCAGGATCGAGATCATGAAGGCGCAGAAGAAGCCCTTCACCAGCCACGAGCGCCAGTGCGCCTTGACCTCGGCAGGTTCGAACGGCTCGCGCCCGATCAGCATCGCCCCGAAGTGCCACGGCCCGTCGCGCGGGTTGATGCTGAACCGGTCGAGCCACAGCACATAAGGCACCGAGAGCACGAACATCGGCAGCGCTGCCCAGCCGATGACCTTCATCGCGAACAGGTATGTGCCCATCCAGTACCAGCGGGCAACGCAGTAGGCGAAGCCGATGAGCGCCCAGGTAGCCCAAAGCCCGGCGATCTTGGTGACCGCATCATCAATCACGGCGGCCAGCGGACGCGGACTGCGCCAGTCGAGCCCGGTCGAAGGCCGCAAGTGGACTTTGTCCACCAGCAGCGACCACAGCACCATCGGCGTGCCCGAAAAGAGCAGCGCGGCCAGTGCGGCGTGCTCACCCGAAAGCGGCGCGCGCGGGCCGGGTAATGCGAAGACATCGCCAATGCCTGGCCAGTTGCGGCAGATCAGCAGCCACGCGAACAGCCCGGCCAGGCCGGACAGACCGACCCCGGCGGAAACGTCGCTGGGCGGACGCGGATCGGCAGCGTTCATGGCGCCGGCGATAGCGGCTAAGGGTGAGCAAAGCGTGAAGAGGCCGTCGCCGCCGATGAACTGCCTTGGGGAAACGCTCGGAGGCCGGTAGGTCGGTTTGGGCAACTCTTCGCCCATAAGCGCGCACGCCAGACCGAAGGAATGCCGTAGATGCCCGATTCGTTGCAACGTGCCGCCACCAAGGTGCCCGGAGTTACGCTGGGGTTCTGGATCATCAAGATCCTTGCCACCACGCTCGGGGAAACCGGCGGCGATACCGTTTCGATGAGCTGGCTAGGTGAGACCACGGCCGAGGCCGGACAAGCGGGGCTTAACGGCTATCTGGCCGGCACCGCGATTTTCGGCGTGCTCCTTGCTGGTCTGGTATGGCTCCAGATCCGCGCGCGACGGTTCGATCCATGGCTGTACTGGGCGACAATCATCGCCTCAACCACCGCCGGGACCACCCTCGCCGACTTTACCACCCGCTCGCTCGGGATCGGC
>CANGQZ010000119.1 GCA_947455865.1 Sphingomonadaceae bacterium
CCTGTCAACGCCTCGAGCCGGACGATCTCCGCCAGCGGCAGGTCGGTGAACAGGCGGAGGAAGCGGCCGACATCGCGGTCATCAACATTGCGCCAGTATTGCCAGAAATCCCATGCTGGCAGCGCATCCTCGTTGAGCCAGACCGCGCCGGCAGCGGTCTTGCCCATCTTGGCGCCATCGGCGGTGGTCAGCAGCGGGGTGGTCAGCCCGAAAAGTTCTGTGCCTTCCATCCGCCGGGTCAACTCGATCCCGTTGATGATGTTACCCCACTGGTCCGATCCGCCCATCTGCAACCGGCAGCCATGGCGCAGCGCCAGTTCGCGGAAATCGTAGGCCTGGAGGATCATGTAGTTGAATTCGAGGAAGGTCAGCGGCTGCTCACGCTCGAGCCGCAGCTTGACCGAATCGAACGTCAGCATCCGGTTGATGGTGAAATGCGGGCCGACCGTGCGCAGCAGATCGACATAGCCAAGCTGCGAGAGCCATTCGTCGTTATCGACCATGATCGCATCGCTCGGCCCGTCACCGAACACCAGCAGCCGCTCGAAGATGGTGCGGATCGAGGCAATGTTGGCCTGAATCCCTTCGGCGGTGAGCATCTTGCGGCTCTCGTCCTTGCCCGAAGGATCGCCGACCTTGGTGGTCCCGCCGCCCATCACCACGATCGGCTTGTGACC
This sequence comes from Sphingomonadaceae bacterium, assembly GCA_947455865.1. Taxonomy (GTDB): domain Bacteria; phylum Pseudomonadota; class Alphaproteobacteria; order Sphingomonadales; family Sphingomonadaceae; genus Novosphingobium. The sequence continues at coordinate 678 of CANGQZ010000119.1, forward strand.
GGCCTGCTGCAGCCGGCGCAGCATCATGATCTGGACGAGGCTGCCGACGTGGAGCGATGGTGCGGTGGCGTCGAACCCGATATAGCCGGGGATCACCTGCTGATGCGCCAGCGCGTCGAGCCCTGCCGGATCGGTCAGCTGGTGGATATAGCCACGCTCGTCGAGCAGGCGGAGCAGGGTCGATTGGTAGGTCATGCGCTCGGTTTCCGGTTCAGGGGGCGGCGCCTAGCATGGAGAACTGCGCTTGGGAACGCTGCCGCTGCTTGCCCATCCCGACCATCCGCCGCTGGCGGTAACGGGAGTCGAGGCCGCGATCATCGGCCTCACCGAACACTGGCTGCGCGTCCGCTGGAGGGTCGAGGGCGCGGCGCAGGTGCTGCTGCCGCCTTTCGCCGGGATCGGACGGGCGGACGGGCTGTGGCGCGAAACCTGTTTCGAACTTTTCCTCAAGGCCCCGGATGCAGTGGGCTACACCGAACTCAACCTGTCGCCGTCGGAACGCTGGGCGGCTTACGATTTCACCAGCTACCGCGCCGGGATGGCACCCCGGCCGATGCCGCGCGATCCCGATTCGGTGTCGCGGGCCGGACGCAACATGCTTATCTTCGATGGTTCTATGCCGCTCGCCGGTCTGCCGCCGCTGCCGTGGCAACTGGGCATCAGCGCAGTGATCGAGGAGGCGGGCGGGCACAAATCCTACTGGGCACTGGCCCATCCGCCGGGCCAGGCGGACTTTCATCACCCCGCTTGCTTCGCGGCCCGCCTTGCGGCACCCGGTAACCCATGAAATTCGGCATCGACCGGCTGCTCGCCGACCCTGACTTGCGCCGACCGCTCGCCGGCAGGCGCGTCGCCCTCGTCGCCCATCCCGCCTCGGTGACGGACCAGATGGTCCATTCGCTCGACGCGCTGGCCGCCTGCGGCGATATCGCGCTGTCGGCTGCCTTCGGCCCGCAGCACGGGCTCAAGGGCGACAAGCAGGACAACATGGTCGAAAGCGGGGACGAGATCGATCCGGCTTACGGCATCCCCGTGTTCAGCCTCTATGGCGAGGTCCGCCGGCCGACCCCGGCGATGATGGCCAGCGCCGACGTGTTCCTGTTCGACCTGCAGGACCTTGGCTGCCGGATCTACACCTTTGTCACCACGCTGCTTTATATGCTCGAAGCCGCCGCCGCTTCGGGCAAGACGGTGTGGGTGCTCGATCGACCCAATCCCGCCGGCCGCCCGGTCGAGGGCCTCAGCCTCATCCCCGGACAGGAAAGTTTCGTCGGCGCCGGGCCGATGCCGATGCGCCACGGGCTGACGCTGGGTGAGATGGGGCAGTGGTTCACCCGCTACTTTGGCCTCGACGTCGATTACCGGGTGATCGCGATGGAAGGCTGGCAACCGGAAGCCGCGCCGGGCTTCGGCTGGCCGGACAGCCGCATCTGGATCAATCCCAGCCCCAACGCCGCCAACCTCAACATGGCCCGCGCCTATGCCGGCACGGTGATGCTGGAGGGAACCACCCTGAGCGAGGGGCGCGGCACCACCCGGCCGCTCGAAGTGCTGTTCGGCGCGCCCGATATCGACGCCAGGGCCGTGCTGAATGAGATGCAGCGGCTCGCTCCGCAGTGGCTGGCCGGGTGCGCCCTGCGCGAATGCTGGTTCGAGCCAACTTTCCACAAGCACGCCAGAAGCCTGTGTACCGCGCTGATGATTCACGCCGAGGGCGGGTTTTACGATCACCGCGCCTTCCGCCCATGGCGGCTGCAAGCGCTGGCGTTCAAGGCCATCCGGCGGCTTTACCCGGACTATCCGCTGTGGCGCGACTTTCCCTACGAGTACGAGTTCCAGCGGCTGGCGATCGACGTGATCAACGGCGGCCCCGGCCTGCGCGAATGGGTTGACGATGCCGCCGCGCAGCCCGGCGATCTCGACGTGCTGGCCAGCGCCGACGAAGCGGCTTGGCTTGAGGAAACCCGGGGCCTCCTGCTTTATTGAACCCCGGCCGGCAGCGGCGTGTCGGAAAGCCAGTAGCTCGTCATCGACAGCGCTCCATCGATGGTGTCGCTGAAGATCTCCGCATTGTCGCCCGGCAAGCGGGCACCGGCGACGTAGAGCAGCGGCAGATAGTGCTCCCCGCTGTTGACCGCAGCGGCTGCGGCCCGATCGTCGGGCGCAAGATCGGTCAGCGCCGCGTCCGTGCCGTCGCTCATGGCCAGGTTGATGCGGTTCTGAAACGATACCGCCCAATCCGGCCGCGTTCCGGCAGTCTGACGCCACAGCGCAAGGTTGTGGACGACATTGCCGCTGCCAACGATCAGCACCCCTTCATCGCGCAGCGGCGCGAGCGCCTGGCCAAGTGCAAGATGCCCGGCCAGGTCAAGCGAACGATCCAGGCTGAGTTGCACCGTCGGCACATCGCAGGCCGGATACATCGGCTGGAGAACCCCCCACGCGCCGTGATCGAAGCCCCAGCTGTCGTCGCGCTGCACCCGCGCTTCGCCCAGCAGTCCGGCAATCCGCTCCACCAACGCGGGCGAGCCCGGAGCGGGGTACTGCATCGCATAGAGCTCTGGCGGAAACCCGCGGAAATCATGGATCGTGCGCGGGGCCGTGCCGCTGGTGAGATGCGTCTGGCCCCGCGTTTCCCAATGCGCGCTGATGCACAGGATGGCCGAGGGCCGGGGCAGGGCAGCGCCGAGTGCCACGAAGGCGCGGCGCGCCGGGTTGTCGGTTATCACGGTCATCGGCGAGCCGTGACCAAGGAACAGGGCGGGAAACCGGGTCATCCCACCGAAATGGGAACGTCTTCCGCACCCCGCAATGTGCCGGACCGGCCCGGCGCGGTTTCGGGGATCGCGAGCATGCCGGCCAGCGCCACCACCGCCGCTGCGGTGGAGTACCAGATCACCGCCATCGATGTTCCGCTGAGGTGGACCAGCCATGTCACCACGAACTGGGTCGATCCGCCGAACACCGTTACCGGCAGCGTGTAGAGCAAGGCATAGAGACCTGACCGGGCGCGCACCGGCAGGCCCTCGACCACCGACGCGACCAGCGGGCTGCCGGCAAAGCTGCTGACCCCGCCGTAGACCATCACCGCGATCAAATAGGAAATGAAGGTGCGATCGTGGATCATCCAGGCGAACAGCGGAATGCCCAGCAGGACGGTGAGCACATAGGCCCAGATCATCGGCCGCCGGCGTCCGATCCGGTCGCTCACCGCACCGCCGGCAACGCAGGCCAGCATGGCCACGGCGTTGCTCGCGGTCTGCCCGGCCAGCGCCAGGTGGGGCGACAGGCCCAGCGATTTCTGCGCGAAGGTCGTCATGTACAGCAGCACCGCGGCGGTGATCGCCACCCCGCTCATCATCACGAAGCCGCAGATCACGGTCCGCGCCAGCAGGGGTTCGCGGGGCTGCGGGCTCGCCGGGCGGGGCGCGGCCACGGCGGCGATCACTTCGGGGTGATCGGGCAGGTTGCGGCGGATGATCAGCGCATAAGGCACGATCAGCGTGCCCAGCCCCAGCGCGATCCGCCAGCCATAATCGGCGAACGCCTGTTCGGGCATGACGAGGCTCAGCCCCAGCCCGGCAAGCGAGCCGAGCATCCCGGCCAGCAGCTGGGTGCCGCGCTGAAGCGAAAGCACCAGCCCGCGCCGGCCCGTGGCAGACCATTCGAGCATGAACGCGGTGGCCGGGCCCACTTCGCCGCCCAGCGCAAAGCCCTGCAGCAGGCGGGCCACCAGCGCCACCACCGGGGCAGCGACGCCTATCGCAGCATAGCCCGGGCACAGCACCAGCATCAGGTTGGCCATCCCCATCAGCAGCATCGAGATCAGCATCGCCGGCCCGCGCCCGGCGCGGTCGCCATAACGGCCGAGTAGCCATGCCCCGAGCGGGCGGCTGATATAGCCCGCCCAGAACGTGGCGAGCGAGGCCATCAGGCTGAGATAGGGATCGTTCGAGGGGAAGAACGTGTTGCCGATCGAGATCGCGAAAAATGCGAATACGGTAAAATCGTAGAATTCCAGCACGTTGCCGAGCGAAGCGGCGAGGATGGGCCGGAGGCCGGAGGAGGGCGGGGCAACCGTCGCCCCCGCCGGTGCCGTCGCCACGCCTAGTGCTTCCGCCGGGTCAGTTCGCGCATCGCCCGGTCAAGCCCGCCCAGCGTCAGTTCGAACATCGCATCGTGGAACAGTTCGCGGATCAGCTTGGTCGATTGCGAATAACCCCACTGCCGCTCGGGCACCGGGTTAAGCCAGACGCTCGCCGGATAGGTATTGACCACGCGCTGCAGCCAGATTGCGCCAGGCTCGTCGTTATAATGCTCGACCGATCCGCCCATGTGGCTGATCTCGTAAGGGCTCATCGCCGCATCGCCGACGAACACGACTTTATAGTCGTGGCCGTATTTGTGGAGAATGTCCCAGGTGGGCGTGCGGTCGGTCCGGCGGCGGCGGTTGTCCTTCCACACCCCTTCGTACAGGCAGTTGTGGAAATAGAAGAACTCCAGATTCTTGAACTCGGTGGTGGCGGCGCTGAACAGTTCCTCAACCAGCTTGATATAGGGATCCATCGAGCCGCCGACGTCGAGGAACAACAGCACCTTGACCGCATTGTGCCGCTCGGGCCGCATGTGGATATCGAGGAAGCCCTGCCGCGCGGTGCCGGCAATCGTCGCATCGAGATCGAGCTCTTCTGCCGCCCCTTCGCGGGCGAAACGGCGCAGGCGGCGCAGCGCCACCTTGATGTTGCGGGTGCCAAGCTCACGCGTGCTGTCAAGATTGCGGAATTCGCGCTGTTCCCACACCTTGATCGCGCGCTTGTGCTGGCTTTCACCGCCGATGCGCACGCCTTCTGGGTTGTAGCCGCCGTTGCCGAACGGGCTGGTGCCTCCGGTGCCGATCCACTTGTTGCCTCCCTGATGCCGGCCCTGCTGCTCCTCGAGCCGCTGCTTGAGCGTCTCCATGATCTCGTCCCACGAACCGAGCGACTTGATCTCGGCCATTTCCTCGGGCGTCAGGAACTTCTCGGCGATCGCCTTCAGCCAGTCCTCGGGGATTTCGACCGGCTGCTGGCCGTAATCGGTCAGAATGCCCTTGAACACTTTGGCAAAAACCTGATCGAACCGGTCAAGCAGGCCCTCATCCTTCACAAAGGTCGCGCGGCTGAGATAGTAGAACGCCTCGGGCGTGCGCTCGATCACATCGCGGTCGAGCGCTTCGAGCAGCACGAGATGCTCCTTGAGCGAGGCGGGAATGCCGGCGGCGCGCAGTTCGTCGAGGAAGTTGAAGAACATCAGTCAGTCATTCCTGCGTTCTTCAAAAGCTCGGCAATTACCTGTTTTTTACTGTTTTTGTCGATGTCAGGATCACGAACCTGAAGAAATTCTACAGCCGAAAAGTCCCCTCGCTTACGATTTTGTGGTGGTTCGAGGCATTCAATTAAAAGTGCTTCAAGCGTCTCAATTACTACCGCATGTGTCCAAGGCAAAATCGGGTCTGACAATTTTCCAGTCGAATCCACATCTCTCAAGCCAAACCAAGAAAATCTATCCCAACGACCCCCTAGGCGGTCTGATGTGTGGGCTTTCAAACGTGAGAAAAGAGTATCCGCTGCACGGCCGACATAAACAACTCGGTCTCGATCATGCAGAAGGTATATTCCAAATTGCTCTGCGAAGTCCACTGGGGCAGAATTTATAGCCTGTCGCCCCAGTAACCGCGTTTTTCCATTCCAGATTACGCTGTCACGAGTCCAGTACATGCCGAAAGCTCTAAGAGCACCAGTCTCTGAGTCTTGACCTATTTCTTCAGGTGGCGTTTCGGTTGGCACCGGCTCGACAAGATCGGAACGCAAGGCATACATTCCGCGGCCAACTTTCTGAAAAACTGAATTTTCAGTACCAATTGCAAGACTAAGTGTAGCCGCTACACTGGCAGCAGGTGTTGCACCTATAGATGTCTTTAGTTTTCTTCCAAGAATTCGATTAGCTATTTCCGCATAATGCAACGATTCTCCAGCGTCTTGGAGAACGATTAGAATTGCCTCGTCCCATGTATGGTCAGCGACTGGTTGTTTTGCCATAATGCGACCCCGCCAAATTAAGGAAATTTTGCAACATTGTCGAACCCTGCAATTTCAGCTTGTCGCTGCCTGCGGCACCCCCGCTAACTGTAAAGCGCCGGATCGACCGCGAATGGTTCATCAGGGTAACGGTGCCGTAAGCGAAGCTGCCGATGCAGGTCATGTGCGCGCTTTCATCGGCGGCGAAGCCGGGCCTTTGATTAATTGTGGCAAAGCGGGGTCGAAGTATGCCCAAGCCGGCGCGCTTTCCACCCAGATGTAACCTTGCGGCGGCTGCAGGCCCGGATTGTCCAGCGTGCCCGCGCGCACCCGCATCGGCATACCGGCGGGTTCGACCGTGCGGCTGTATAGCTGCGTGCCGCACTTCGGGCAGAATCCGCGTTCCACCGTGTTGCCGCTGTCCGCCACCATCCGCAGCGTGACTATATCGCCGGTGTATTGCACCGCCGCCTCGGGAAACAGCACGTTCACCGTGGGCGAGCCGCTGGCTATGTACTGGCAATCGCGGCACCAGCAGGCGCGAGCGCCCAATGGCTCGGCGGCGATGCTGAAAGTCACCTGGCCGCACAGGCAGCGGCCGGTGTGCGGCGCATCAGCCATTGCGCCGGGCCATGAAGGCAAGCCGTTCGAACAGCATGATGTCCTGCTCATTTTTGAGCAGCGCGCCGTGCAGCGGCGGGATCGCTTTCGCCGGATCGCGGTTCTGCAGCACGTCGAGCGGCATGTCCTCATTCAGCAGCAGTTTGAGCCAGTCGAGCAATTCGCTGGTCGAAGGCTTCTTCTTGAGGCCGGGCACTTCGCGCACTTCGTAGAAGATTTCGAGCGCCTTGCTCACCAGCACCTTCTGGATGCCGGGGAAGTGCACGTCGATGATCGCCTGCATCGTCTCGCGGTCGGGGAACTTGATGTAGTGGAAGAAACAGCGGCGCAGGAACGCGTCGGGCAGTTCCTTCTCGTTGTTAGAGGTGATCACCACCACCGGGCGCTCCTGCGCCTCAATCCGCTCGCCGGTTTCGTAGACGTCGAAGCTCATCCGATCGAGTTCCTGAAGGAGATCGTTCGGAAACTCGATATCGGCCTTGTCGATCTCGTCGATCAGCAACACCGGCAGCTGCGGTGCGGTGAAGGCATCCCACAGCTTGCCCTTGCGAATATAGTTGCGGATGTCGTGGACCCGCTCGTCCCCCAGCTGGCCGTCACGCAGGCGGGCGACCGCATCGTATTCGTAGAGCCCTTGCTGGGCCTTGGTGGTCGACTTCACGTTCCATTCGATCAGCGGCGCGCCGAGCGCCTGGGCGATTTCGTGCGCGAGCACGGTCTTGCCGGTGCCCGGCTCACCCTTCACCAGCAACGGCCGGCGCAGCAGGACGGCGGCATTGACCGCAACCTTGAGATCATCGGTGGCGACGTAGTTGGAGGTGCCTTTGAAGCGCTGCATGTAAAGTCCGTTCCGAAAAATCGTTCGGGCCGGTCGTAAGTTGTGCAGTGCAACGGGGCAAGGGGGGTTGCGCTGAAGCTTTAGGCGGCAGCCAATCAAAAGGGGGCCAGCTTGCGCCGGCCCCCCGTTGTTGCTGCACAGTCTGGCGTTAGAGCTTGTCGCCTGACCTGCCCCCCGTTGGTCCCGCGATCATAACGAGAGTCCACCGGTTTGATATTCGTGCTGCGCCACCGGCACAAGCGCGCCGGGTGGGACGCTTCCATCTTGCAGGCACGCCCGGCGCGCTTGTGCCGGTGTTCGGTTCCCGAG
>CANGQZ010000120.1 GCA_947455865.1 Sphingomonadaceae bacterium
CGGGGCGCTGATGTTCGGTGCCGGCTTGGCAGTGCTTGCGGCCCTGTACTGGTGGACCCGGGTCAGCCGCGTATTCCTGTTCTGGGCCGCCTTCATCCTGACCCGGCCGCTCGGCGCGACGGTGGGCGATTTCTTCGACAAGCCCTTCGCAAAGGGCGGGCTCGATGTCAGCCGCCCGGTCGCCACGCTGGTGCTCGGGGCAGCGATCGTCGCGCTGATCTTTGCTCTGCCGCAGCGTGCCGGGCACCATCCGGGCTCTGCTGCGGCATAACCGTCAGCGGTACGCGGTGATCTTGCCGCCGTCGTCGAGCACGTAAAGCGTCCGGTCAGCCACCACAGGGGCGAGCGTAACCGGCTTGCCGAGCCGCGCGAAGCTCCGCACCGAACCGTCTTCGACGCTGACCGATTTTAGCTCACCCAGCGAATTGGCCACCCACAGCCGGTTGTTGGCCAGCACCGGGCCGGTCCAGTAAATCGGACCCTTCTTCTTCTTTTCGACGCGGAATCGGGTCAGCTGGGCAACCCAGCGGGCGCGGCCGGTGCTGCGCATCAGGCACAGCAGCTTGCTGTCATCGGTGAGGGTGAAGATCCATTCGCCGGCCACGGCCGGGGTCGAAATCCCGGCAAGGTTAAGTTCCCAGATGCGCTGGCCGGTGACCAGTTCGTAAGCCGCCATGCGCCCGCCCTGACCCAGCGCGAAAACGCGGCCGCGATCGATGATCGGATCGGCGTCGATATCGGTGAGCACACCGACGCTGGTCGACAGCGACGTCCGCGCCAGCGCATCGGTCCACAGCGTGCGGCCGTTTTCATAGCGATAGGCAACGAGTTCGCCAGTCGAATAGCCGGCCACCACGGTGCCCTGGCCAACTGCGGGTGCGGCAACGCCGAACACCCCGGTGAGGCCGGTCGAGGCACTTTCCTGCCACAGCACCGAGCCATCGGCGACGTTGAGCGCGATCATCTGGTTGTCCTGCGTCATCGCATAGACAGCGTTGAACGCGACCGTCGGCGAGCCGCGCAGCGGGCCGGCGGGCTTGACCTTCCACAATTGCTTGCCGGTGGCGGCATCGAGCGCGGCGACTTCGCCCAGCCCGGTGGTGATGAACACCTTGCCATCATCGTAGCTTGCCCCGCCGCCAAACACAGCCGCAACGGCATCCCCGCGGATGCGGAAGCTGGCGGTCCACTGGGCTCGGCCGATCTTGGCATCAAACGCGTGGACCACACCGTCTGTATCCATCACGAACAGGCGTCCGCCACCAATCACTGGCGCGGCGGCCAGTCGCTGGCGCTTCGACGAGCCGGCAATAGTGGCGGTCCACGCCTTGCCGGGCCTGTCACTCAGCGCAAGGTTGCCATAAGCCTTGCCCGGGGTATTGCCGGCCTGCGGCCATTCCGGGTTGATTTCGGCAACCGGGAGGACGACCGCGATCTGCTCCAGCGCCGGATCGACTTTGGCCCCGCTTTCGATCCGCGAAAGGATCGGGATGCGATTGCCTACTGTGGGAGTGACCGGCCGGTGCTTGCCGCCGCAGCCGCCCAGCGCGAGGACAAGGCCAAGCGCGGCGGGGAAGGCAAGGCGGCGAAAGGTAAAGCGGCTCGTCATTCCAACATCTCTCCAGAACTGGTCGCGCGGGCAGTGGCCCAAGGCCTGCCCACGTTATTGTGCGGCGGCGTCCCCGGCGCTGCTCGCGCCGCAGCGGCTGCCGCCATTTGCAGCATCGTTAACATCGTCGATCGCATCGACCCCGAGCAGCCCCGCCATTTGCCGCGCGCGGCGGCACAGCGTATCGGGCACGGTCTTGTCACGGGTGATCGCCGCGAACAGCGGCCCGGCCAGATCGCTGCGGCCTTGCTTCATATAAGCGATGCCAAGCAATTCACCGGCACTGCCAAACCACGGGTTACCGGGAACCGCCAGCGGCTTGAGCCGGGCAACGACTTGGTCAGCCGGCAGCTTGTCAAACCCCAGCGCCACTTCGCGCACAGTGGCCAGATCGCGGAACGGCTGCGGCGCGGCCGCATCGGAGGAAATGGCGGCGAATGCGGCCTGCGCCTCGGCATCCTTGCCCTGCTCGACCAGAATCCCGGCGGCAAGCATCTTCGCTGCGGTCTGCGCGCCGTCACCGCCCTTGGCCACCAACGGGGCCAGCTTCGCCTGCGCTTCGTCGTAATGGCCCGCGTCGGCCTGATCGAGCGCCAGCGTCAGTTCCTCGCCGCGTGCACCAAGGGCGCTTTGGCGGGAATGATCCCACCACAAGTAACCCCCGACCGCCAGCAGCAGCACCGCCACCGCAAGCGCCGCCAGCCGTCCATAGCGCTTGGCGGCATTGAGCATCTCCTGCTCGCGCAGCGCCTCGTCCACCTCACGCAGGAACCCGTCCTGCTGCGCCGCCAGCGCCGGATTGGCGCGATCGGCAGTAGGACGGTTGCTATGCGGACGAAGGACCAATGCGGCAGCTTTCGAAACTGTGGACGTAAACGGCAGGGGAATGCAGAGTGAGGGGCTGTTTAGCGGATGGCCGCGCCTTTTCAACGGCAATGATGGTGAAGCACCGCTGAATGCGGCGCCTTGGCGGCTCAGGGGAAATCGGCGGTGCCGAGCGCGTCGGCATAGACCCGGCGATAGGCAGCCAGCATCGGCGCTTCGTCGTACTCGGCCCAAGCGCGGGCACGGTTCGCCTCGCCCACCTTGCGCCGCAGCTGCGGATCGCCGGCCAGCCGAACCAGCGCATCGGCAAGGGCATCGCCGCTCCCGGGGGCGACCACGAACGGCGCATTTTCAGGGGCGACCATTGCCGCCACATCGCCGACCGCCGGCGCCACAACGGCGAGCCCGGCCGCCATCGCCTCAACCACCGCCAGCGGAAACTGCTCGCTGTCAGACGACATCGCGAACAGATCGAACAGCCCGACTGCCTCGGCCGGACGGGCTACGAAGCCGGGAAGGTGCACCCGGTGCCCGATTTCGAGTTCGATCGCCGCAGCCCGGATCGCCTCGCGCTCAGCGCCTTCGCCCAGGATCACCAGTTGCCACCCATCGGGCAGCGCGGCAAAGGCCCGGACCAGCCGCGGCAGGTTCTTGACCGGACGTAGCCCGGCAAGTGTCCCCAGCCACAGTTCGCCCTTGCGCTTGATCACCCGGGGAATCGCATTGGGCTTAGGCTTACCGGCATAAGCAGCGGTGGGGATTCCATTGGCGATCCGGTGAACCCGTCCCGGCGGCTGCGCCCACGGCCCGAGCGCGATGGCCTCGAGCCGCTGCGAGGGCACTATCAGCCCGGCGGCGCGGCCCAATGCGATCCGCCGATACCAGTTGCGGCTGTGCTTGAGCCCGCCGGCTTCGTCCTGATTGAAGCCGTCCTCGTGATGGACCAGGGGCGGCAGGCGGTGCATCCCGGCGAAAAGCGTATGCGCCATCACCGCATCCATCGCACCCCAATTGTAGGTAAGGACCAGATCGAAGCCGGCCATCGCCCGGGCGATCTTTTCAAGCCGGCCCGGGCTGGGAAACCCGGCAAGCGGCGGAAAGGTAGCAGGAAAGTCGACCGTGATCCCGGGATCGATCGCCGCCGCTGCGCCGAGGGCTCCGGGCTGGGCCGAAACGACGGTGTGGCTCACCCCCGGCCCGAACAGGGTCATCAGCCGCGCCGCGCGCAGTTCCTTGCCGCCGGCCTGAAAGCTGGAATGGAGATGGAGCAGGCGCAAAGAAACGGCGCAGCCCGTTCAGATGGCGCGAGCGAGCAGCCGGCCGATCGCCGCCGCCGCTTCAGGCTCGTCGAGCGTGGGCGCGTGGCCGATATCGGCCAGCGTGACCATTTCGGCATCGGGCCGGCGGCGGGCCATTTCGGCCATCGTCTCGGCCGAGAACAGATCGGACAGGGCGCCGCGCAGGCAAAGCAGCGGCACCCCCTGCAGCGCATCGTAGGCCGGCCACAGATTGATCGGCTCCAAACTGGCCGGGTTGGCGAAGGGTTCGGCGATGTTCATATCGTAATCGAACACGATCCGCCCGTTCTGGCCCAGCGTCATCACCCGTTTGGCAATGCGCAGCCAGTCCGCCACCGCAAAATGGGGAAACACGACCGCCTGCGTTTCCTCGAGCGCGCGGGCGGCGTGCATCCAAGTGGGAAAGCTGCGGCCTTGGCCGACATAATCCTTGATCCGCTCAAGCCCGGTCGGCTCGATCACCGGCCCGATATCGTTCAGCACCGCGCCTGCCAGCACGCCCGGCGCGGTCAGCGCGAGCAGCATCGTCAGCAGCCCGCCGAGCGACGTGCCGATCGCCACGAAGCGCGTGACCCCGGTTTCCTCCAGCAACGCGCGGACATCCTCGACGTGCTGGAGCGGGGTATATGTGGCCGAATCGCGGGCATAGGCACTATCGCCCCGGCCGCGCATATCGGGGCAGAGCACCCGCCGCTCGCCGGCAATCCGTGCGGCGACCTCTTCGAAATCGCGGGCATTGCGGGTCAGCCCGGGCAGGCAGATCACCGGCGGACGCTCAGCATAGCCGGCGTAATCGCGATAGTGCAGCCGCAGCCCGTCCCGGCTCGACCAAAAACGATCTTCAAAATGGCTCATTATGTCTGGCCGCAGTCCTGTCCGGCGTTGGCGCCTTGCGCCTTGGTGTGCCCGTCCCCACTATCGCCTGATGCGCGCCGAACCGCAAGTGAGCGACTATCGCCCCGATCCGTTGATCCTGCCGCTCGCCGGCTGGCTGGCCGACCCGGTTGTCCCCGCCGACTTTCCCCAGAGCATCGTGCGCTTCCGCAACGAACGGTGGGCGGCGGCGGTCGGACTTGACGACCTGTCCGAGGCCGCGTGGATCGACCGTTTCGCCCGGTTCGAGCCGCTGGCGGTCAACCTGACGCAGCCATTGGCGCTGCGCTATCATGGGCACCAGTTCCAGTCCTACAACCCCGAGATCGGTGACGGCCGCGGATTTCTCTATGCCCAGCTGCGCGATAACGCTGATCGGCTGCTCGATTTCGGCACGAAGGGCTCCGGGCAAACGCCCTATAGCCGCTTTGGCGACGGGCGGCTGACGCTGAAAGGCGCGGTGCGCGAAATCCTGGCGACCGAACTGCTCGAGGCGCTCGGCGCCAACACCAGCAAGACCTTCTCGGTTATCGAGACCGGCGAGGCGCTCTATCGCGGCGACGAGCCCTCACCCACCCGTTCCGCCGTGATGGTGCGGCTCTCGCACGGGCACATCCGCATCGGCTCGTTCCAGCGCCTGATGGCCTTCGAAGAGCATGAGCACATGGCGGCGCTGGTCGATTATTGTCTCACCGCCTTCCCCGGCCCGCTCCCGCCGGAGGATGCCCCCGGGCGCAACGAGCCGGCGGTGATCCTGCTACATCAAGTGGTCGAACGGCTGGCCGATATGGCGGCAAGCTATATGGTCGCCGGGTTCGTTCACGGGGTGCTCAACACCGATAACATGAACATATCCGGAGAAAGCTTCGATTACGGACCATGGCGCTGGCTGCCGCGCCAGGATCCGCTCTTCACCGCCGCCTATTTCGACCAGTCGGGGCTCTATGCCTATGGCCGCCAGCCAACTGCGATCCACTGGAACTGCGGCCAATTGGCCGTGGCGCTACGCCTGCTCGCCGACGCGCCGCCGCTGATCGCCGCGCTGGACAGGTTTGGGCTGCTCTATCAGCAGGCGCTGGTGCGGCGGTTTTGCTGGCGTCTGGGCCTTACGCCGCAAGGGATCGATCTCGATACTGCGCTAATCACCGCGGCCGAGCGCTACATGCGCGAGGCCGAAATCGCGCCCGACGCGCTGTTTTTCACGCACCGTGCCGGACGCAACCCGCCCGCCGGCGATTTCGGCGATAAGCTGGGCAGCTATCAGCCGGCGGCCCCGCTTAACGATCCGCTTTGGAGCGAAGCCGGACCGCCAACAAACCACATCGACGAGGTCGAACGGATCTGGGCGGCAATCGCCGAAGGTGATGACTGGGCGCCGCTGACCGCGCAGGTCGCCGCCTTTCGTCGGCTCGGCAATGCGCTGGGCGAGGCTCCGGTCGCGGCCGGGCACGCGCGGTGATGCAGGCTCCCGGTCATAACTTTGCCGTAAACGGACACGAATCCATTGCCTTGCATGCGGCGCGGGCCCTATGCTGCGGCGGGAGGGGCATGAAAATGAACGCCATTCCGGCCACATCGAGCATTGGCGACGAAATCGTCTCATACGCACCCGCGACCGGCGAGGAGCTGTGGCGCAGTGCAGTCAGCGATGTCGATGATCTGGTGACACGCGCGCGCCGCGCCTGGCCGACGTGGGCGGCGCAATCGCTCAGCAACCGCATCGAACTGGTCCGCCGCTTCGCCAACGAAGTGCGCAAGGAGGCCGATGCCTTCGCGCATCTGATCGCGAGCGAGACCGGCAAGCCCTTGTGGGAGGCCCGCACCGAGGTCGAAAGCGTCGTCGCCAAGGTGGATATCTCGGTGCGCGCCTATGCCGAGCGGACCAGCCAGCGCAAACTCGACAACGCGCTGCAGGGCACGATGTCGCTGCGCCACAAACCGCACGGCGTCATGGCGGTGCTGGGTCCTTACAATTTCCCCGCGCACTTGCCCAACGGCCACATCGTCCCGGCGCTGATCGCGGGCAACGTGGTGGTATTCAAGCCCAGCGAGAAAACCCCGGCAGCGGGCGAGTTCCTCGTCAAATGTTTCCACCGCGCCGGCATCCCGGCGGGCGCGGTGCAGCTGTGCATCGGCGGCCCGGCACAGGGTCAGGCACTTGTCGCGCACGAGGACGTCGATGGCGTCCTGTTTACCGGCTCGGCCAATGCCGGGATCGCGATCAACCGCAAGCTGGCTGGCCAGCCGGGCAAGATCGTCGCGCTTGAAATGGGCGGCAACAACCCGATCATCGCATGGGACACCCCCAAGCTGCAGGACGCGGCTGCGCTGATCGTCCAATCGGCCTTCACCAGCGCCGGGCGGCGCTGCTCGGCGGGGCGGCGGCTGATCGTGAAGGCGCGCTCTACGATGATCTGGTGGGCGAGGTGAAGCGGCTGGCAGACCGACTGATCATCGGCGCGCCGTTCGATGATCCCGCCCCGTTCATGGGCCCGGTGATCGATAACGCTGCGGCGGAAGGGCTGACCGAAAGCTTCGTCTATCTGCTCTCCAATGGTGGGCGGCCGATCAAGCACATGGTCCGCACCGAGCCCGGCCGTCCGTTCCTTTCACCCGCAATCATCGACACCACCGGGATGGCGGAGCGGCCTGACGTCGAACTGTTCGGCCCGCTGCTGCAAGTAATCCGGGTCGACGAATTCGATGAGGCAATCGCCGAGGCCAACCGCACCCGCTTCGGTCTCTCCGCCTCGCTGATCGGCGGCACCCCGCAGGATTACAACCGCTTCTGGGCCAACATCCGCGCGGGGATCGTCAATTGGAACCGCCCGACCAACGGCGCTTCTTCCGCTGCACCTTTCGGCGGGGTGGGCCTTTCAGGCAATCATCGGCCGAGCGCGTTCTACGCGGCCGATTACTGCGCCTATCCTGTGGCCTCAGCGGAAATGGACCAGCCGCGCGCCAATATCGGCGTCGGCTTAAAGGACGAATAGCGCGGGCTTACCCGCCGCTGGTAACGAGGTCGACTTCGGTCACCCCGCCGCGCGCCCGCAGATAGATCACGGCAGTCTCCCCCGCTCGACTGGCGCGCAGTACCCGGTCTGGGCCCGCAAGGCGGTATTCGGCGTCGAACCCCGCGGCGCGGGCGCGGGTCCAGTAAAAGTCGGCGACTTCGGCCAGCGGCACCGGGGTGCGGACATTGACCGAGCGCAGCGCACAGCCGGCATCGTCGCTGCCGGCGGCTTCTTGCACGTGGCCGCGCGGATAGACCGGGAAGGAAGGCGGCAGTCTGGCCGCCCACAGCGCGGTGTAATGCATAGTGGCCGAGCACCGTCCGCTTGCCGGGCCAAGCGCGATGGTCGCGGTCTGAACGGCGGTTACACCGGCCGGTGCGGCCTGACCTGGCGCGGCATCGGGAGCATGAACAATCGAGCTGCCAGCCAGCCGCGCCGCTTCACCACGCGCCGCGGAGATAGCTTCGGCGCTGGTATCGTCAAGCGGGATCGCCGCTTCGGCCGGGCCGCCGCCGGTGAGCGCGGCGTTCGCCGGATTGAGTCCGGCAAGATCGGGATCGGTCATCAGCGGCGCGGCCAGCGCGGCGGTGATCGCCGGATCGCGCTCGGCTGGCGCAGCGGCGGGTGGCGAGCCGCATCCGGCAAGCAGCAGCGCCGGCAACAACGCCGGCACCAGCGCTTTGGGGCAAGAGGCGGGCGACACGGCCATCGGAACCGCTTGTGCCGCCGAACGGTTAATTTTCGCCCACTGTGGTTGCGGCAGCGGCCCGGCCCGGTTAGGCGCCGCGTGATGCGCCGCGCCATTACTCCGTCCGGATCCGCCGGCGCCACCGCCCGTCCCCGGCACGGACTGGCCTATGGGCTGGGC
>CANGQZ010000121.1 GCA_947455865.1 Sphingomonadaceae bacterium
CGCCGATGCCCTGGAAAAAGGTCATCGCACCGCGAAAGCCGGCCTTGCCCAGCTCTGACTTCAGGCCCTCGATATAACGCGTCGTCGCCCGGTGCGAGAGGCAATTGAACACCGCGGTCATGAATCGCGGAAATTCGCCGATTACGGGGTGGGCATCGTGCGAAAGAGTGAAGAACGCGCCCGGGAATTCTTCGCGGATCAGTTCGCCGGCACGCAGTTCATTGGCGGGGTTCTGGAACGACCACAGGAAGCAAACCGCGATCGCCTCGGCCCCGGCAGCCTTGAGCGCGCGGATGCCTGCGCGCACTTCGTCGTCTTCAATCGCGACGAGGATCTGGCCGGTGCTGTCGACGCGCTCGGTTACTTCGACCACGCAGTCCCGTTCGACCACTTCGGGCGGCGGGACCTGCAGCTGATCGTCGTAATCGTGCGTGCGCGCGCCGCCGGCAAGGCGGAAGGTGTCCTTGAATCCTCGGGTGATCAGCACGCCGACTTTGGCGCCGCGCAGTTCGGTGATGGCATTGGTGACGATGGTCGAGCCGTTCACGAAAGCCCGGCAATGTGGCAAAACCTCCTGCGTGGTCTTGCCGATCTGCTGCGCCGCCAGTTCGATCGCGTGCAGGATACCTTCGCTGTAATTGCCGTGCGTGGTGAAAGACTTGCTGCGGATCAGCCGGTCGGCCGTCGACATGATCAGGTCGGTGTGCGTACCGCCGACATCGACCCCGATCGCATATTCGCCGTGACTGGATTCCGCTGACATGACTGGAAGTTCTCCTGGGTTTTGGTGCCGGGCGATCAGGCGGATTGTTCGGCGCGAATGGCCGGCAGGACTTCGCTGCCCAGCCGGCGAATGGCCTCGAGCGTTTCGGTCCGGGTTGGATAGGGTGTGCCGTCCCCGACGTCGGGGGTACGCAGGCGGAAGTTCAGCCAGTCCGGCTGGAACCGCCGATCCATGTCGCGAATCCGCGCGATCCAGCTGGCCGGCGTGCCGAAGTGCCACTGGCGGCTCTCAAAATCGCGCGTTGCCCGCTCGGCCTCGTCGGCTCGGGCAAGATCGGCCTCGGGATCGATCTTGGCGTCAAAATCGTGCTCGGCGTAGAAGTTCGCTTCGCGCAGCCAGCGCGGCGCGTGGGCAGCGCGAATGGCGGCCGGGTCATCACCTATCCAGCCGTCCTGATTGAGCACCACTGTCCAGTTCGGCTTGCCCAGCGCGGCGGCGCGGGCGCGGGTTTCGGCGATCCACTGTTCGCTCTCGTCCCAGTCGGGCTGGGTCCACAGCACCCAGCCGTCGTGCGCCAGCGCACGCTCGAGCGGTTTGTCCCGGCTGTGGGTGCCGACCCAGATCGGCACCCGCGGGCGTTGATAGGGCCGCGGGGTCAACCAGACATCGTCGAAGTGATAGAATTCGCCGTGGTGGGTGAAGCGCTCGCCGGCGAAAGCGCGGTGCAGGATCGAGAGCGCTTCCTCGAACCGCTTGCCGCGGCGTTCCCATGGCACGCCGAACAGGCGGTGATAGTCCTGATGGTAGCCTACCCCGATCCCGAGGGTGAAGCGCCCACGCGAGAGGTTGTCGATCATCGCGACCTGCTCGGCCAGATGCATCGGGTTGTAGAGCGTTGGCATCAGCACTGTAGTGGCGATGCGAATGCGCGAAGTGCGCGCGGCGATGGCCGTGGCAACGATCAGCGGCGAAGGCGCGAAAGTCTCGCCGCGGATATGCCGTTCGGGCAGGAACACGCCATCAAAGCCGAGTTCCTCTGCCAGCACGGCTTCCTCAATGAGCTGCGCGAACGCATCCGCAGCCGCATCGGGCGATGGCGGGTCCTGATCGTACACCCCGAAATGGGTGTCCGGCATATAGGCAAACTTCACCGGCCCTCTCCTCGCCGGACCTTCGAAAGATCCGGGATTCCCGGCGGTTGTTCCGCCGCTGTCTGGGCCGCAAACTATGCCTTACGCATCTGATGGGTAGCCGCAAAGAACGACCAGCATCTTTGCATATTCTGGAATGATGGGTGTAACAGCCTGATCTTGGCCATTTACTTCAGGGTCTGGCGAGGCCTTCTGGGTGAATCCAGCGCAGCGCATCAGGGGCTCGCCATTCGGTTTCAGCGCTTTGCCGCCGCGCGATCATCGCGATCCGCGAAATCTCGCTGTCCTTGCGGCGGAATACATCAATGATGAAATCGATGAACACGCGCACGCGGGGCAGGATCAGGTCGCTGCGCCGGAACACGGCGTAAAGGCCGAAATCGAACACAGTCTGGGTCATCTCGACATTGGGCAATATTCGCACCACCCGGCCCGTCGCCAGGTCTTCCGCGATCATCCACGCCGGGAGCAGCCCGATGCCCAGCCCAGCGATAACCGCTTGATGCAGGATCTGCGCATCGTTGACTGTCAGATTGCCGGCAACGCGCAGCTCCCGGCTGCCGCCCGGAAGACGGTAATGCCAGCTCGCCGCCTCACCGTCCGACCCGGACTGGATCGACAGGCAGTTGTGCGCGAGCAGGTCTTCCGGGCCGGAGATCCGCGGATGGCTTTCCAGATAGGCCGGGCTGGCATAGACCACCCGCTCTACCCCGGGCGACAAGCGGCGGATCATCAGGTCCGGATTTTCCGGAATTCCTATGCGGATTTCGACATCAGCCTGGTTGCGATCGAGATCGCTGGTGTCCTCGCCCACTGTCAGTCTGAGCGCAATGCCAGGGTAAAGCTCCAGAAATGCCGGCATGGCACCGAGCAGGAACGTGCCGGCGATGGTTGGCCGGGTGCGCACTTTGAGGGTGCCGCGCGGCACGGACTGCTGTTCGGAGATCGCGGTATTGAGGCTGTCGATCTGGGCCACGATCTCGGCGGCGCGGCCGTGATAGACCTCGCCGATCTGGGTCAGCGCCAATCGGCGGCTGGTCCGGTGCAGCAGTTTCGCGCCGATCTCGTCTTCCAGTTGGGCGATCTTGCGCGATACCGAGGCTGGCGACTGCCCGGTCAGGCGCCCGGCTGCTGACAAGCTGCCGCATTCGACCACCTTGAGGAATAGGCGCATCCCGCTCAGGGCTTCCACGGCTGTGACTCCGGGCCTGGGGGCGCAGCGGCGCGGGCGGCGCGCAAGTCCGCCCGGCGGCGCGTAGTTGCCGCATGGTCGATCGACAATGCTTCGGGGTGACGCACAGGATCTCCGATTATAGCCACCCCGTAATCGCGCCAAGCCCCAGCGAGGCTCACATATTCGTCGCGCACGTCGTGCAAGACGCGCTCCGGATCGCGCTCGAGCGGATCGCCCCAACCGCCGCCACCGCCAGTGCGAAAGCGCAGCACGCCGCCACACCCCGGCTCCCACACCGGGCGTGAGCCGAAGTAGTAATAGCGCCCACTGGGATCGAGTTGACCAGTGGCGGGATCTATCATCCCGGCCACCGGCTCGCACTGCGCATAGACGTCCGCAGCGTTCCCGAGGATGGTCACCGCACGGTCGGCCAGATTGCCGGCGGGCTCGCCCGGCAGCATCCAGCACGCCTGCGCCGTCCCGCTCCCGCCGCCGTGAACGCCAATGCCTGCCGGGGTCTTGGCATGGAGTGAGGTGACATTGTGCTCGGCCGCCGCCAACCACAGCGCATCGCGCAGCACCGCCGCGCCCCCGCGATGCTGCCCGGGCCCGCCACTGTCGGTCACGTATTCCTTGCGCAGCAGCACCACTGGCACGCTCGATTCGATCGCTTCTGTGGCCGGGTCGAGATTGTTGCCGGTGTGGTTCACGGTGTAGCTGTCGCCATCGGCGACTTTGGTTGCGCCCCACGGGCCGTGTTCGCCACCGCAGGTCGATACTGACAGCCAAGGCCGACCATCTGGCCAGCGCCCACTGCCGTTGTGGACCATCATCGAGCCGAAGTCAGGGCCGACCGCATCCTCTCCCAGCGCCGGGGCTAGCGCCCGATAGATCGCCGAGATTATCACGAACGAGGCTTCCCAGTACATGAAGATCGGCCCGTAGGGCGGCGTCGCGCTGATGAAGGTGCCGGGTGGGATCACCAGATCGATCGTGCGGAAACACCCCGAGGTTAGCGCGGCATGGGGCTCAATCGCCATCTTGAGTGCCACCCCGACCGCCGCCTTGGCATCGAGCGGACCGCAATTGATGCTGATGGCCGCCTGCGGCGAGGTGCCGCTGAAATCGAATTCCATCCGGTCGCCCGCCTTGACGATGCGGACCTTGACCCGGCACTCTCGCTGGTCCGCCGTCCCGTCGCAATCAAGCGCGTCCTTGCCTTCGTAAACTCCGTCAGGAATCCGGGTGCGGATCGCGTCGCGCATGGCATCGGCGGCAATATCGCAGCTATAGCGGATCGCCCCGCGCATGGCGTCAGCTTCGTAGCGATCGATCGCTTCCATCAGCAGCCGCTCGCCCAATAGCAGGCTTTGATAAAGCGACTTCACATCGGGCAGGATGAGCTCGCTGTAGCGGGCATTGTCGAAAATCAGGTTGAAGGTAGAGCGTTGCGGCCGGTCATCGCGGTAAAGCAGGATCGGCGGGATCACGAGCCCGGTTTCATAGACATTGTGCTTGAGGCCGCTGAACCCGCCCGCCACGCTGCCGCCCATATCAAGCTGATGCGCGCGGATGGTTACGAACGATACCAGCTCGCCGCGATAGAACACTGGGCGGATGAAGCAGACATCGTTGACATGCTGGCCGATCCGGTATGGATCGTTGGCAATCAACACATCGCCGGGCCGGATGTTCTCCGGGCCGAATTCCTCGACCACATTGCGGACGGCATCGGCCATGGTGAACATGAAGATCGACAGGCTGTCTGAGCCGGTGCTCATCGGATAATTCATCTGCGGCGGGCCGGAAATGGTCACCGCAAAATCGTACCATTCGCGCAGGATCATCGAGAACGAGGTGGTGAGAAGCACCGTGCTCATGTGTTTGACGATGAACCGCATGCGGTTGGCAACGATTGCTGCGGTGAACCGGTCCGTGCCGTAGCGATCAAAGAACTGGGCATCGCTGAGATCGCGCGCGCGCAATGTTTCGGTCGATCGGTCAGTCGAAGCGGGACCGGCGGAAGAACCAGCCGCGGCTTTCAGGAGATGGCGTGGTCGCGTTCTCACCATGGCCGTTCGAACCGCCGGATATATAGTTCGCCGAACTCGCCGACCGAAAGCATCTGGCCGGACAAGACGAAGGTGGTCGAACTTTCCTCGCGCACGATCGCCGCGCCGACGATTTCGTCACCGAACCGCAGGCTGGTGCGCTGATATTCGGCGGCAGGCTCCGGCTGCTCGGTGAGGTAATGAATCATCGTCATTCGGTCCGGCTCGGGCAGCTTGCCAGCCCGGCGGTCCAGCCGCGGATAAGCCACCTTGGCGGTCGGCACCACGATTTCGACGCGGTACGTCACGCTTTCCACCGGGATAGCCGGGAAGCGATTGCCCGAACGCATTTCATAGGCCGAATGGAAATTTGCGATCATCTGCCCGACCGTGTCCGCCGTGATCGGTCCTGGCGGGATCGGGATGAACGGCGTTTCCCAGCTCTGGCCGAGCAGCCGCGCATCGAACGCGCGGACGAATTGTGCATCGCCCCCGTGCCGGGCAAGCCGCTGCCGCAAGCGCTCCTCCATCTCGGCGAAGACGCTTGCGATTTCTGGCGCCACTTCGGGCGTGAGCGTGCGGTAGGCACTGCGGCTGTCGCTATAGGTCTGCTCCGAGCTGACCAACCCTAGTGCCGAGAACAGCCCAGGATGCGGCGGCACGATCACTTCAGCAACGTGCATCTGATTGAGCACCGCCGGCAGCAACATCGGCCCGGCCGCGCCGAACGCGATGATGCTGAAGTCGCGCGGATCGATCCCGTGCTGGATGGCCACGTTGGTCAACCCCTCGGCGATATTGCTGAGCCCGACGTGGAACGCATGGCGGACGCGATCATCGAACGACAAAGCGGTATCCAGACCGGCAAAGGCACGGTGGGACAGCGTCCTGTCGAGCCGCACCCGCCCGCCCGCGAACCGCTCAGGATCGATAATGCCCATCAGGAGGCAGACATCGGTGAGCGTCGGCTCTTCGCCGCCGCGGCCGTAGCAGGCGGGCCCGGGATCTGCTCCGGCGCTGCCCGGCCCTACGGTCAGTTCACCGGCGCTGCTGATCGAGACCAAGCTGCCGCCGCCGGCACCGATGCTCGCGACCTCGATCGACAGCGCGTTGACGATAAGGTCGTGCTCGAGTTCGAACGTGGTGTTCACGAACGGCCGGAAGTCGCTGACCAGGCTGATGTCACACGAGGTCCCGCCGATGTCGGCGCACAGCAAGTTGCCCTTGGCAATCAGCTTGCCGAAATGGGTGCTGGCGACCGCGCCCGCAGCCGGGCCTGAGAAAACGATTTGATAGGCCCGCTCCATCGCTACTTCGGCCGACAGCAACTGCGCCGCGCAGTTGGCGTAATTGAGCTCGCCGGTGAACCCGATAGCGTGCAGCCCATCGACCAGCCGCCGGGTGTAATCGCCGTAGATCAGATGCATGAACACGTCGATTACGGTGGTCGAGGCGCGGTCGTATTCCTTGGCGAGCGGCGACACCGCGCTCGACAGTGAACACATCACGTCCGGGCCGAGTTCCTCGCGCACAAGTTCAGCGAGCCGCCGTTCGTGCGCGCTGTTGACGTAGCTGTTTAGCAGGCAAATCGCGACGCCGGCGACTTTGCACTCGCGCAGCACTGCCAGCTGCGCGCGCGCCTGCGTCTCGTCGAGCGGGACCAGTACGGCCCCTTCGGCAGTGATCCGTTCGGCGATACCTCGCCGCAAATAGCGCGGAACCAGCGGCTGTGCAGCATCTCCGAAGCGGCGGCGCCAGTGCGGATTGGTGAGATCGGCGACTGGGCGCCAGGCGCGTCCGGCATCGAGAATATCGCGGTGCCCGAGCGAAGTGAGGAAGGCGATCTTGGGCAGGCGCCGGGTGATCACCGCATTGAGGCCATGCGTGCTGGCATGGTTGAATACCGCCGCCCGCTCGACCCCGATCTCGCGCGCTCCGGCCAGCACCCCGAGCTCGGTATTGACCGCATTGGTCTCGACTTTGACCGTGCGGACCTCATCACCGCACACTGCGACGACGTCAGTGAACGTGCCGCCAACATCCACCCCGATCAGGGTTGGCATCTGCCCGTTCATTTCAATCCAGCACCAGACTGCTCGACAGCAGCTCTACCGGTCCGAACAGCCGCCACGGCCGCCGGGCGATCTCTTCCAAGCTTATCCGATTCTTGATGACGAGGTACCAGCCTCCTTCGGACAGCACCGGATACAGCTCAAGCTGTTCAAAGGACCGGGCAATCTCCGGGCTGGCTGGATCAACGCCGGCGGCGAGCAGATCCGCCGCCGTCACGGCTTTGCGCTCCTGCCAGATTCCGTCGGGCAAATCCTGTGCCTGCCGCTGCATCGCTTACCCTTGCTGCGGTTGTCCGCTATGCTTGACCGGTGCCGGCCCATCGCTCTCCGCTACGGAAGTTGCACCAGCGGCAAATCCGAGTCGATGCTTAATTACCGAAAATTTTTCGGGTCGTCATCGAGAGGCTGGACGCTATCAGGCCAAGTGTATCGGTTGGAGTCGGGGGCTTGGCGCATTGGCCATTCGCGATGCCTGGCTCGCGCTATTCCACTAACCAGTCTCGCCACTTTAAAAATGGTCGACCGAATCCATCCGCGTGAAGGCGAGGATCGAGATGCGGCTCTAATGGAACCGGTTTGCGCCGATCTTAAGCTGATGTTTCCGGGGGTTGCGAAGGGCAAAGTGTGTTGGTGTTGCGAATCCGCCTTGGCCCTTTCCGGCTTATGGCCCTTGCTCAGTTCCAAACACGCTCATGGCCAGAACCAGCAAATGGCCTGACTCACGCAAAAGGGGGCCGTTCGGTTGGTTGCTGCTGTGGCCTTAGGGCGATAGCATTGGCCAAATTCTTGGGAGACTCGCGATGTTTGATCTGAAAGCGCTGGCCAATCTCGATCTCGGCATCCTCGCAGGCACAGCACGCACGCGATACGGCGAGATACAGAACGTCAACAGTGGCCTGATCGCGTGGAAGGCCGTGGAAGGCCAGCCCGGCAATTACATCAAGGTGCTGGCGCTTGATCCGGAGCGCCACCGGGTGGATTTCCTGTTCAAGCAAGATCCGCACGCCAGCTTTGCGCGCCACAATCATGTTTGCACTGCGGTTGCGCTGACGCTCGAAGGGATTTGGGGTTATCGCGAAGGCGAGGAGCTGATGTTCCCCGGCACCTTTTCCTATGAGCCCTCAGGCAGCGCTCACACGCCTTATGCCACCGCCACGGGCATGGTCGTCTATGCCAGCTTTCAAGGCCACAACGAGACGATGCTGGAAATTCTCGATGAGAATGACAAGGTCATCGGCGAACTCAAGCTCGATTTCTTCGCGCAGTATCAGGATGCGGAGCCGCTTTTCGCTGCC
>CANGQZ010000122.1 GCA_947455865.1 Sphingomonadaceae bacterium
CCAGCTTGGCCTGCTGGAACGCCAGCAGCGGCTTCTGCACGCAGATTGCCGAGAGCAACACAAAGTGGCTGACGCCCGCAGCCTGCGCCACCTCCAGCGCATTCAACTGCGCGCGGTGATCGATCGCCCAGGCGTCCTTGGGCGTGCCGTTGCGTGAGGCCATGCACGAGACCACCGCATCGAAGCGCTCGCCGGCAAACCCGTCCCGCGCGAGCGAGCCCGGATCGGCGAAATCGACTTGCCGGACGGTGGCGGGGGCGAGCAACCGGGCGCAATCCTGCGCGCTCAGCGCCCCGCCGACCGCGGCGCGGGGGCGCACGAAACAGACCACCTCGTGCCCCTGCAGCACCAGCGCGACGGCGGTCGCCCGACCGATGGTGCCGGTTGCGCCCAGCAGCGCGACGCGCAGCGGCGGCGGCGCGCCGGGATCAGCCCTGCTGCCCCCGGCGCTCATCCGCTCAGGGACGGTCGGCCAAGGCCACCTTGGTATAGGGCACGAATTCGCTCAGCCCAACGAAACCGCGGTACCAGCCGCCGGTGCGGTCATGCAGGCTGACGGTGTCAACGCTGCACAGCCGGGTCGAGGTCAGGCGAGTGACGAGCACGTCGTCATCACGCAGTTGTTCGGGATATTTCGGCCGGTTGACATAGATCGTCCTCCCGCTGCCATAAACGATCGCGGTCTTGTCGATCACCGTGCTGTCGCGGTTGGTTATCGTGTCGATGCAATCGACCGGTTTGCCGGCAACGCGTCCGGCGAGCAGCTTGTCGAGCTGCTGCTGCGGCGTCTGCCGCGCCTCGGCCGCCATGGGCGCGGCGAGCAGGGCAGCGGCGGCGAAGATCAGGGAAGTCATACGCATCGCAATGGTCCTCTTGCAGATGTCTTCCATCATTTCACGCCATCGCTGAACCGTAGCTGACTGCCTTAAGCCGTTCCACCTACGGTCAGCCCCTCAACCAGCAGGGTCGGCTGGCCGACACCGGCCGGCACCGATTGCCCGCCCTTGCCACAGACCCCGATGCCTTCATCGAGCGCCATGTCGTTGCCGATGCCGATCACCCGGGTCAGCACGGTCGGCCCGTCGCCGATCAACGTCGCGCCCTTGATCGGCGCGCCGAGCCGGCCGTTCTCGATCCGGTAAGCCTCGGTGCAGGAAAACACGAACTTGCCAGAGACGATATCGACCTGCCCGCCGCCGAAGCTCTTGGCGAAAATGCCGTTCTTGACGCGGGCCAGCAGCTCGGCGGGTTCGTCGTTTCCGCCGCGCATGAAGGTGTTGGTCATCCGCGGCATCGGCGCGTGGGCATAGCTTTCGCGCCGCCCGTTGCCGGTGGGCGCCATCCCCATCAGCCGGGCGTTCAGCCGGTCCTGCAGATAGCCCTTGAGGATGCCATCCTCGATCAGCACGGTCTCGCCGGTGGGCGTGCCCTCGTCGTCGATCGAGAGCGAGCCGCGCCGTCCGCCGTTCACCGGCGAGGCCATGCTGCCATCGTCGATCACGGTCACTCCCGGCGCGCCCACACGCTCGCCGATCCGGCCCGAAAAGGCGCCGGTGCCCTTGCGGTTGAAATCGCCTTCGAGCCCGTGACCGACCGCCTCGTGCAGCAGCACGCCGGGCCAGCCGGGCCCGAGCAGCACGGTCATCTCGCCCGCCGGGGCATCGACCGATTCGAGGTTGGTCAGCGCTTGAGCCAGCGCGGTATCGATCGCGCGGTTCCAGTTGGCCGGATCGAACAGGTCTTCGTAGAGCCGCCGCCCGCCCATCCCGAATGAGCCAGTCTCGCGCCGGCCGTTGCTTTCGGCGACAATCGAGACGTTAAGCCGCACCAACGGCCGCACGTCGGTCGCAACGAAGCCGTCAGGCCGCACGATCTCGACCACCGACCAGCTGGCTGCCAGCGAGGCCGAAACTTGCGCCACGCGCGGATCGCGCGCCCGCGCCGCCGCATCGATGGTTTCGAGCAGACGGACCTTGGCGGCAAAATCGACCGCATCGAGCGGCGAGGCATCAGTGTAAAGGTGGCGGTTCGAGCGGCTCGGCGGCGCGGCCCGCGTGCCCGTGGCCGGATCAAGCAGCTGCAGCGTCTCCCCGGCACGTCGGATCGCGGCGGCGGAAATCTCGTTGGCGTGGGCAAACCCGGTCATCTCGCCCGAAACCCCGCGCAGGCCGAACCCGGCATCGCGCGAATAGTCTGCGGTTTTCAGCCGGCCATCGTCAAAGCCGAAGCTCTCCGAGGCAATGAACTGGAGATAGAGTTCGCCATCGTCGCAGGCGTGAAGCGTTTCGCGGGCGAGGCGGGCGGCCTCCTCGGGCGAAAGCAGGCCAGAACGATAGAGCAGGGCGCGGGGATCGGATGCGGTCATTACACCGATATAGGCGGTGTTGCGCGCAAGGCCAGCCTCTCGAAGGGCGATCAGCCCGCAGCCGGATGATCCGCTGCGTGATCTTCGGCCAGCACGAAGTGCCGGTCGCAATAGCCGCAATCGACATAGCCCTTGTCGTCGATCTCCAGCCACACCCGGGGATGGCCCAATGCCGCTCCGCCGCGCACATCGCTGGCACCGTCGCATTTGACGCGGCGCGAAGTGACATAGACCGTTTCGGGCTGGGTGCTCGTCGGGGGCGTGCTCATCGGGGGCAGTCCATTCGTGTGCAAGTTCAACCGGCTCTTTACGCAAAGCCCGGCTTGCCGCAATAGCGCGACCATGTCCGAACACGCTTCTGATCCTGCTGCCATCTCGATCCAAGGCCTCGTCAAGCGCTATGCCGGGCGCAAGGGCGGCGAAGGCAAGCTCGCGCTTGAAGGCGTCAGCTTCGATGTGCCGCAAGGGCAGATCTTCGGCCTGCTCGGCCCCAACGGCGCTGGCAAGTCCACCCTGATCAACATTCTTGCTGGTCTCGTCCGAAAGACCGCTGGCGAGGTCCGGATCTGGGGCTTCGCTATCGATCATGATTCGCGCAATGCCAAACGCGCCATCGGCATTGTCCCGCAGGAGGTGGTGTTCGATCCGTTCTTCTCGCCGGCCGAAGTGCTCGAACTCCAGGCCGGCTATTATGGCGTGCCCAAGGCGGCGCGGCGGACGATGGAACTGCTGCGCGCAGTGCATCTGGCCGACAAGGCCGACGCCTATTCGCGCACGCTCTCGGGCGGCATGAAACGGCGGCTGCTGATCGCCAAGGCGCTGGTCCATGCCCCGCCGGTGCTGGTGCTCGACGAGCCCACTGCGGGCGTCGACGTCGAACTGCGCCGCCAGCTGTGGGAACTGGTGCGCGAACTCAATGCCGAAGGAATGACCGTGGTGCTCACCACCCATTACCTCGAAGAGGCCGAGCAGCTGTGCGATCGCATCGCGATCATCAATCACGGCCGGCTGATCGCCAACAAGCCGACCCGCGAACTGGTCGGCATGGCGCGCGAGAAGATCGTGGTGCTTACGCTCGATCGCGATATCGTCGCCGAAGGCCGCGCGCTGCCCGCGCATCCCGATTTCGTGAAATGCATCGCCACCGGCGAGCGGACGCTTGAAATCACTTATGACAAGGACCGCACCAACGCCGGCCAGGTGCTTGCGCTGATCGAGGGGCAGGGCTTCGCCATCGTCGATGTCACCACGCGCGAGGCGGACCTTGAAGACGTGTTCGTGGCACTCACCAGCGCCGAGCGGCAACCCGCCTGAGCGTTCAGGTCAGCGGTTCGCGCACCAGCTTCCAGATGCCGCGATCGCGGCGGACCACCTCTTTGCCGCAGAACCGGCACGGACCCACATAATACTTGCCGTCCCACTTGGCCTCTTCACGCCGCGGCGAGTGGCGGTCAAACCAGCAAAACGGGATTCTCAGGCGAGACCAGCGAATCTGCATGAGCGCTAACTCCTGGATGACACACAGACACGATGCTGCATTGCAGTGTAAACTATAGTGAACCTGCAGATTTGCCTAGATGGGAACGGCGTTAACTCGCCGTAACCTATAAGAATCTGCCCCAATTGACGTACCGCCTACTGATTCACCCGCTAATATTGCGCTGCGGTGACAGGCACTTCCCGATCGACCGTCCTTCCAACCGCGCCCGATTGCGCCTATCTGCGCGGAAACGGCCGGATGGGACCGTTGCGGCGCCCGCGGGAGGTGCAAGGTTTTGACATATGACGTAATTGTGGTCGGATCGGGCGCAGCGGGGCTAACTGCGGCGCTGACCCTGGCCGAGCAAGTGAACGTGCTGGTCATCGCCAAGGGCTCGCTCACCGGCGGATCGACCGCGTGGGCGCAGGGCGGGATCGCCGCCGTGCTCGATGCCGGTGACACTTTCGCCAACCACATCCGCGATACAATGGTTGCCGGCGCGGGGCTCAATCGGCGCGAGACGGTCGAGTTCGTGATTGAGCGCGCGCCCGAGGCGATTGACCGGCTGATCGCGCTCGGCGTGCCGTTCAACACCGTGAGCGCGGCGGAAGGGCCCGATAACCTTCACCTCACTCGCGAAGGCGGCCATTCGCACCGCCGCATCGTCCATGTCGACGATGCCACCGGCTGGGCGGTGCAGGCCGCCTTGCTGCGCGCGGCAGAGGCCCATCCCAACATCACGCTGAAGCCGGGGCAGGCCTGCATCGAACTCGTCACCGGCCGAAATGAAGAACGCTATTCGGGTTCGGGCCGGGTCTGGGGGGTCTATGCGCTCGACGAGGCCAGCGGCCGGGTCGAGGCGCACACCGCCCGGGCCACCGTGCTCGCCACCGGCGGGGCGGGCCGCGTCTACCAGTTCTCCACCGCGCCGCGCGGCGCGACTGGCGACGGGATCGCGATGGCGTGGCGCGCCGGGGCGCGGGTGGGCAACATGGAAATGATGCAGTTCCACCCGACCTGCCTCTACAACCTTGAGGTCAAGAACTTCCTGATCACCGAGGCGGTGCGCGGTGAGGGCGGGCGGCTGATCAATCCGCGCACCGGCAAGCGCTTCATGGAAGTCTACGACGAGCGGCTCGAACTCGCCCCGCGCGATATCGTCGCCCGCGCCATCGACAGCGAGATCAAGCGCTTCGGGCTCGACTATGTCCACCTCGACATCAGCCATATGCCGGCCGAATTCGTCCGCGGCCACTTCCCGACGATTTACGAGAAGCTGCTCGGGCTCGGCATCGACATGACCGTCCAGCCGATCCCGGTGGTGCCTGCGCAGCATTACACCTGCGGCGGGATCATGATCGACCGCGACGGGCGCACCGACCTGCCCGGGCTCTATGCCGCGGGCGAATGCACCGAAAGCGGGCTGCACGGCGCGAACCGCCTCGCATCCAACTCGCTGCTCGAATGCTTCGTGTTCGGCGAAGCCGCCGCCCGGCACATCCTCGCCCACTGGGACGGCTTCGACCCGCCCCCGCCGATCAAGCCGTGGGACGAAAGCCGGGTCAGCAATTCCGACGAGGAAGTGATCATCAAGCAGAACTGGACCGAGATCCGCCGGTTCATGTGGAACTACGTCGGGATCGGGCGCACCACCAAGCGGCTGGAACGCGCGCAGCACCGCATCAACATGCTGTTCGGCGAGGTTGAGGACTATTACGGCCAGTTCCGCGTCACCACCGACCTGATCGAACTGCGCAACCTGCTGCAAAGCGCAGACCTGATCGTCCGCTCCGCCCTCGCCCGCCACGAAAGCCGCGGGCTGCACTATACGCTGGACTATCCGATGAGCGCGGCGATCGCCAAGGATACCGTGCTGATGCCTTAGTCCGGTGCGCCTGTAACATCGGTCACAGGTTTTGCGGCACCAGCCCAATCAAAACAAATGCCGCCCGATGAAGATCAGCGCCATCGCCCCAAGCACCGAGGCGAGGCAGCCGGCACGGTTGATGCCTTCGCCGCGATAGCCGCCGCCCAGCAGCCCGGCAAACAGCGAGCCGCCGATGCCGAGCAGGATCGTCATCCCCCAGCCCATCGGTACGGCGCCGGGATAGACGAACCGCGCGGCAAGTCCGATCAGCAGGCCGGAGAGCAGCGCCCCGATCAGGTTGAACATGGCAAGCGACTCCTGCGAAGACCAGGCTGGTGTATCACCTTTATAATACACATCTGCGTCGGATTTCAAACGCCGTTGCAACCTGTTTGCCACACAGTTCTGGTAACTATGTTGCGGCGTCCGATTCCTTCCTTAGTCAAGGCCTGCGGAGCGCTGTCCCCCGGCAAAAATTTTTTCACAGATTCACTTTGACTCTTGCGCACCGCGCCAGTGGCCGGTGGCCCACGCGTCGCGCGGCCGTCGGCTCCTTGCCCAACCCTCTTGACGATCCCATTTTCCGGTAACCGCGCCTTTACCCTCTTGCGTGCGACTCAGGATAAGGCACTATCGGTTGTGGTCCGGCCAGTGGCGGGCCCTCTAGACCTAGTTTTGGTTCCGCTCCGGTGCTCCGGCGCCGCAGGGATCGATTCCACCGGCCTAAGGGGTCCCGCCAGTGTCCTGCAGGGGAAGAGGTCAGGGATAAATATTCCTGTTTTGTTCTCAAATCGGGTATGGTGGAATTTCCCGCCGATTCGATTGCGGGGCACGGCGGCGGCGCAGGTTCGAACAACGGGGGCGTGCAGTGAATTTCAGGGTTGGTGATGCGGCGGCGATGAATGACGGGTCCCTGTTCCAGACGCTTGACCCGTCTGCGACAAAGGAGGCGGGCGAGCGCCCGGCGGTGACGATGGCGGAAAAAACGGATGCCGGCTCGGCCGGACTGGTCGAAGCACTCGGCGCGGCAGCGCTGGCGGGGGCGATGGAAACGGCCGTGGTGAAAAAGCCCGACGATTCCAAGTCGGTCCAGCCGCGCCGGTTCGCGATTGTCACCGATGCGGGGCGCGATGCCCTGCTGACCGATTTCGGCAAGGACACGCTGGATGATCGCTATCTGCTTCCAGGCGAAAGCTATCAGGATCTGTTCGCGCGGGTGGCCGATGCCTATGCCGACGATCAGGACCATGCTCAACGGCTCTATGACTACATCTCGAAGCTGTGGTTCATGCCCGCCACGCCGGTGCTGTCGAACGGCGGCACCGGGCGCGGCCTGCCGATCTCATGCTATCTCAACTCGGTCGATGACAGCCTAGAGGGCATCGTTGGCACCTGGAACGAAAACGTCTGGCTCGCCTCGCGCGGGGGCGGGATCGGCACCTATTGGGGCAAGGTCCGCGGGATTGGCGAGCCGGTCGGGCTGAACGGCAAGACCAGCGGGATCATCCCGTTCGTGCGGGTGATGGACAGCCTGACGCTGGCGATCAGCCAGGGCTCGCTGCGGCGCGGCTCGGCCGCCTGCTATCTCGACGTCGCGCATCCGGAGATCGAGGAGTTCCTCGAGATCCGCAAACCCTCGGGCGATTTCAACCGCAAGGCGCTCAACCTTCACCACGGCGTGCTCGTCACTGACGAGTTCATGGAAGCGGTGCGTGAAGGGGCCGAGTTCGCGCTGCGCAGCCCGCGCGATGGTTCGGTGCGCGGCAAGGTCGATGCGCGTTCGCTGTTCCAGAAGCTGGTCGAAACCCGGCTGGCGACGGGCGAACCCTACATCGTCTTTTCCGACACGGTGAACCGGATGATGCCCAAGCATCACCGCGATCTCGGGCTCAAGGTCTCGACCTCGAACCTGTGCTCGGAAATCACCCTGCCGACGGGGCGTGACCACCTCGGCAACGATCGCACCGCGGTGTGCTGCCTGTCCTCGCTCAACCTCGAGACCTGGGACGAGTGGCACGGCGACGACCTGTTCATCGAGGACGTGCTGCGTTTTCTCGATAACGTGCTGCAAGACTACATCGACCGCGCGCCTGAAGAGATGGCCCGCGCCAAGTATTCGGCGATGCGCGAACGCTCGGTCGGCATGGGGGTGATGGGCTTCCACTCATTCCTCCAGCTCAAGGGCATCGCCTTCGAAAGCGCGATGGCCAAGGCGTGGAACCTCAAGATGTTCCGTCACGTCGCCGCCAAGGCCGACGAGGCTTCGCTGATGCTCGCGCAGGAACGCGGCGCGTGCCCCGATGCGGCCGACATGGGCGTGATGCAGCGCTTCAGCTGCAAGATGGCGATCGCGCCGACTGCGTCGATCAGCATCATCTGCGGCGGCACTTCCGCCTGCATCGAGCCGATCCCGGCCAACATCTACACCCACAAGACCCTGTCGGGTTCGTTCGTGGTCAAGAACCCCTATCT
This sequence comes from Sphingomonadaceae bacterium, assembly GCA_947455865.1. Taxonomy (GTDB): domain Bacteria; phylum Pseudomonadota; class Alphaproteobacteria; order Sphingomonadales; family Sphingomonadaceae; genus Novosphingobium. Next base: position 8,185 of record CANGQZ010000122.1, read on the forward strand.
GCAAAAGCTGTTCGCCGCGAAGAGCAAGGATTCGACCAATGTGTGGAATTCGATCCTTGAGCATGGCGGCTCGGTCCAGCACCTCGATTTCCTGTCGCCGGAGGAAAAGGCAGTCTACAAGACCAGCTTCGAGATCGACCAGCGCTGGCTGCTCGAATTCGCGGCAGACCGCACGCCCTACATCGATCAGGCGCA
>CANGQZ010000123.1 GCA_947455865.1 Sphingomonadaceae bacterium
ACGCCATAGCCTGTAACCTCGGGAAAAACGGAAGCTTCACGCCTTCGGCGGCTTCCGTTTTTCCCGAGGTTACAGGCTACACACCGAGTCTGTGGCTGAAGCCAGTATCCGACTGAAGTCGGAGGGGTTCCTCCCTAGCAGAGGACTCCAAATGCCAGCTGGTGATTGACGATGACACCGTTTCACGCCGCCACGCGCTGCTCGAAGCGGCCGGCGGACAATTGTTCATTACCGATCTTGCCTCGGCCAACGGCACCCGAATCGATGGAAAGCGGCTGGGCAGCGAGCGGGGCCCGCTCAGGCCAAACCAGCAGCTGCGCCTGGGTGACGCAGTGATCGAGCGCATCCGCAACGGTTGAAGCTGCGCTCTGCCTCACCGCAGCATAGGCTATCGGCCACATTGGTACGGACGGCGGGACTCGAACCCGCACGAGCTGAGCTCAAGGGATTTTAAGTCCCCTGCGTCTACCATTCCGCCACGTCCGCCCACTCCACTCGTGCAGAGCCAGCACGGGCGGAGTGGCAGATTGTGGGCGAGACCGCAACGCGCCGGCCAAGCTGGCTTGCGCCGATAGCTGGTTTACTCGTCCCCGGATTACTCGGCGTTCAGCCGCAGGCGCATTTCCTTGCCCGGCTTGAAATAGGGCACCCGCTTGCCGGGGACATCGACCGTGTCGCCGGTGCGCGGATTGCGGCCCTTGCGGGCTTCACGCTCACGCGTTGAAAACGCACCGAAGCCTCGCAGCTCAACCCGGCCCCCCTGGGCGAGGCGCTGGGCGATCTCCTCGAAGAACATATCTACCACGCGTTCAACCTCTTCGGCGCGCAGCTCGGGATTTTCCTTGGCCAGCGCGGCCAGCAATTCAGAACGGATCATCCAGCAATCTCCCGTCAGCCGGATAAGGCCCGGCCCCCAATCTCTGCCACAGATCGGGCGACCCCCATCGCCCTTGCCGATCGCGCCCGGCTCCTCCGCCCGGCGCGGCAGTTCCGCAACCACCTGATAAGGTGCCAGAATCGGTAGCGCAGCGCAATCAGAACTGCGTGATCGCTCAACGCGTTTTGTCTTATCCTGAGACCGGCAGCAGCAGGCGAGCTGACCGAACAAAGAGAAGCAAACGTTTTCAGGTGGTTGCAACAAGCTCCGCAGGGTCGATGCCGAGTTGTACCATCCTCGCGTGAACCTGTGGCCACTCCTCGGTCAGAAATAGGGCGCGCTCACTGGCCCGCAGTCGCTCGGCCGCGCCGGGAGCAACGAACATACCCACGCCGCGGTGCACTTCGACCAGCCCGTCGAGCTGAAATTGCTGATAGGCTTTGGCCACCGTCAGCGGGTTGGCACCCTGCGCGCCGGCAAAAACCCGTACCGAGGGCAACATCGAGCCCTCGGGATAAGTGCCGTCGATGATCGCTGCTGCGATCAGATCGCGCAGCTTCAGGTAGATCGGGCGAGCATTGGCAGCCATTAGTGCCTCACTGCCATAATACAGCGATGCAGGCAACCCGTGTGTGCCGTAGCGGCGACCTGCTTCGCCCCCGGAAAAGGGACCGGTTGCCCCAAGTTTCCACTTCCCCGCACCGATTTCGGCGATAGCTTCATTCGCTTGACCTTGCGATCAATGGGGTGCCCAGATGAAAGACATGTCGGCGTGGAATGAGGGCGACTGGATCGGCGCCTGCGCAGCGCTGGCCCTGTTCGCATGCCTTCTCATCGGCGGGTTGATCGCCTTGCGCCGCAACGAGGAGGTGGTCGGCCACCCGCGCGGGCTGTTCGTGCTGTTCTACGCCGAAATGTGGGAGCGCTTCTCATACTACGGGATGCGTGCGCTGTTGGTGCTGTACCTGACCAAGTTCTGGCTGTTCGCAGATGGCAAGGCCAACCTGATCTTCGGCGCCTATACTGCGCTGGTCTATATCACGCCGGTGCTTGGCGGGACTATCGCCGATCGTTGGCTGGGGCAGCGCAAGGCGGTGATCTTCGGCGCGGTGCTTCTAGCGTTCGGCCACCTGTTCATGGCGGTCGAAGGCGCGCACGGACTGACCGATCCGCTGGCCAAACAGGCCGATCCGGCGATCAAAGTGTTCTGGCTGGCGCTTTCGCTAATCTGCGTCGGCTCGGGCTTCCTCAAGGCCAATATCTCGGTGATCGTCGGCCAGCTTTACCGGATGACCGATCCGCGCCGCGATGCTGCCTACACCATCTTCTACATGGGGGTGAACGTCGGCGCCGCGCTCGGCACCATCCTCGTGGGCTATCTGGGCGAGACGATCGGCTGGGCCTGGGGATTCGGGCTGGCCGGGATCGGGATGGTGCTGGGCCTCATCATTTTCATCGTCGGCAAGGCCTCGTTGCGCGGGCTGGGCGAGCCGCCGATGCCGCTGACCAGCCAGCGCGAATGGACGCTCTATGGCGCCGGTGTTGCTGCGGTGGCGGTGCTGTGGGCGCTGCTCCAGTATCAGGATGTGTTCCAGAGCTTGCTGATCGTGACCGGCGTGACGATGCTCGGCTATACCCTATACGAAGCATTCAAGCTGCCCAAGGAGCCACGCGAACGGATGTTCGCGATCCTGTTCCTGATCGCGCTCAACCCCGTGTTCTGGGGCCTGTTCGAGCAGAGCGGCGGGAGCCTGAGCCTTTATACCGACCGCTATGTCGATCGGGCCGGGGTCCCGACCAGCCTGTTCCAGTCGATCAACCCGATCTACATTGTCCTGCTTGGCCCGATTTTTGCCGCGCTGTGGCAGTGGCTTGGCCGCAAGGGCTTTGAGCCTTCGGCCCCGACCAAGTTCGGCCTCGCGCTGATTCAAGTCGGGCTTTCGTTCCTGCTGTTTGTGTGGGGTGCCCGCAGTGTCGGCTCGGCGGCGATGACCCCGGTGATCTTCGTATTCTTGATCTATCTGTTCCAGACCACCGGCGAACTGTGCCTATCGCCAGTCGGCCTTTCGGCGATGACCCGGCTGGCGCCGCTCCACCTCGCCAGCTTCATCATGGGCGCCTGGTTCTACATGACTGCGGTCGGCAATTTCATCGCTGGCAAGATCGGCGAGGCGACCGGCGGGGCCAGCGGGGAAATGTCGAAGCCGCTGACGCTGGCGATCTATGACAAGATCGGCTGGATCACGCTGGCCATTGCCGCCGTCGTGCTGGTGCTCGCACGGTTCGTTACGCAATGGATGCATCTTGGGACACTTGAAGACCGGGTATCGCCATCGGCGGGCGATGGTGTCTATGATGCCGGCGATAACAAGCCGGGCACCGCCAGCCTGAAGCAGGCCTGACGCCCCGCGCAACAAGCGAGGGAGTTTCGCGATGGAGCAGGCGTTGGTCTGGCTGGTGATAGCGTGCGCTGGGTTCGTCGGCACACACATGCTGCTCTCAAGCGCCCTACGCGGTCCGCTCGTCCGCGCGCTGGGTGAGAAGGCCTATCTCGGGGTCTATTCGCTGGTGGCGTTCGTCACCCTCGGGTGGATGGCTGCCGCGTTTCATGCCACCCCGGCTGGCGAGCCCGCATGGAACGGCTGGGCAGGCGTCCCGTGGGTCATCGCCAGCGTGCTTACGATCGTGGCTATGGCGCTGATCGTCGGCGCATTCAATCGCAATCCCGCGCTGCCGCAGGCCAACCTTGCCGGCCTGTCAACGCGCAAGCCGTGGGGGGTGTTTCGCGTCACGCGTCACCCGATGATGATGGGCATTGCCATCTGGGCTGTGGCCCACATCATTGTCGCCCCCACCCAGCGCACGATCCTGCTAGCGCTGACGGTGCTGTTTTTGGCGGTGGTCGGCTCTTCGCTGCAAGACCGTCGTAAGGTGCGCACCAACGAACGTGAATGGAGCGTGTGGATGATGCGCACCAGCTTCTGGCCCAACCCGGCAAACTTGGGCGCGATCGGTTCGACATGGGTGGTGGCGATAGCGGTGTGGTTCGGCATCACCGGTCTGCACTGGTGGCTATCGGGTGTTCCGGCAGGCATCTGGCGCTGGCTGCACTGATCCGGCCGGCTTCGCCAGCTTTACTGTTCCGCAGGCTTGGCCTGCCGCCGATCAATCCAGGCAAGCGCTGAGCGGCAGCCGGCAACGCCGAGCCAGATCTGCGCGAGGCAATGGGCGATCACCAGCACCAGCAGGATCCAGTTGAGGTGTAGATCGCTGCGCCCACCGCCGTTGGCCAGGACACCCATCACCAGCAGCGCCAGCGCCCCGCCAACAGCGAGGATCGTGGCGGCAAGGACCAGCAGCTTGAGCAGCTCGCCCTGCCAGTAGCGCATCATGCCCGGGCTTCTTCGACCCCGGCGCTGTTATGCCGCAGCGCCTTAAGCACCGTTTCGACAATATGCGGGGCATTCAGCCCGGCCGTATCGTATTGCCGATCAGGCGCATCGTGATCCTGGAACAGGTCGGGCAGACGCATCGTTCGGATGCGCAGCCCCGCGTCGGTCAGCCCTTCGTCGCTCGCCATGGTCAGGACATGAGCGCCGAGTCCGCCGATCGCACCTTCCTCGATCGTGACGATCACTTCATGCGTGGACATCAGCCGGCGGATCAACTCTTCGTCGAGCGGTTTGACGAAGCGCAGATCGGCCACCGTGGTTGATAGCCCGCGTGCTTCAAGCTGGTCAGCCGCCTTGAGTGCCTCGGCCAGACGGGTGCCAAGCGAGAGCAGCGCGACCTTGGTGCCACTGCGCACAATCCGGCCTTTGCCGATTTCGAGCCGCTCGGGCACCGCCGGGAGCGGCACACCGGTGCCGTTCCCGCGAGGGTAGCGGAATGCGATCGGACCGCTGTCATGCAGCGCGGCGGTGTGGACCATATGCACCAGTTCGGCCTCGTCGGCCGCTGCCATCACCACCATGTTGGGCAGCGAGGCGAGATAAGTGACGTCGAACGAGCCGGCGTGGGTGGCACCATCGGCGCCGACCAGCCCGGCCCGGTCAATTGCGAAGCGCACCGGCAGATTCTGGATCGCGACATCATGGACGACCTGATCGTACGCGCGCTGCAGGAACGTTGAATAGATTGCGCAGAACGGGCGCATCCCCTGCGCCGCGAGCCCGGCGGCGAAGGTCACCCCGTGCTGCTCGGCGATCCCGACGTCGAACGTGCGCTCTGGATAAAGCGCCGTGAATTTGTCAAGCCCGGTCCCCGAGGGCATCGCCGCGGTGATCGCGCAGATCTTGTCATCACGCGCCGCCTCGGCCGCCAGAGCCTGCGCGAAGACGCCGGTATAGCTCGGTGCGCCCGGTGCGCTTTTGACCTGTTCGCCGGTGATCACGTCGAATTTCTGGACGCCGTGATACTTGTCTGCGGCCGCCTCGGCCGGGGCATAGCCTTTGCCCTTTTGCGTGACGACATGGACGAGGCACGGACCTTCAACCGCATCGCGCACGTTTTCGAGCACCGGGATCAGGTGATCGAGATTGTGGCCATCGACCGGGCCGACATAATAGAACCCCAGTTCCTCGAACAGGGTACCGCCCATCGCCATGCCGCGGGCGAATTCATCAGTGCGCTTGGCAGCGCGGTGCAGCACATTGGGTAGGCGCCGCGAAATGCGCCGGGCAAACTGGCGCAGTTCGAGGAACGGGCGCGAGGAGACCAGCTTGGCGAGATAGGCCGAAAGCCCACCAACCGGCGGCGCGATCGACATGTCGTTGTCATTCAGGATCACCACCAGCCGGTTACCCGCCTGCTTGGCATTGTTCATGGCTTCATAGGCCATGCCCGCGCTCATTGCACCGTCACCGATCACCGCGATGCCCTTGCCGGTGCCGCCCGACAGCTGGTTCGCGACCGCAAAGCCCAATGCCGCCGAAATTGAGGTCGAGCTGTGCGCCGCGCCGAACGGATCGTATTCGCTTTCGCTGCGCTTGGTGAAACCCGACAGGCCGCCCCCTTGGCGCAGTGTGCGGATGCGGCTGCGGCGGCCGGTAATGATCTTGTGCGGATAGGCCTGATGGCCGACATCCCACACTAGACGGTCCTCCGGGGTGTTGAACACATAGTGGATTGCCACGGTCAGCTCGACCACGCCGAGGCCTGAGCCAAGGTGGCCGCCGGTCTGGCCGACGGCGGCAATCATCTCCGCGCGCAGCTCCTCGGCAAGCTGGGGCAACTGCCCCGGCGCAAGCCGGCGCAAGTCAGCCGGGAATTCAACGGTGTCGAGAAGCGGCGTCGCCGGATCAGCGGTCATTAAGGGTCCTTACACCGGGATTTCGGCCAAGTCGATTGCGACAATCAGGCATTTTCCTGCTGCTGTCCCGCGCCGGTGCGATCATCCCTCGCGCGCGCAATCGGCGCAGTGACCGCGCAGTTCGACCACTGGGCGCACATCGGCGAATCCGGCCTTGCGCGCCGCGGCCACCAGCGCGCCGGTCAACGCGTCGTCATCGGCATGGACCACCCGCCCGCACGAATCGCAAATCAGAAAGATGCAATCGTGGCGGCAGCCGGGATGGCTGTTGGCGACATAGGCATTTGCGCTTTCGACCCGGCGGGCGAGGTTGGTGCGCACGAACAGGTCAAGAATCCGGTAGACGCTGTTCGCTGCGATCCGCCGTTCTTGCGCGGCAGAGACCGTTTCGGCGACATCGTAGGCCGAGACCGGGCGGGTCTGCGCGGCGAGCGCGGCGAAGACATCGGCGCGCATCTCGGTCCACTGTTCGCCCGCCGCCACCAGCGCATCGCGCGCGGCGTCGATCAGCCCGGGGCCGGAGTGTTCGCGGTGTTGATGGGCTATTGCCATCCCCCCGCTATAGGGCGCGCTTAGCCGCGGGTGAAGCCGGGTTGATAGAGTGCCGGGAACAACTGCTTGAGCGCGGCCACCTTGGGCACATCCCAATAGCGAATATAGGGGTGGTCGGGGTTCTTTGCGGCAAAATCCTGATGATCTTCGCTGGCCGGAAAAAAACCGCGGTTGGGTTCGATCCGTGTAACGATCCGGCCGCGCCAGACCCGCGCGGCGGCCATTTGCTGCAGATAGGCGCGCGCCACCTTGTCTTGCTCCGCCGTCAGTGGCACCAGCGCCGAACGATACTGCGGGCCGGTATCCGGCCCCTGCCGGTTCAGTTGGGTGGGATCGGCGCCGACAGAAAAGAACACCTGCAGCAGCTGGTCATAGTGGACTACCCGCGGATCATACGTGACCCGCACCGATTCGGCGTGGCCGGTATCATCGCGCGAAACCAGATCGTAGCGGGCCGTGGCGCGGGCGCCGCCCTGAAACCCGGAGACCGCGCTCGTCACCCCGCGCAGGTGGCTGAACACCGCCTCGATCCCCCAATAGCAGCCGCCGGAAAACACCGCGGTCTGGCGGGTCCCCGCTTCGGAGGCACGAACCGTGGGAACCGGGGCAAGCACCGCGCCTTCGGACGGCGCCGCGCCAACCGGCTGCTGGCAGGCGGCGAGCAGCAGGAGCGGAGCCGCGAACAGCCGGCGGATGGTCATGCCCTCATTAGCGCGCAGCGGCGGGGGCTGCCACCGCGTGCCCGACCATATCTGGTGCCATGCCGTTATCCTCGGTCCCGAGCGCAATAAACAGCGCGCCGAGGCCCAGCACGAAGCCGGCGGCGAGTGAACGGAACATATCGGTGCTGAACAGGCCCATGAACGACTCGAGTGGAAAGGAACGACAGATCGTGCAGATGGTGGCCGCTGCGCCAATCGCATCTGAACGCAACCATCCGGCCGACAATTTAGCGACGGAGCGCAGCGCGCTTGCGGCAGAACGGTTTAGAGCGTGATCGGCTTAGTGGCGGAAGTGGCGCATCCCGGTGAAGACCATCGCCAACCCCGCATCATCGGCCGCGGCGATCACTTCGGCATCGCGGATCGAGCCGCCCGGCTGGATCACCGCTGTGGCACCCGCCTCGGCAGCGGCCAGCAGACCATCGGCAAACGGGAAGAACGCATCCGAAGCCACCGCCGCGCCGACCGTGCGCGGCGCCGGCCAGCCGTGCTTCTCCGCCGCCTCGGCCGCTTTCATCGCCGCAATGCGCGAAGAATCGCGCCGGTTCATCTGCCCCGCGCCGATACCGGCGGTCACGCCATCCTTGGCATAGACAATGGCGTTGGATTTGACATGGCGCGCCACAGTCCACGCGAACAGGCAATCGGCCAGTTCGGTGGCCGTCGGCGCGCGGCGGGTGACGACCTTGAGGTCTTCCGCCGCGATCGCGCCATTATCGCGATCCTGCACCAAAATGCCCCCGGCGATCACCGCAACGCTCTGCCCGCCCCGGCGCGGATCAGGCAAGCCATCCACGAGCAGCAACCGCAGGTTCTTTTTCTTGGCGAATACCTCCAGCGCCGCCGCATCGGCCCCGGGGGCGATCACCACTTCGGTGAAGATCT
>CANGQZ010000124.1 GCA_947455865.1 Sphingomonadaceae bacterium
GACCCGGTCCTCCTCGCGCCCCATCTCCCGCGCGGCGAGGATGCGGCCGCGCAGCAACTGGCGCAGGATCGCGGTGCCGCTGACGGGCGCATAAGCAAGGCCGGGCAGGCCTGGCGCGACCAGCGCCCCCCCGCGGATGGCGAGCACATGCGTCGCACCGAAGTGGCTTGCGGCTGCCGCCATCGCGGCGCGCCAGCCGGCCAGAGTCATCTGGCTGAGTGGCTGGAGGCTTTCGTTCGTGCCGGGGAGATCGGGCAGGGCGCTGTCGATCCCGGCGCCATCAAGCGCGCGCATGGTTTCGACGGTCAGGCGGCGCAGTCGGTTGGCTTCATCGAACAGCGCCGGGACAATCAGCAGACGGAGGGCGCGGCCGCGGGGGAAAGTGACAGCGTATTCTTCTGCCGCTGCGGCATCAGGGACAGGGCAGGGCCAGCCGGCGATCACGCGGCAGGCCCAGACGGCTCAGGCGCGGGCGCCGGCACCGGCCAGCTTCGCCTTGGCGAAGGCGAGCAGCGAGCCGTACGTTTCGAGGAGTTCGCCATCGACTTCGTCATCATCGATGATGAAGTCAAGGCGGTCTTCCATTTCGGTGAGCAGGCCGGCGACCGAGAGCGAATCGAGTTCGGGGAGGTGGCCGAACAACCCGGTATCGGCATCGAAGGCCGCAACCGCCCGCAGATCGAGCCCGAGCACGTCGGCAAGGATCTGGCGCAACTGGCGGTCAATATGTGCGGTCATCGGCGTTCCGGTAGCAATGCAGGCGGTAAGGCGGGGCCTCTAGCCGCGTGAAAGCCTTGGCGCAACACGGCTTTGACGAGGGATGGCCAGACGCGGGGAGAACGGGGCCAGAGCGCATCGATGCGATAGCGCGGCCTGATATCATCCATCCAGTCGCGCTTGTAAGGATCATCGCCGGTGCCGAAGTCGATTGCGCCGACCCGGTCGCGGTCAATCACCTCGGCGAACAGGGCGGCGCTGAGCGCGGTGCCCGGCGAATGCGCCTTGGCGTCATCACGGTGCGCCAGCTTATGGATATAGGCTGTGCCGGCCTCGACCGTCCAAAGCTGCGCGGCGACCGGCTGACCGGCGATTTCGGCGATCCCCAGCCGGAGCCGGCCGGCGGCCCCTTCGGCGCGGGCGAAGCGTTCGAGGAAGGCGGGGGAGCCCTCGGCCGGCTTCCAGCTGGCGGCATAGATTGCCTGATAGCACGCCCAGATATCATCGCTGAAGGCGCGGTGGACGGTGCAGTAAACTTTGCCGGCCTTGCGTTTCAGGGTGGTGCGCAGCGGGCCGGGGCGCGAGGCGAGGAATTGTTCGTAGCTTCGGCCCGCGACATCGAGAAAGTGGTTGGTATCGTCTGGCTGGACCGAAACGAACCAGCCGGCGCCGCGCAGCGCCAAAGTGAGGGCACTGGCCGAGCCGCATTGTTCGGGGACGTGGGACAGCGTCAGCCGATCGGCACGGCGGGCAAGATCGCGGGCGAGCGCGGCGAGCAGCGGGGCGGGATCCGCGCCAGGGGTGACCAGCGGACGCCAGCGGAAGGTATACCAGTTGGCGAGCGCGGTGAGCGTGGTGCCGGCGGGCTGAGTGCGAGCAGGGCGGAACCATCAGCTCTGCGCGCGATGGCGTAGAGCGGGGCGAGCCCGCATTGTGCGACGAGAGCCTCCCACCACGCGGCGCGGTCAAATGGCGCCGTGGCGGAAGCGAGCAGTGCCGCAATGGCGGCATCGCCGGATGCTTTGCGCAGATCGTCAAGATATTCTACGGCAATCAGGTTCAACCCCCATGTGGAGTGCGCAGCGCACAGTGCCGACGATACCCGGTCCTGAGATTCGGCCGCTCGACCATCTCGTGCTGACCGGGGCGGACGCCGCCCCCGCGCTACTGCTGCGCGGCGGCACCCTCTCATACAAGGACTTAAGAGCGCGTGTCGCTGAGCTTAGCGGTTGGTTAAGCCATCATGTCCCCGAGCCGGGTGCGCGTGTGGCGAGCTGGGCGGCCAAGGGCGAGCTGACCTGCCTGCTACCGCTGGCGGCGGCGCGGGCCGGGTTGGTGCATGTGCCGATCAATCCGCTGCTCAAGCGCGGGCAGGCGGCGCATATTCTGGCCGATAGCGGGGCGCGCCTGCTGATCGGTTCGCCGGCGCGGCTGGCGACACTAACGGGCGATGATATCGCCGGACTATATCGTATGCTGGGTGAGGATGAGGCCCTGGCCGAAGCTTCGGCACTGGGGGCCGAACTGCCGCCCTCGGCGGCTGACCCGGATGCCCTGGCGGCGATCCTCTATACCAGTGGTTCGACCGGCCTGCCCAAGGGGGTGATGCTAAGCCACGCCAACTTGTGGCTAGGGGCCGAAAGTGTGGCGGGCTATCTGGCGCTGACCCCGCAGGACCGCACGCTGGCGGTGCTGCCGCTGGCGTTCGATTACGGGCAGAACCAGTTGCTTTCCACATGGTATGCCGGGGGCGCGGTGGCTCCGCTTGATTACCTGACCCCGCGAGACGTGGTGAAGGCGATAGCGCGCCATGATATCACCACGCTAGCGGCGGTGCCGCCGCTGTGGGTGCAACTGGCCGAACTGGATTGGCCGGTCGAGATCGCAGCACAGCTGCGCCGGTTGACCAATAGCGGCGGGGCGCTGAGCATCCCGCTGGTGCGGCGGCTGCGCGCGCTATTTCCGGCGGCACGGCTGTATGCGATGTATGGCCTGACCGAGGCATTCCGTTCGACCTTTCTTGATCCCGCGCTGATTGACGCGCATCCCACTTCGATGGGTACGGCGATCCCCCATGCCGAAGTGCTGGTGGTGACATCAACGGGTGATATCACTGCCAATGACGAGGAGGGCGAACTGGTCCATTGCGGGCCGCTGGTGGCGCAAGGTTACTGGCGTGATCCGGAGCGGACTGCCGAACGGTTTCGGCCAGCACCGCCCGATTCGCACTATGGCGGGATCGCGGTATGGTCGGGCGACCGGGTGCGGCGCGACCGGGACGGGTTGCTCTATTTCGCCGGGCGGCGCGATGCGATGATCAAATCGGCAGGCAACCGGATCAGCCCGCAGGAGATCGAGGAGGCGGCGCTGGCGACCGGGCTGGTGGCCGAAGCGGTGGCGCTGGGGGTGCCTGACGAGCGGCTGGGGCAGGCGGTGCACCTGATCGTGCAGGGTTGGCAACACAGTTCAGAAACGGAATTGGTATTGAAGCAGAAGCTATTGCAAGAATTACCGAACTTCATGCAGCCGAAGGCGATCCACTGGCGCGGGGCGCTGCCGCTCGGGCCGAATGGCAAGATTGATCGGACTTTGCTGGCGACGGAGCTGGCGGGATGAAGCCGCTTGGCCCTATTCCGCATGGATTCAGTGCTATGGATGGTATTCTTCAGATAGGGTATCATCCTGTTACCGCGCTGGTAGCAGCCGCCGGTGCGACCCCGCTGTTCGTCTATTCACGACAGATGGTGGTTGCGCGGATCGCTGCGCTGCGGGCGGCGATGCCCGCCGGGATCGATATCCATTATGCCGTTAAAGCAAATCCTTATGAACCGCTTCTTCGTGTCATGTCTGAATATGTCGATGGGTTCGACATCGCCTCTGCCGGCGAGCTGGCCATCGTCCGCGCGGCGGGGATCGATCCGGGCCGAGTGAGCTTTGCCGGTCCGGGCAAGCGCGACGACGAGCTCACTGCAGCCCTGACAGCCGGGGTGACGATCAACCTTGAAAGCGAGGCAGAGGCCGAGCGGGCGCTAGGTATAGCTACCGAGATTGACGTCACGCCGCGGCTGGCGATCCGGGTCAATCCCGATTTCGAGCTGAAGGGCTCGGGGATGAAGATGGGCGGCGGGGCCAAGCCGTTCGGGATCGATGCCGAGCGGGTGCCGGCGCTGATCCGGCGCTTGATCGCCGCCGGCGCTGCGTGGCGGGGCCTGCACATTTTCGCCGGAAGCCAGGCGCTATCAGCCGATGCTATCATCGAGGCACAGGGGCACACGCTGGACCTTGCGGCGCGGTTGACGCGGGAGAGCGGGGCAGCGTTGCCCCGGCTCAATCTGGGCGGGGGCTTTGGCATCCCCTATTTCCCCGGGGACGAGCCGCTCGATCTGGCGGCGGTTGGCGCGGCGCTGGCGGCGCGGCTGGTGGCGCTGCCGGCCGAACTGGCGGGGACGCAGCTGTGCCTTGAACTGGGCCGGTTTCTGGTGGGCGAGGCGGGGGTTTACCTGACCCGGATCATCGACCGCAAAGCCAGCCACGGCGAGGTGTTTCTAATCACCGACGGCGGGCTGCATCATCAGCTGGCGGCATCGGGCAACTTCGGCACGGTGGTGCGGCGCAACTATCCGGTGGCGATCGCCACCCGCTTCGGCGCGCCGGTGGAGGAAGAGGCGAGCGTGGTTGGCTGCCTGTGCACCCCGCTGGACCGGCTGGCCGACAAGGCCGGGTTCCCGCGCGCGGAAGTGGGCGATCTGGTGGCGGTGTTCTGCGCCGGGGCCTATGGGGCCAGCGCCAGCCCGGCGCAGTTTCTGGGCCACGGGCCGGCGCGGGAGATGTTGGTTTAACGATCGCCGGCGCGGTGGTTCTCCCGCCCCCAGTCCCCTCTTGCCGCGGAGAAGCGCCTCTCGCGCTGCCGGGAACGGGGCACTTAACCTTCTGAAATGTTACGTCCCGTTTCGGGACCGGTGCTCGGAAACCGGGCGCGAAGCCCGAATCCGGGCAGATTACTAACCGGATGTTCACCCTTTTTGTCGATATCGGCAGGCCACAGACGTGCGCGGACTGTGCGGGATAGGGACAGGCCAGCCCTTCCGCCGGTGCGCCGTGCGCAAAGCCGAGGACCTGCCGATGCCGATTTCCCGCTTTTCCATGCTGCTCGCCGGATCGGCGCTGGCGAGCCTGGCGCTGGGCGGCTGTGCCGGTTCGGCGAGCGGGCCGCAGCTGCCGCCTGCCTCGTTCGTGGCGATGCAGGAAGGCCCGGGTGAGGACTATGTGATCGGCCCGCTCGACGAGCTGACCATCTTCGTGTGGCGTAACCCCGAACTGGGTGCGAGCGTGCAGGTGCGCCCCGACGGGCGGATCACCACTCCGCTGATCACCGACATGCCAGCCGTGGGCAAGACCCCTTCGATGCTGGCTGAAGACCTCAAGCTCCAGCTTTCGCAATACATCCAGGAGCCGCTGGTTTCGGTGATCGTCAACAAGTTTGCCGGGACGTTCAGCCAGCAGGTCCGCGTGGTGGGCGCTACAACCAAGCCGGCCTCGATCCCTTACCGCGCCAACATGACCGTGCTCGACGCGATGATCGCGGTGGGCGGACTGTCCGAATATGCATCAGGCAATCGTGCCAAGCTGATCCGTTTTGACAAGGAGAGCGGCCGCCAGCGCGAATATGCGCTGCGGCTGGGCGATCTGCTCAAGAAGGGCAACAGCCAGGCCAACGTGATGCTGATGCCCGGCGACGTCATCATCATCCCCGAGAGCGCGTTTTGAGGCGGCCGGGGATCCCATCGTGAACAGCATCCTCGATGAAGCCCGCGCGGCCTTGTTCAGCGTGTGGCACCGCCGCTGGCTGGCGCTGGCCGTGGCGTGGGGCGTGTGCCTGCTCGGCTGGCTGGCGGTGGCGACCGTGCCCAACTCGTATGAGTCCAAAGCGCGCATCTTCGTTCAGCTCGACGATGCGCTGGCCGAGCAGATCGGCATCGGCGTGGGCGACCGCAAGCGCGACATCGAGCGGGTGCGCCAGACGCTGACCAGCGCGATCAATCTGGAGAAGGTCGTCCGCGCGACCCGGCTGGGCGACAGTGTGGTCACCCCCAAGCAGATGGAAGCCAAAGTGCTGCTGCTGGGCAAGGCGGTGAAAGTCGTCAGCCAGCAGGACAACCTGTTCGAGATCAGCGGCACCAGCACCGACGGCGCGTTGTCGGACGCGGAGAGCGCGAAGCTGGCGCAGGACATCGTCCAGAAGCTGATCGACATCTTCCGCGAGGAGAACCTGGCGGGCGGGCGCGGCGAGATGACCGAGACGCTCGAGTTCATGAACCAGCAGCTGAGCGACCGGCAGAAGCAGCTGGAAGCAGCCGAGCAGCGCCGTCTGGCGTTCGAAGCGAAGAACCCCGATAGCGCCGCGGGCGGGGCCTCGCTGGTGCAGCGGATGGAAGCGACGCGGGCGCAGCTGCGCGGGATCGATGCCGATCTGGCGGCGGCGCAGAGCGCACTGGCCGCGATCAATGGCCAGATCGCCGGCACGCCGCAATCGCTGGCAGGTGCGGGCGGCGGCGGGGCCAAGGGCGCGCTGGCGCAGGCGCTGCAAGATCTGGCGTCGATGCGCGCGCGCGGGCTGACCGACAGCCACCCCGACGTCATTGCGGCGAAGAACCAGGTGGCGGCATTGCGCCAGGCGGCGGCTGCCGAAGGGCCGGGGGGCGGCGTGCCCAATCCGGCCTATAGCTCGCTGACCTCGATCCGCGCGCAGAAGCAGGCCGACCTGCTGGCCCTGCAATCGCGCCGGGCTTCGGCGCAGGCCGAGCTGGCCCAGATCGGCTCGCAGCAGACCGCCAATCCCGAAGTGGCCGCAGAGGCGCAGCGGATCAGCCGCGATTACGACGTGCTCAAGCAGCAGTATGACAAGCTGCTGCAGGACCGCGAGGAGCTGCGGCTGCGCGGGCAGGTTGAGACCGAGCGCAGCGCGGTTAAGTTTCAAGTGATCGATCCGCCAACCACCCCGCGCAGCCCGATCGCGCCGAACCGGCCGCTGCTGCTGCTGGGCGTGCTGATCGTCGGGATCGGCGCGGGCGTCGCGGCCGCGTTCGCGATGGGCCAGCTGCGTTCGACATTCCAAACGACCCAGCGGCTGGAAAAGGCGCTTGGCCTGCCGGTGCTGGGTGCGATCTCCCACACCCTGACCGATGCCGGGCGCGCGCTGCGGGCCAAGCGGCTCAAGTATTTCATCAGCGCCAGCGCAGCGCTGGGAGCGGTGTTCGTGCTGCTGCTCGCCAGTGAGTTCGTGCAGCGCGGCATGGTCGCGTGAGGGGGCGGGGATGACCGAACATCGCAAGATCCCGCTACCCGGCCAGCCAGGCGGCCCCGTGACGGGCAAATCCTCGGTCGAGCGCGCGCTCGAAGGGTACAATCTGGGCAAACTGGGCGGAATGGCGCGCCGGGGCGATCCGGCCGATGTGGTGCCGGTGCGCGAGGCGGCTGTGCCGGCGGCGGCGGTGATTTCCGCGCCAGTCGTGCCCGAGGTTGTTGCAGTGCCGGTGGCCGTATCGGCGCCGGCTGCGCCTGAGGCTCAACTCCCCCGGTCCGCACCTCTGAAGTGGAGGGGGAAACGGGGGTTGCGCCAGCGATTTTCGCGCCGGTGCACCATGCGATCGACCGCAAGCAGCTGCGCGATCTAGGGCTGATCGTGCCCGAAGGCAGCGTCACCGGGCTGATGGAGGAGTTCCGCATCGTCAAGCGCCAGCTGCTCCAGCAGGCCGACGAATTGCGCCGCGGCGGGATGGGGCCGGCGGCGCAGCGGGTGCTGATGTGTTCGCCGCTGCCGGGCGAAGGCAAGACTTACTGCTCGGTCAACCTCGCGCTGGCGATCGCCGCGGAGAAGGAAAGCGAGGTCGTTCTGGTGGACGCCGATTTCGCCAAACCCTCGGTTCTCTCGACGCTGGGCCTGCCGGGCGGTGCAGGGCTGATGGACGCGCTGGCCGATCCGTCGATTGACGTGGCCGAGTGCGTGATCGGCACCGACATCCCCGGGCTGTGGGTGCTGCCCGCGGGCAATGCGACCAATTCCGACACCGAATTTCTGGCCAGTTCGCGCACCCGCACGGTGCTCGACCGGCTGACTGACGGCGCGCCGCACCGCATGGTGATCTTCGATTCCCCGCCAGCGCTGGCGGCTTCGCCTGCCGCCGAACTGGCCAAGTACGTGGGGCAGGCGGTGGTTGTCGCACGGGCCGACCGGACCGGGCAGGGCGCGCTCGAGGATGCGATCTCGCTGCTTTCCGGGTGTCCCAACATTCAAATGCTGCTCAATGCCGTGCACTTCTCGCCGAGCGGCCGGCGCTTTGGATCGTACTACGGGTACGGGGGCTGACGATGGACCGCCATCACCTTTCCATGATCGCACTGGCCGC
>CANGQZ010000125.1 GCA_947455865.1 Sphingomonadaceae bacterium
AGCGGCCTTGATCTGTTCGTCGGTGAGTTTCTGGAGATCGGTTTCGGCGCGCTTGCGCTCGTCCTCGGCGATTTCCTTCTTGTTCTCATCGGCCTTGAGTGCGTCCATCCCGTCACGCCGGACGTTGCGGATGGCGATGCGCGCCTTCTCGGCATATTGGCCGGCCAGCTTGGCCAGTTCCTTGCGGCGATCCTCGGTCAGATCGGGGATCGGCAGGCGAAGGGTGTTGCCATCGTTGATCGGATTGAGCCCGAGTCCGGCCGAGCGGATCGCCTTTTCCACCGGGCCGATGTTCGACTTGTCCCACACCTGCACCGAGAGCAGCCGCGGTTCCGGCGCGGAAATCGTGGCGACTTGCGCCAGCGGCATGTGACTGCCGTAGACCTCGACCGTCACCGGTTCGAGCAGCGCGGTGTTGGCGCGGCCGGTGCGCAGGCCAGACAGATCGTGGCGGAGGGCCTCGACCGCGCCCTTCATCCGGCGTTCGATATCGGCCTTGTCGTACTTGGCCATGATCAGGCTCCCTTCTGCACGATTGTTTGAGTCCCCTCGCCGCGCAGCACCCGGGCAAGGTTGCCCTTCTCGCGGATCGAAAAGACGATGATCGGGATCGAATTGTCACGACACAGCGCCACCGCGCTAGCGTCCATCACCTTGAGGTTATCGGCGAGGACCGTATCGTAATCGACGGTATCATAACGGATCGCTGCGGGATTGGTCTTGGGATCGGCATCGTAGACGCCGTCGACACTAGTCCCCTTGAACAGCGCATCGCATTTCATTTCGGCAGCCCGCAGCGCGGCGCCCGAATCAGTGGTGAAATAGGGCGCGCCGACGCCGGCGGCGAAGATCACCACCCGGCCCTTTTCAAGGTGGCGTTCGGCGCGGCGGCGGATCACCGGCTCGCACACCTTGTCCATCTCGATCGCGGACTGGACGCGGGTGGGGACGCCGGCCTGTTCGAGCGCATTCTGCATCGCCAGCGCGTTCATCACCGTGGCGAGCATGCCCATATAATCAGCCTGCGCCCGGTCCATCCCCTTGGCCGCGCCGGCCATCCCGCGAAAGATGTTGCCGCCGCCGATGACAAGGCAGATTTCCAGCCCGGTCTCTTTCGCCGCCTTCACCTCCTGCGCCATTTCAGCGACGAATTCGGGATCGATCCCGAACGGCTGGCTGCCCATCAGCACTTCGCCGGAGAGCTTGAGGAGGATGCGCTTGTAGCTCGGGGCGGTCATTGAAACGGGCACTCGCGGATGGGGTGGCGGCCCTTATAACGAGCGCGCCCCGCCTGCCAAGGGCGGCGGCGCGGGGCGCAAGGGCGGAATCCGTCCGCCAACGTGCAGCCCCTTCCCGCACGCGGGAAGGGGCGCGCGATCAGTTCAGGCCAGCAGCCGCAGCGACTTCGGCGGCGAAATCGGTCTCCGCCTTTTCGATGCCTTCACCGAGCTGGAAGCGGACATAGTCGGTCAGCGCGATCTTGGCGCCCGCCGCCTTGCCGGCCGCTTCGACGACCTGCGCGATGGGGGTTTTGTTATCCATCACGAAGACCTGGCTGAGCAGCGCGTTTTCCTTGGCGTACTTCGCCGCAGCGCCATCGGCGCGCTTGGCGAGGATCTCCTCGGGGATCTGCTTGCCGCTCTTGGCCGCTTCCTCGACCGCCTTTTCAAGTGCGATCTTGCGCTCACGCTCCAGCACCACGGGATCGAGGTCCTCGGCCGACAGCGCCTGCGGGAAAGCTGCGGCGATGTGCATGGCGATCTGCTTGCCCAGCGCTTCGAGCGCATCGGCCGGGGCAGCGGATTCGAGCGCGACGAGCACGCCGATCTTGCCGAGGCCGGGGGCGGCAGCATTGTGGACGTAGGGCACGACCAGACCGGCCGAGACCGCGACGGTCTTGATCCGGCGCAGCTGCTGGTTCTCACCAATGGTAGCGACATTGTTGGTCAGCTTTTCGCCGACAGTGCCGCCATCGGGATAAGCCGCAGCGCGCAGCGCCTCGACGTCATCGCCATCGAGCCCGAGCGCGACCTGAGTGGCCTTGCGCACGAAATCCTGGAACTGATCGTTCTTGGCGACGAAATCGGTTTCCGAATTGACTTCGAGCGCGACCCCGCGGGTGCCGCTGACGGCAACGCCGACCAGCCCTTCCGCGGCCGTGCGGCTCGACTTCTTGGCAGCGGCGGCGAGGCCGCGCGCCCGCAGCGCATCGACCGCGGCTTCGAAATCACCGGCGGCCTCATCGAGCGCCTTCTTGCAATCCATCATGCCGGCGCCGGTGCGCTCGCGCAGGTTCTTCACGTCAGCGGCGGTGTAAGCCATCGCAGAATTCCTTGTTGGTAACGGGGGTTCTTCACGGGGAGTCGCCGGGCCCGTGGACCCGGCTCCCTACAGAATTATGACCGTGGTCACATATCCGGTCACATATCGGGCAGCGGACGGGGCGGACTGCGCGTGCAGCCTGCCCCGGATCCGCTTCAGCCTTCAACCGACGCGGCGGCGATGGCCTCTTCCTCGACCGGCTCATCGAGCGCGCCGATATCGATGCCCGATTCGACGACCGCCTCACGCCCGCCCTTCTTGGCGGCGGCGGCAACGGTTTCGCAGTATAGCCGCAGCGCGCGGCTGGCATCGTCGTTCGCCGGGATCGGGAACGCGATGCCATCGGGCGAGACGTTCGAATCGAGGATCGCGACGACCGGGATGCCAAGCACGTTGGCTTCCTTGATCGCCAGCTCTTCTTTGTTGGCATCGATCACGAACATCACATCGGGAATACCGCCCATGTCGCGGATGCCGCCGAGCGACAGTTCCAGCTTGTCACGCTCCCGCGTGAGCTGGAGGACTTCCTTCTTGGTGAGGCCGGTGGTGTCACCGCTCAGCTGTTCCTCAAGCGTCTTCATCCGCTTGATCGAGCCCGAGATGGTCTTCCAGTTGGTGAGCATTCCGCCCAGCCAGCGGTGGTTGACGAAGTGCTGGCCCGAGGCGCGCGCAGCATCGGCGATCGGCTGCTGGGCCTGACGCTTCGTGCCGACGAACAGCACCTTGCCGCCCGCCTGGACAGTGCCGGAGATGAAATCCAGCGCGCGCGCGAAGAGCGGCACAGTCTGCGACAGATCGAGGATGTGAACCCCGTTGCGGGCGCCGAAGATATACGGCTTCATCCGCGGGTTCCAGCGGTGGGTCTGGTGGCCGAAGTGGGCACCGGCCTCGATCAATTGCTGCATGGTCACGACGGGAGCCGCCATGGTGGTATCCTTTCCGGTTGGGCCTCCGGGAAGCTGGAACCGTGCGGATCAGCCCGCTGCGGCACCGGTGGGTGTGCTTCCCGTGTGGATTTGCCGCGATGGCCACGCCGGCACCATGCCGAAGTGTTCGCGACCGGGCGCCCCTAGCGGCAAATTGCGCGGGTTGCCAGCGAGAAAACACCAGAATGGAGCAAATTGGAACAAATGGTGATAATCGGGCTTGACACACAGAACAGGAATAGAACATAACGCGATCACAGAGGAACACGGAACCGGTAGCTGGCCCACAGGTTATCCACACAGTTTCCCCGTTCTTATCCAAAGTGCTGACCTGAAACGAAAAAGGGATTTGCCGCGATGATTGCTGTGATCGCCACCTTCGTTCTCCCCGGGCTGTTTGCGGTGAGCGGTATGTTCGCGCTGGCAACACTGGCACTGAGCTGGCGGCGCTATGGCCGCGAGTTTGCGGCAATCCGCGCACAGCTGGCGGCATCGGCCGAGACCGAGGCGGTGTGGGCACGGCTGGCGATCACTGCCGCGCCGATCGCGGCGGCACCGGCGCGACTTGCGCGGATCACGCCGCCGGCGGCGCGTCCCGCCCGGCCCCGGCAGCAGCCCGCGCTGCGCGTTGCCGCCTGATCCGGCCATAACTGACAATGCCCCACGGCATCAGCGCCAGGTAAGCCCCGCATAGCCCGACCAATGTAAACCACGGCTCGCTGATCAGGGCCGCGCCCACCATCGCAAGGATGGCGAGCAGTTCGAGCCGGACCGAACGGCGCGGGCGCAGCGCGGTCCACGACAGTGTCGCCACGTTGGAAATCATCAGGAACGCGATCAGCGCCAGCCAGCCGCCGACCAGCAGCGGTTCGCGCACCTCGCTCCACCCGGTCGCTATCCACACATACATCGGCAGGAACGCCAGCCCCGCGCCGACCGGAGCGGGAATGCCGGTGAGGTATCCGGCGGACTTGTGCGGCTGATCGGCTGTATCGATCTGGGCGTTGAAGCGGGCGAGCCGCAGCGCGCAGCAGATCGCAAACGCCAGGCTGGCGAACCAACCCAGTCGCGGCAAATCCTGCAGCGACCACAGGAACAGGATCAGCGCCGGAGCGACCCCGAACGAGATTGCATCGGCCAGACTGTCGAGCTCGGCCCCGAAGCGTGACTGTGCGCGCAGCATCCGCGCGACGCGGCCGTCGATCCCGTCAAGCAGGCCCGCCAGAATGATCGCCAGCACAGCCTTCTCCCAATCGCTGAGCGGCAGCCCGGCATCGGCCGGACCGGGCGCGGGCGGATGACCGGTGGCGGCGGTGATCGCAAAGCGGATCCCGGTCAGCCCGCAGGCGAGCGCCGAGGCGGTGATCGCATTGGGGATCAGCGCACGCAGGGTCAGTCCGCCGGGGAGCCGGCCCGGCAGCGGCCCGCGCTCGGTCAGCCGCCGCGGCCCGCGTTCGGATTCGCTCATCGCGGAATGCTCAATGCGTGATGCCCTCGATCACCGGCTCTGCGCCGAGTTCGGCGAGCACGGTTTCGCCGGCGATCACGCTCTGGCCGAGCACCACTTTGGGCTCGGTTCCCTCGGGCAAGTAAACATCGACCCGGCTGCCGAAGCGGATCAGTCCGACCCGCTGGCCGGCGGCGAGGATGTCGCCCGGCTTGATGAACGGAACAATACGCCGCGCGATCAGCCCGGCGATCTGGGTCAGGCCGATGCGCACGCCGTCACTGCGCTCGATAAGGATATGCTGGCGCTCATTCTCCTCGCTCGCCTTGTCGAGATCGGCGTTGAGGAAGCGGCCGGGGATATAGACCACCCGGCGCACCGTGCCGCCGACCGGCGCGCGGTTGATGTGGACATCGAACACACTCATGAAAATCGAGATCCGGGTAACCGGCGCGGAGCCCAGCCCTGGCGCGCCGGTGCCATCATCCAGCACCAGCTCGCGCGGCGGATCGACCCGGCGGATCAGCGTGACGAGGCCATCGGCGGGGGCGATGATCAGGTTGTCGCCCTGCGGCGTGACTCGCTGGGGATCGCGGAAGAAGGCCAGCACGCACAGCGAGAGGAAGCCGAGTGGCCAGGCGAAAGTTTCCCACGCGAGCAGCGCAAACACCAGCGCGGCGCCGGCAACGATCAGCGCGTACTTGCGCCCTTCGGGGTGAACGCTGGGCCAATGCCAGCCAGCTTCGCCGCGGCCGCGGTTATCGGTGATCTCTCCGGACATGGGGGACATCTAGGCCCTCGGCGGCGGGGGGGCAAGGCGGCTGGCCGGACGGGGTGTCGTCTTCGTCGACAGAGTGCGTTGCGCTGGGCCTGACAGCCCACCCTGACGCGAGAGAGGCCCGCAGTGGGCCGGACGCCGCAGCGCATGCAAAGGAAAGCGGGTGGTGGACAGGGCTAGATTCGAACTAGCGTACGCTTGCGCGGGCAGATTTACAGTCTGCTGCCTTTAACCACTCGGCCACCTGTCCACACCAGCTTGCCGGGGCGGGCGAACCCGCAGATGTTGGCCCGGGTTCGCAAGGAACCGGGGCCGTCCGGCCGAGAGGCGGCTCCAATGGCGAAGCGGGGCTTGCCTGTCAATGGGGCGGCGGGCATGGCCCGCATTCAGGCGCCCGGAGAACGGGCAGCGCGCGGAAGGACCGGGAATGGCACGAGATACAGGCGGAGCGGGGCGCGAGGGCAAGCCATCGCGCGGGCTGCGCGGGCGCGCCGGACGGATGCAGGGCGGGCGCGGCTCGGGCCGGGGCTCGGCCGGGGCAGTGCGGCTGTGGGGCCGCCACGCGGTCGAGGCGGCGCTGAAGAACCCCGAGCGTCAGCACCGCAAGCTGTGGGCGACCCGCGACGGCATCGCCTCGCTCGATGGCGAACTGCCGGCAAACTTTCCGGTCGAATACGCCGACGTCGCCGATCTGGGGCGGCTGGTGGCGCGTGATGCGCCGCATCAGGGCCTCGTGCTCGATTGCGAGCCGCTGCCCGACGCGTTCCTTGACGAAGTGCTGACCGGCGATCCGGCGCGGCCGTTGGTGGTGCTCGATCAGGTCACCGATCCACACAATGTCGGCGCGATCCTGCGCTCGGCGGCGGCGTTCGGGGCCTGCGCGCTCCTGACGCAGGACCGTCACTCACCGGCCGAAGGCGGGACGCTGGCGAAAAGTGCCTCGGGCGCGCTCGAGGTGGTGCCATGGGTGCGGGTGGTCAATCTGGCGCGCGCGCTCGATGAAGTGGCCGAGGCCGGATACTGGCGTATCGGGCTCGACGGCGATGCACCGTTGACGCTGGCCGAAGCGCTGCCCACCGGGCCGGTGGCGTTGGTGCTGGGCGCGGAAGGCGAAGGGATGCGGCACAACATCGTCCAGCACTGCGACGCGCTGGCGCGGCTGCCGATCGGCGCGGCGATGGAGAGCCTGAACGTCTCCAATGCTGCCGCAATCGCGCTTTACGCTGTGGCAACGCGAATCGGCGAGGATTGAACCGGGCAACAGGGGGAAACGGGATGAGCGGATGGAACTGGAAGCGCGGCATTGCCGCAGCAACGGCGGTGCTGCTGGGCTTGGCACTGACCGCGTGCATGCTTACCCCGGGGCGGTTCACCTCCGCGCTCGATTTGCGCAAGGATGGGCGCTTCACCTTTACTTACACCGGTGAAATCCATGTTCTCGCGCTGAGCAAGATGGCGCAGCAGGGCCGGCAGACCGAGTTCAAGCCCGACACCTGCTATGACGACGACTTCAAGGAACGCCCCTGTACCAAGGACGAACTGGCCGAGCAGCGCAAGACCTGGGACGAGGGCGCGGCCGATCGCGAGGCGAAGGCCAAAAAGGATGCCGAGCAGGCCAAGGCAATGTTTGGCGGGCTTGACCCGTCCGACCCCAAGGCGGCCGAGGAACTGGCGGCACGGCTGCGCCGACAAGTCGGTTGGAAGAGCGTGGTCTATCAGGGCGACGGGCTCTATCTGGTCGAGTTCGCCCTCTCGGGCCGGCTTGATCACGACTTCGCCTTCCCCACGATCGAGCGGTTTCCGATGACCAACCCGTTCGTGCAGATCAGCCGCCGCGCCGATGGCACCGTGCGGATCGACGCCACCGGCTTCGGGCCGGGCACCGGCGGCATGGCTGGCGGCGGCAATCCGTTTGCGGCCATGATGGGCGGAGCCGGCCTGGCGGGCGGCGGCGACGGCAAGAGCGACACCGCGCCGCCGCCGATCTATGATGGCACCTTCACGATCACCACCGACGGCGCGGTGCTCGCCAACAACACCGACGAGGGCCCGCAGGCCGATCCCACCGGGCAGAAGCTGCTGTGGACGGTCAACGCCCGGATACCGGCGGCACCGACCGCGCTGGTGCGGCTGGGGAGCTGAGGGAGGCGAGGCTGGCCCGTTACCGGCAGCCTTGGCACCCAAGCCCAAAACACAAAACGCCGCGCTCCCTTGTGGGGGCGCGGCGTAATGTGCGGAACGCGGCCGGAGGCGATCGGCCGGCGTGCCGGACTGGATCTTAGTTGACAGCGTCCTTCAGGCCCTTGCCAGCCTTGAATTTCGGCTGGCTCGACGCCTTGATCTTCATGGGTTCGCCAGTGCGCGGGTTGCGGCCGGTCGAGGCCTTGCGCTTGGCGACCGAGAAGGTGCCGAAACCGACCAGGCGCACTTCGTCGCCCTTCTTCAGCGCGCCGGTGACGGCGTCAAACACGCCTTCAACAGCCTTGGTGGCATCGCCCCGGGTCAGGCCGCTCGATTCGGCGACCGCGCTGATCAGTTCGTTCTTGTTCATTCGGGAACCCCCTACCTCGTGTGAAACCGCTGTGATTTTGGGAATCGCCTCGGGGGGCGCGG
>CANGQZ010000126.1 GCA_947455865.1 Sphingomonadaceae bacterium
GCCGCCTCCGCCGCCCCCGGCTCCGGTCTATGAACCGGCACCGGCTCCCCCGCCTCCGCCTCCTCTGGGCGAACGCGGTTAAGCGCTGAACCGAAAGCGGGCGGGCAGAGCAATCTGCCCGCCCGTTTGGTTTGGGTCGGAATTTCGCTGGGGCCGCGATGCCCCGCAGGCTTGAGCGGTTAGGCTAGCCGGCCAAACGCCCCTGCCCCGGCATAGACCGCCGCTGCGCCCAGTTCTTCCTCGATCCGGATCAACTGGTTGTACTTCGCGAGCCGGTCGGAACGCGCGAGCGAGCCGGTTTTGATCTGGCCGCAGTTGGTGGCAACTGCCAGATCGGCGATGGTTGCGTCCTCAGTCTCGCCCGAGCGATGGCTCATCACCGCGGTGTATCCCGCACGCTGGGCGATGCTGATGGCTTCGAGCGTCTCGGTCAGCGTGCCGATCTGGTTGACCTTGACCAGCAGCGAATTGGCGAGGCCCTGATTTATCCCCATTGTCAGCCGCTTGGGATTAGTGACGAATAGATCGTCGCCCACCAGCTGGACCTTGTCGCCGATCTTGTCGGTCAGCGCCTTCCAGCCCACAAAATCGTCTTCGCTCATCCCATCCTCGATTGAGATGATCGGATAGGCCACCGTCAACTCGGCAAGGTAATCGGCGAAAGCCTCAGGGCTGAGCGACAGACCTTCGCCACTGATTTCGTACTTTCCATTCTTGAAGAACTCGGTCGACGCGCAGTCGAGCGCCAGCTTGATCTCGCTGCCCAGCTTGAACCCGGCCTGTTCGATCGAGGCCATTATAAAGTCCAGCGCGGCACGGGTGCTGGCAAGGTTCGGGGCGAACCCGCCCTCATCGCCGACTGCAGTGGCGAGGCCCTTCTGGCTAAGGCCCTTTTTGAGGGTGTGGAAGATCTCCGAACCCCACCGTACCGCTTCGGCCAGTGACGAGGCGCCCACCGGCATGACCATGAATTCCTGGAAGTCGATCGGGTTGTCGGCATGCTCGCCGCCGTTGATGATGTTCATCATCGGCACCGGCAGGACATGCGCCGAAACCCCGCCGATATAAGCGTAAAGCGGCAAACCGCGCGCGGCGGCGGCAGCCTTGGCCACTGCCATGCTGGTGCCGAGGATCGCGTTGGCGCCGATCCGCGCTTTGTTTTCGGTACCGTCGAGCGCGATCAGAGCCAGGTCGATATCGCGCTGGTCTTCCGCGTCGAGCCCGAGCAGTAGCTCGCCGATCTCGCCGTTGACCGCATCGACTGCCTTGAGCACGCCCTTGCCGAGATAGCGCGACTTGTCGCCGTCGCGCAGTTCGACCGCTTCGTGCGCTCCGGTCGAGGCACCCGAGGGTACTGCGGCGCGGCCGAAGCTGCCATCGTCGAGCAGAACGTCGACCTCGACGGTAGGGTTGCCGCGGCTGTCGAGGATTTCGCGGCCGTGGATATCAATGATCGCGGTCATCGCAGATGCTCCTTGTGTTGCGGTGCGATAAATGAGTGAATTTGCGAGCCCCTTGGCCGAAGGAACCTTGGCAGGCAAGCCGCGTTGGCGCATCATTAAGGAGTGTGGGGTGAAAAGACGCAGCGGCGTCGGCCACGGGCGGCAAGCACGTCCGGTCACGCGGCGAAGCGGCACCCCGGGACGGACCGGTTCAGCGCGGTGAAAGTCCGCAAATCAAAGGATTGAGCAAGATCATGGCCAAGAGCAAAGCCACTCCGGAAACCGATCCGGTCGAGCCCGAAGCAACCCCCGCTGCCGAATCGGTTGAGAGCGGCGCGGCCAAGGCAAAGTTTGCCAAGGCGCTGGAAGATGCCAAGGCCGGCGCGCAGGCGCTGGGCAAGCAGGCGCAGGATACCGCTGAGGCCTACCGTGAAAAGCTGGCCGAGAAGAGCGAGGACCTGCTCGAGGACGCCAAGGCGCTTGGCGAACAGGCCCGCGACAAAGCCGCGGCGCTTGCCAGCGACGGCAAGACCAAGGTCGTCGATGGAATCTCGGGGATTTCCAAGCTGGTGGTCAACAACGCCGGAACGATCGATGAGAAGCTTGGCGTGCGCTATGGCGATTACGCCCGGTCTGCTGCCAAATCGCTCGAGGACGTGGCAACCAAGATCGATTCAAAGGATCTGAGCGAGCTTGGCGATGATGCGCGCGAGGCGGTGCGCAAGAGCCCGGCGCTGGCGATCGGCATTGCCGCGACCGCGGGTTTCCTGATCGCGCGGCTGTTCCGCGGATCGGGCAAGTCGAACGACGCTTGACAGCAACGGTACCGCGCGGCCTGACTGCCGCCATGCCGGACGAACCGATGTCAGACGAACCCGACCGGAACGCCGATGACGGTACCGACGGTGCCGGCATCGGTCCGTTGATAGCAGATCTGCGCCGCCTTGCGGCCGATGCCAAGACTTTGGCCGAAGCCGAACTGGCGTATCAGAAATCGCGCGCCGCGGTGGTTGGTCGTTCGGTCAAGACCATTGCCATTTATTGCACGCTGGCCGCGGTATTGGTGGTGTTTGCGCTGGGTGCGTTGACGGTGGGTCTGCTGCTGGCCTTGACCCCGCTGGTCACCGCCTGGGGCGCCACCGCGATCGTCGCGGGCGGGTTGGTGTTGGCGGCGGCTCTCTGCGCGTTCGCGGCGGGCGGCCGCTGGCGGCGGATGACAGCATTGCTTGGCGCCAAGGACAAACAATCGTGAGTGCGGACGAAACCAACCTCGCGGCCGACCGCGCCACCCGCGATGCGGCGCGCGCAGTGTTCGATGAACGCCTCGCCCGGGTGCGCACCGCGCTCGCCAAACGCGGGGTGGGCCAACGCTTGACGCACGAGGTGACGACACGCGCGCGCGAAGCGGCGGGCGAGAGCGTAGCGGTGGCGCGGGACAATCGCTGGGTTGTCGCCGCAGTCGTGGCGGCGCTGCTGGCCTGGTTCGCGCGGCGCCCGCTGCTCCGCTGGGGTTCCGCGCTGGCAGACCGTCTGTGGCCAGGGGAACCGGCATCGCGCTGGCAGCGTTTGCGAAACTGGACGGCAAAGAGGATTACCCGGTGAGCGACGGCGAAACCAAGCGCAAGGAACTGCGCAAGAAGGTCGAAGAGGCACAGGCCGAACTTGATCGCGCGGCCCCGGCCGAAGCGCCCCCCCCCCCCCCCCCCGAAGGCATGCGGGCGCTCGCGATGGATTATCCCTTCGCGATGGTGCTCGGCGGGGTGGCGCTGGGCGTTGTCGCCGGCGCACTGATCCCGCGCTCGGCCGGCAGCCGGCTGACCCGCAGTGCGATAGCCGCGGCGACCGTGGCCGGTGAGCTAGGGCTGGCCTATGGCAAGCACGCCATCGAGGCAACCAGCGAAGCCGCCGCGAGTGCCACCAAGGAAGGCCTCCATCTGCTCGGCGAACTCGGCGAGAAGGTTGAGGATCTGTCCGGCACGGTCAGCGGAAGCGCCTCCCATGCCGGCAAGCGCGCCGTCGGTGCCGCCGGAGACGCCGCCGATCTTGCGCGCGACGTGGGTATGCGAATTGCGCAACAGGTGATCCGCCTTATCGCGCAGAACCGGCCCTGAGCCTTGGCTTGCCGGAGCTGAGGCGATAGGGGATAATCTCCTCGCCTCTCCGGGAACCTGCGCCTAATGAAGAAGCTACACCTCGTCATGGGAGGCCGCGTCAGCGACCCCCAAGGCCACGATTTTGTCGATCTGGCCAATCTCGATCTGGTCGGCGTCTATGGCAGCTATGCCGAGGCCGAAGAGGCTTGGCGCGGCAAGGCGCAGCGCACGGTCGACGATGCCGAGATGAAGTATGTGGTGGTGCACCTGCACCGCTTGTTCGAACCCGACGTGGCGCTTGACCGGCCGGCCTGAACGGCGCGGATGCGAGCGACTTTCCGGCCTGCGCATCGGGATTGCAACGCGGTGCAATCCCGATGGAAGCTCAGATGAACTCGATCTTTTCGACGACGTAGCAACGGTCCCCCGAAGGCACCGTGACTTCCACCTCTTCCTCGCGCTTGCGGCCGATCAGCGCTTTCCCAAGCGGCGAATTGTAACTGATCCGGCCAACTCGGGCATCGGCCTCGTAAGGACCGACGATCTGGTAGCGGATCGGCTTGTCGTCCTCATCGAGCAGCGTCACCGTGGCCCCGAACACGATCCGGTTGCCGGAAAGTGTAGTCGGATCAATGATGTTCGCGCGGCTGATTTTGTCCTCAAGATCAGCGATGGTGGCTTCGACCTGGCCCTGCCGCTCCTTGGCGGCATGGTACTCGGCGTTTTCGGACAAGTCGCCATGAGCGCGTGCCTCCTCGATCGCATCGACGATCAGCGGGCGTTCCTCACGCAGCGCCTTCAGCTCGGTGAAGAGCTTTTCGTAGCCCTCCGCCAGCATGGGCAGCTTTTCGACACTTGCCATTCCGTTCGTTCCTCCTGTCGCTCCGCCCAGCGACGATTCTCCTGATACCGCAATGCGTTAGAGAACGCACTAGACGGACAACGCATACCTGTCGCGAGTGGGGGGAGCCGCGGTGGGTTCAGCCATAATAGGCTTGAAGCGAGCGCACTTCAAGTTGCGTGCCCCGCAGCGCCGCAATCGCTTCGACCGCCGCCGCCGAAGCCGCCGCGGTAGTGAAATAGGGCACCCGCCCGGCGAGCGCGGCAAGGCGGATCGATTTGGAATCCTTGAGACTTTGCCAGCCTTCGGTGGTGTTGAAGATCAGCGCCACCTCGCCGTCGACAATCCGGTCGACGATGTGACGGCGGCCTTCGGCGACTTTGTTGACGCGGGTGACCGCCACGCCGGCCTCGGCCAGATAGCGTTCAGTCCCACTCGTGGCGATAACCGTAAACCCGAGCGCGACCAGTTGCTTGACCGCCGGGAGGATCACCGGCTTGTCACTGTCCTTGACCGAGACGAATATCACTCCGCCATCGGGCAGCCGTACCCCCGCGCCAAGCTGGGCCTTGGCGAAGGCAATCGCGAAATCGCGGTCCAGCCCCATCACCTCGCCGGTCGACTTCATTTCGGGCGAGAGCACCGGATCGACCCCGGGGAAGCGAGCGAAGGGGAACACCGCCTCCTTCACCGCCATGTATTCGAACTCGCGCTTGAACGGCGGGAAACTGGAGAGCTTTTCGCCCGCCATCACCCGCGCCGCGATCTTGGCGACGGGCTGGCCGATCGCCTTGGCAACGAACGGAACGGTGCGCGAGGCGCGCGGGTTGACCTCGATCAGGTAGACCGCGCCATCTTTCACCGCGAACTGGATGTTCATCAGTCCGATGACCCCCAGAGCCATGGCCAGCGCCTGCGCCTGCCGCTCCATTTCGGCAATGATATCAGCGCCAAGACTGTAGGGCGGTAGCGTACAGGCGCTGTCGCCCGAATGGATCCCGGCTTCCTCGATGTGCTGCATCACCCCGGCGACCACGACCTGTTCGCCATCGCACAGCGCATCGACATCGCACTCGATCGCATCGCGCAAGTACTGGTCGATCAGCACCGGGCTATCGCCCGAAACCTGCACTGCAGTAGCGATGTAGTCATCGAGCTGGGCAACGCTGTCGACGATTTCCATGGCCCGCCCGCCCAGCACGTAGCTTGGCCGCATCAACACCGGATAGCCGATCCGGGCAGCGACCGCGACCGCCTCGTCGCGGCTGCGGGCGATGCCGTTGGCTGGCTGCTTGAGCCCGAGCTTTTCGACCAGCGCGGAAAACCGTTCGCGGTCTTCAGCAAGGTCGATCGCATCGGGCGACGTACCAAGGATGGGAATTCCCGCGTCTTCCAATACTTGCGCGAGCTTGAGCGGGGTCTGCCCGCCAAACTGGACGATCACCCCAAGGAGTTCGCCTTTCGATTGTTCGACGCGGAGAATTTCCAGAACATCTTCGCCAGTTAGCGGCTCAAAGTAAAGTCGATCCGAGGTGTCGTAGTCCGTCGAGACGGTCTCGGGGTTGCAGTTAATCATAATCGTTTCGTAACCGGCTTCGGCCAGGGCGAAACAGGCGTGGACGCAGCAGTAATCGAACTCGATCCCCTGCCCGATCCGGTTCGGACCGCCGCCCAAGATCACCACCTTCTTGCGCCCGGAGGGCAGCGCCTCGCATTCGGGCTCGCCGAAGCTGGGCGCTTCGTAAGTCGAGTACATGTAGGGCGTGACCGCTTCGAACTCGGCGGCGCAGCTGTCGATCCGCTTGAACACCGGGTGGACCCCGAGACGGTGGCGCAGTTCGCGCACTTCGGCGGCCGAGGTCGCGCCGGCAAGGCCCTTGAGCGCATCGTGGAGCAGGCCCGAGCGGCGCGCTTGGGTATCGGCCATGCCGCCTGCCACGCCAACCGAGCGCACTGCCAGCGTGGCGAGGCGGCTGTCGGAAAAGCCCATGGCTTTCAGGCGGCGGAGCCCTTCGGCATCGAGCGGAAGGCCATTGGCGGTGATCGCGGCTTCCTCGGCCACGATCTCGGCGATCTGGCGGAGGAACCACGGATCGAAGTGGGTGATGGCGTTGACGTCGTCGACCGTGAAGCCTTCACGGAAGGCCTGCGCGACGTTGAGCAGGCGGTCTGGCGTCTGCCGGGATAGCGCGGCGGTGATCTCGTCGCGCGTGGCGCCGACCAGTTCGGTCACGCGGTTGAAGCCGTCGAGCCCGGTTTCGAGGCCGCGCAGCGCCTTCTGCATCGATTCCTTGAAGTTGCGGCCGATCGCCATGACCTCGCCGACCGATTTCATCGCGGTGGAGAGCAGCGGCTCGGAACCCTTGAACTTCTCGAACGCGAAGCGCGGGATCTTGGTGACGACATAGTCGATTGTCGGCTCGAAGCTGGCCGGGGTGGCCCCGGTGATCTCGTTGGTCAGCTCGTCGAGCGTATAGCCGACCGCGAGCTTGGCCGCGACGCGGGCGATGGGAAAGCCGGTGGCCTTCGAGGCGAGCGCCGAGGAACGCGAAACGCGCGGGTTCATCTCGATCACGATCAGCCGGCCATCCGCCGGATTGACCGCGAACTGGACGTTCGAGCCGCCGGTTTCCACCCCGATCTCGCGCAATACGGCGATGCTCGCCGAGCGCATGATCTGGTATTCCTTGTCGGTCAGCGTCAGCGCCGGGGCGACGGTGATCGAATCGCCGGTGTGGACCCCCATCGGATCGACGTTCTCGATCGAGCAGATGATGATCGCGTTGTCGTGCCGGTCGCGCACGACTTCCATCTCGTATTCCTTCCAGCCGAGCAGCGATTCCTCGATGAGGACCTCGGTGGTGGGGCTGGCGTCGAGCCCGGAACGGACGATGGTTTCGAACTCGGCCTTGTTGTAGGCGACCCCGCCGCCGGTGCCACCGAGCGTGAAGCTGGGGCGGATGATCGAGGGAAGCCCGGTGCGCTCGAGCACGGCGAAGGCTTCTTCCACGGTGTGGGCCACGCCGGAGCGGGCGGATTCAAGCCCGATCTTGTCCATCGCCTCGCGGAAGCGCTGGCGGTCCTCGGCCTTGTCGATGGCGTCGGCATCGGCACCGATCATGGTGACGCCGTACTTGGCCAGCGTGCCATCGTTGAACAGTGCCAGCGCAGTGTTGAGCGCGGTCTGTCCGCCCATGGTGGGGAGCACCGCGTCGGGCCGTTCGACCTCGATGATCCGGGCGACGACTTCGGGGGTGATCGGCTCGATATAAGTGGCGTCGGCCATGTCCGGATCGGTCATGATCGTGGCGGGGTTGGAGTTGACCAGGATCACCCGGTACCCTTCCTCGCGTAGCGCCTTGATCGCCTGCGTGCCCGAATAATCGAACTCGCAGGCCTGACCGATGATGATCGGGCCGGCGCCGATGACGAGGATCGAGGAGATGTCAGTGCGTTTGGGCATTTATGACCTACATAAACTTTCGACGTTTGAAGGCGCGGAGATCATCCGCATCTAGCTTGAACCATTCGCCGTTTGCGCGGCGCTCAGCAAATCGTCTGTGCCAATAGGATTCGATGCCGGGCGGATCATCAGTTTCGATGGCATGGACTAAAGTCACTGACTCGGGCAGCGCGATAC
>CANGQZ010000127.1 GCA_947455865.1 Sphingomonadaceae bacterium
ATCGTCGCCAGCAGCGCCCGCATGTGCATCGCATCGCGCACCGATCCGGGGCGGAACAGCGTGAACAGCAGCGGGCGCCGGGCCAGCCGCTGGAGTGCGGCGGTAAGCCGCAGCAGCGGTTGCTGGCGCTCGGCCAGCCGCGCTCTGAGCGCCTCGCGCTGGCGGTCGATCAACGCCATCGTGGCTGCCTGTGCGGCTACGTCGGCCTCGGCCTGCTGGATCCGCGCGGCCGCAGCCGCAGCCTCCGCCGCGCTGCGTTCGGCGGCAGCTCCGGCGGCCGCAGCGGCCGCTTCGAGCTGTTCGGCGCGGTTGCGCGCGGCGGTTCCTTGCTGCTGCGCTTCGGACAGCGCGCGCCGGGTTTCCGTCGGGTCGGTATAGCCCGCATCCTGCTGGGCCACCGCAGCATAGCCGGCGAGCGTCGCGGCAAGCAGGCCGGAGAGGATCAAGGGGTAGCGGCGCATCGGGCGGAGCTTATCCCGAACGATGGTAGGGATGGCCAGCAAGAATGCTGGTCGCGCGCCACAGCTGTTCGGCCAGCATCGCCCGGACGAGGAGGTGCGGCCAGGTCATCGCACCGAACCCGATGACCAGATCGGCCTCGCTCCGCGCTGCCTCGCCGTGCCCATCGGCGGCGCCAATCACGAAGCGCGCTTCGCGCACGCCGTCGTCCCGCCAGCGGCCAAGCAGCGCCGCGAATTCTTCGGAGCCGAGCTGGCGCCCGCGTTCGTCTAGGACAACCTGGCGCGTCGGATTTGGCGCTGGAGGAACGGTGCCGCCCGTTTCAGGCAGTTCGGTCAGCCGGGTCGGCCAGGCGATCCGCTTGAGATAGCGGTCAACCAGTTCGCCCTCGGGCGAGCGGCCGATCTTGCCGCGCGCGATGATGTGGAGGTGCATGGCCGTTCCGGCAGCAGCGCGCGGCCAACGTCAGTCAGGTCAGGCCGCGACCACCGGGGCGTCGCCGAAGGCCCACATCCGCTCAAGGTTGTAGAAGCTGCGCACTTCGGGGCGGAACAGGTGGACGACGACATCGCCAGCGTCGATCAGCACCCAGTCGGCCGCGGGCAGCCCTTCGATCCGGGCGTGGCCGAAACCGCCGTGCTTGATCCGCTCGGCGAGCTTCTGCGCCATTGCTGCGACTTGCCGCGTCGAACGGCCCGAGGCGATGACCATGTGATCGGCGATCGCGGTTTTGCCTTCCAGCGGGATGGATACGATGTCCTGCGCCTGATCGTCATCGAGCGATTGCAGGATCAGAGCGTGAAGCGAGCCGGGTTCCGACGGCGGCAACGGGGTCGCGCCGGGATGGGCAGGCTGGGGGGAGACCTGGTTCATGTAGGTCGTAACTGCTCCTTCAGTCGGGCAGGAGCCGAACAACCTGATATCCTTGAGAGTTTCACAGGGTCGGCTCAATCGGGCGGAGGGTGAGACGATCTCGCTGGGCCTTCGCCGAAACATGGCTGGCCCAGTCGGGATCGGCGCGGCGCAAGGCCGTGGCCGATCTCGGATCGGGATCGAATCGCAGGATCACCAGCGCGGGTGCGCTCCATGCTGCCCGGTTGCGAAAACTGGCGGCAGACCGCCGGTAACGGCCTAGCCAGGCCATCGCGGGGCTCGCGAGGGCGTCCGCATCATAACCCGGACGGGCGATCACGGCAATCGGCACTGCACGGGCCAGCGCGCGCCAATCGCGCCAGCGGTGAAACTGGGCGAGATTGTCGGCACCCATCAGCCAGACGAAACGCCGCGCCGGATAGCGGCGGCGCAATTTGCGGATGGTTTGCGCGGTGTAACGCGTGCCAAACTCGCGCTCGATCGCGGTAACCCGGATCGGCGCACGGCGGGCGAGCGCTGTCGCCGAAGCGAAGCGGCGATCGAGCGGGGCCATCCCGGCAGCCGGTTTGAGCGGGTTGCCGGGGGAGACCAGCCACCACGCCTCGTCGAGCCCGAGCGCGGCGATGGCGAACAGCGTGATCCGCCGATGGCCGCCGTGCGCGGGATTGAAGCTGCCGCCAAGCAGCCCGGTTTTCAGGCCTGCGCGGTGCGGGATCTGGCGTTTCAGAGCAGTGAGCTCATGGGCGGACCTGGCCTGAACCGCGCACCTGCCACTTGTACGTCGTCAGCCCTTCGAGCGCGACCGGACCGCGGGCGTGGAGTCGGCCGGTAGCGATGCCGATTTCAGCGCCCAAGCCGAACTCGCCGCCATCGGCAAACTGGGTTGAGGCGTTGACCATGACGATTGCCGAATCGACTTCGGCCAGAAACCGTTCAGCGGCATCCGGGTCGGCGGTGACGATCGCGTCGGTATGCGCCGAACTGTGCGCGGCGATATGCGCGAGCGCGGCATCAAGCCCGTCGACGACTGCGACTGATAGGATCGCTTCGAGATATTCGGTGTCCCAGTCGTTGGCGGTAGCAGGCAGGATGCGCGAATCGAGCGCGCAGGCCCGCGCATCTCCGCGCAGTTCGCAGCCACTATCGAGCAGCGCGCCGAGCACCGCGCCGGAGGCGGGGAAGGTCGCGTCGAGCAGCAGCGTCTCCATCGCCCCGCAGATCCCGGTGCGCCGCAGCTTGGCGTTGAGCGCGATGGCCTGCGCCATCGCCGGATCGGCTGCGGCGTGGATGAAGGTGTGGCAAATGCCATCGAGGTGGGCGAGCACCGGCACCCGCGCATCGGCCTGAACCCGTGCGACCAGACTCTTGCCCCCGCGCGGAACGATCATGTCGATCAAGCCGGCGGCGGTGAGCATGGCCCCGACCGCGGCGCGGTCCTGTGTGGGCATCAACTGTACAGCCTCGGCCGGTACGCCGGCGCTGCACAGCCCTTGCACCAGCGCTGCATGGATCGCGCGATTGGAATGCACAGCTTCGGTCCCGCCGCGCAGCAGCACCGCATTGCCCGAACGCAGGCACAGCGCGGCGGCATCGGCCGTAACGTTTGGCCGGCTTTCGTAAATGATCCCGATCAGCCCGATCGGCACCCGCACCCGGCTGAGGACAAGGCCGTTGGGCCGGGTGGCGGTATCGATCACCGCGCCTACCGGATCGGGCAAAGCCGCCACTTGATCGACCGCGGCGGCGATCGACTCGAGACGGTCGGGGTTCAGCCGGAGCCGGTCAAGCATCGCGCCGGTCAGCCCATTGGCCTCGCCAGCAGCGACATCCCGCGCGTTGGCGGCGAGAATCTTGGGGGCATCTACGCGCAAGGCCGCCGCGGCCGCACGCAGCGCATCGGCCTTGGCGGCATCGGACAAGCGGGCAACTGCGCGCTGCGCGGTACGGCCGGCGCGGGCAAGGCGCTCCACCAGCGCCGCTGGCGCTTCGCTGTCCGAGGGGGCGAGAGCAGCTGGAGATGTCGACATGGCGCTGCGCCTAGCACCGGGATCAGCGATTGTCAGCCGGGGAGTGGAGCGCCGGTCCGAGTCGCGCCGCTGGATGCGGCACAATTGCTGCGCCCGGAACGCTTCATCGCGCGAGTCATTCAATTCGGCCCGAGTCTCGCGGACTCGATTCGCTCGCCATCGGCCGCGCTGCTAGCCGCTAGCGCGAACGCAAACCCAACAACCGAGGGGTCGATTTGCCGAAATTGAGCCGGGCCGCGCTCGAAGCGCGCCTGCGGCGCCTGTTCCCGGATCGCGAGTTTTTCATGCGTTCTGAAGGCCAGGTCCGATTTATCCGCATTTCCGGGAAGTTGCAGCTGCGCGTCGCCGCGTTGGGGGTGGTGCTGGCGCTCGCTTGGCTCGGCACCATGGCCACCGTCGCGACCTCCTCGCTGGTTGCCGGCTGGCACCATTCAGATCTGCTCGACCGCGAGGCAAAAGTGGCCAGCGCCGAAAGCCGTGTGGCTGCCTATCGTGCCGATCTTGGCAAAGTGGCGGATGATCTCCAGCGGCGGCAAGCGTTCATCGCGAAAATGGTTGAGGCGCATCTTGGCGATCTGCCGACCGATGCGCGCGCCGGCGAAACAGTCTCCAATAGCAGCGGCGAGGCCGGCAAGACCGTCGACAAGGTCAGCGCCGCCCTGCCCGAAGCCGCACCGCTTGCGCGGATCGAAGCGCGCCAACTCGCGTTCGTCGAAGGGCTGACCCGGCTGGCAGACCGCCGCTCGGCCGCCGCTGAAGCCGCCATGCGCAAGCTGGGGCTCAATCCGGCGCGGATGATGGCTGCGTTGGACGATGCGGGCGCGATGGGCGGCCCGCTCGAGCGGCTCGCAACATCGGCCGACGGCTCGCTCGACCCGCGCTTTCGCCGTCTTGGTTTGAGCCTAGCGCGAATGGATCTGCTGCAGCGCGGGCTCGAAGGCATTCCGCAGTCGCTGCCGGCGAGCTTTCAGTATATTTCTTCGGGCTTCGGCTATCGCACCGATCCGATCGAAGGCGGCGCGGCATTTCACCCCGGGCTCGACTTCAAGGGTCCGCTTGGCGCGCCGATCTATGCCGCCGCGCGCGGAACCGTCAGCTTTGTCGGCCAGAAGAGCGGCTACGGGAATTGCGTCGAGATTGACCACGGTAACGGGCTGGTCACGCGTTACGCGCACATGTCTCGTTTCCGGACCCGTATCGGGACTGCGGTGCGCGTCGGCGACCTGATCGGGGCGATCGGCAGTACCGGCCGCTCGACCGGGCCGCATCTGCATTTCGAAGTTCGGATTAATGACCAGCCGGTCAATCCCCGCCCCTTTCTGGAGGTCGCCCCGCATGTTCTCAAAGAAGCCCGAGGCTCCGTTTCCCGCACCGCAGGCGAGCAGTAAGGCGATGGCGGGCGCCACCTTCTCGATTCTCGGGGCAGATGTGACCGTAACGGGCAACATCGCCGCCAGCGCCGATTTGCATATCGATGGCACGGTACTGGGCGATATCACCTGCGCTTCGTTGGTGCAGGGCGAAAGCGGGCGGATCGAGGGCGGGATTGTCGCCGATACCGCACGGCTGGCCGGCACTGTCATAGGTTCGGTCAGCGCCGGGGCACTGGTGATCCTCAAGTCGGCCCGGATCGAGGGCGATGTTGCCTACGACAATCTGACGATCGAGCAGGGGGCGAAGGTCGAAGGGCGGTTCGCCCCGCGCGAAAGCGAGCCCAAACTGGCGATTGCCGGAGGCACCGACGTTCTTGAACTGAAATAAGCTTCGAGGCTTTAACCCGCCAGCACTTCCTGGCGCAGCGCCCGGCGGTCCAGTTTGCCGATCATCGTCTTGGGCATCGCGGCGCGGATCACCACCGCATCAACCCGCTCATGCTTGCCGACCCGGTCGTTGAGCCAGTCGCGCAGTTCGGCCGGGGCGGCATGTTCGCCATCGCGCAGCGTCACGTAAGCCCGGGGAATTTCGCCTTTGTAGGCGTCGGGAATGCCGAGCACCATTGTCTCCTTGACCGCGGGGTGCTGCACAAGCACGGCTTCGACCTGGCTCGGGAAGACCTTGAACCCGCCGACCGCGATCATGTCCTTGCTGCGATCGACGATGCGCACGAAACCGTCTTCCTCGATCACGGCAATATCGCCGGTGCGCAGCCAGCGGGCCCCGTCGATCTCGACAAAGGCGCTCGCGGCCGCTTCGGGCCGGTTCCAGTAACCTTGCATCACTTGCGGGCCCGCCACCACCAGTTCGCCTGGCTCGCCCGGCGGTGCAGGCTGGCCGGCGTCCTCCTTGTCGATCAGCGCAAGACGGGTGCCGGGGATCGGTTGGCCGATTGTGCCCGGCCGGTCGCGCCCCTCATAAGGATTGGCGCTGACCACTCCGGAGCTTTCAGTCAGGCCGTACCCTTCGCAGAGGCGCACCCCGGTGGCCGCTTCGAAGCGGGCCTTGACCGGGGCGGGCAGCGGTGCGCCGCCCGAGATGCACACCCTGAGCGACGACAGGTCTGCGCCCTCGATCCGCGGATCGTCCAGCAAAGCCTGATACATCGTCGGCACCCCGGGGAAGGCAGCGGCGCCGGTGCGGCGGATGGTGGCGAAGACCTGCCCGATATCAAACCGCGGGACCATCGCGATGCAGCCGCCATCGAGCACTGTACGGTTGAGCACGCAGGTGTTGGCGAAGACGTGGAACAGCGGCAGCGCGCCGAGGATCACGTCGCCGTGGCCGCGATGCGGATCGATTGCCTCGATCTGGCGGGCGTTGGCCGAGAGGTTCTGGTGCGTGAGCATCGCCCCTTTGGGGGTGCCGGTGGTGCCGCCGGAATATTGCAGCAGCGCCAGCGTTCGCTCTGCATCGATTTCGACCTCTGCGGGTTCCGCATCGGCGAGCATCGCTTCCCACGCGCAGACGTCTGCCCGGCGCGGCACCGCGGTGAGTTCACTGCGGCGGAGCAGACGGAACCCGAGGCCCTGCAGCGCCGACAACATCGCGGCAAAACGGCCGACCACAAGCTGTTCAAGCGTAGAGCCGCGCAGCACTTCGAGCGCGGTCGGCAACAGCTTGGCCAGATCGACGGTGATCATCAGCCGGGTTCCCGAATCGGCGACCTGCGCCTCAAGCTCGGCGACGGTGTAGAGCGGTGAGAAGTTGACCACGGTGGCCCCGGCCATCATCGCCCCGTAATAGGCGGGAACGTAAATCGGGACGTTGGGCAGGAATAGCCCGACCCGGTCGCCCGGCTTTATGCCCCATGCCTGCAGCCCTGCCGCAAAATTCCGCGCCTGCTTGTAGAGCTGGGCATAAGTCCAGCGCCGGCCGAGGAAATCGACCAGCGGACGCTGCGCATGGTCGCGCGCAGCCGCCGCGAACATTGCGGGCAAGGTGAGCGGGGCGAATTCCTGCTGCCACGCGCAGGGATGGGCGTAGCGCTCACGCCACGCAGACGGCTCGTTACTGACACTCATGTCAGTGAACTTGCGCCTTCCACGCACGAAGGGCAAGAGCCGATCTGCGCGGAAGCGGTGCGACTATTCGCCGGTAGCCTCGGCCGCGCGCTTAGCAATCAGCCACGCCTGCGCCTCAGCTTCTTGGGCGGCCTCGCCGGCAGCACGGACATGCGCTTCGCGCTCGGCCCGCAGTTCCTCGATCAGCGCATCCCGATCATCGCCTAGGCGCACGTCGGCCAATCCGTCATCCTCGATGCCAGCACGCTTGGCGGCCTTGGCGACGATCATGTCAAGCTCGCGCTGCGAACACAGGCCGAGCGTTACCGGGTCTTTCGGCTGGATATTGCTGATGTTCCAATGCGAACGGTCACGGATCGCGGCGATGGTGGTGCGGGTGGTGCCAATCAGCTTGCCGATCTGCGCGTCCGAGATTTCGGGGTGGTGGCGCAGCACCCAGGCGATGCCGTCGGGCTTGTCCTGCCGCTTTGAAACCGGGGTATAGCGCGGGCCCTTGGTGCGGCTGACGTTGACCGGGGCCTTGAACATCTTGAGCCGGTAATTGGGATCGGCCTGGCCCTTTTCGATCTCGGCCATGGTGAGCTCGCCCGAGCGTACCGGATCGCGTCCGGTATACTTCGAGGAGGCCAGATCGTCGGCCATAGCCTGCACTTCGAGGATGTGCAGGCCGCAGAACTCGGCGATCTGCTCGAACGTCAGCGCGGTGGTATCGACGAGCCACGACGCCGTCGCGTGGGGCATCAGTGGGGTGGGCTGGGTCACGGGAATGCTCTCCGGAAACAACAAGGGCCGCCCCTGCGGAGCGGCCTCGATGAAGTGGATTTAGGCGCAATACGCGCGTTCGGCAAGCCTTGCTGCGGAAAAGGCGGCGGAAATTGGCGGAGTCTTAACCGTCCGCGCGGTATTCGGGCGATGCCGCGAGGGGGACACGCGCAAATGATTCGCCGATTTTCAATTCTGCCTATCGTATTGGCGCTTGGTGCCTGCGGGATAGGTGGGGCTGATTTCACCGAGAACGCCGACGTTGCGCCGGCGGTGCTCTATGGAGCGTTTTCCGAGCTGACGCAGACCGGTTCGGGGCTCGCCGCGCTTGGCCTTCAGCAAAGTCAGGTGCGGGCCGAGCGGGTTGGCGAGAACGATCTGCTGCTCACCATCCCTTCGACCGAGAAAGGGTCC
>CANGQZ010000128.1 GCA_947455865.1 Sphingomonadaceae bacterium
CAGACCTCCGCCGTCGACAGCCCGGCCTCCTGCTCCTTGATCATCCCGATGATCTGTTCCTCGGTGAAACGGCTCTTCCTCATTCGTCTGCTCCTTCGAGTGGGGCAGACTCTACATTAAATCGAGGGAGGCAACGGGGGGCAGGTCAATCATCTTCGTCATCATGACGACAGTCCAGGGCCTCGCCAACCAGACCAAAATCATGTGGACCCGTGTCGGCACGACCATGCAAACTGCAACTGCCTAAGCAACGACGGGATTCTGCTTAACCTTTTCTTCAGACCCTTTCGCTAGAGAAGATCGTGCTCAGACCGGTGGGACGGGACGAGCCGGGTACCAAAGACTGCAACCGGGAGACTACAGATGACCTTTTTCAGCAAGCTGATCCGTGACGAAGCCGGCGCCACCGCGATTGAATATGGCCTGATCGCCGCTCTCATCGCCGTTGCCATTATGACCACTGTTTCGGGCCTCGGCTCGCAGCTCAACACGACCTTCTCGAAGACTTCTTCGTCGCTGAGCTCGGCCAACGCCTAATCAGCCGACGAAAGTCGCACAATAGAATGGGCGGCAGGGAAACCTGCCGCCCATTTGCTTTTGGTCGTTTGAAAAACAAAAATGCGGCGGGCGCGTTATCCGCCAATGGCTAGGAAGCGTTCCTCGCGCAGGCGCGCCAGTTCGGCCGGTTTGCGTTTTGCCAGCGAATCGAGTTCTTCACCGAGTGCCGTGCCGAGCGCCTTGGCCGCCGCAGCCGGATCACGCTGCGCCCCGCCGACAGGCTCCGGCACGATTCGGTCGATCACCTTGAGCCGCAGCAGATCCTGCGCGGTGACTTTCATCGCTTCGGCCGCATCGGGCGCCTTTTCGGGGGTGCGCCAGAGGATCGAAGACGCCCCTTCGGGCGAGATCACCGCGTAAACCGCGTGTTCGAGCATCAGCACGCGCTCGGCGCTGGCCAGCGCCACCGCTCCGCCCGAGCCGCCTTCGCCGACAATCGCCGCGACCATCGGCACCGGCAGTGCCAGACAGGCCTCGGTCGAGCGGGCGATCGCCTCTGCCTGACCGCGTTCTTCCGCCTCGACCCCTGGAAACGCGCCCGAGGTATCGACCAGCGTCACGACCGGCAGGCCGAAGCGGCCGGCCAGGTCCATCAGCCGACTCGCCTTGCGATAGCCTTCGGGTTTGCCCATGCCGAAATTGTGCTTGATCCGGCTTTGGGTGTCGTTGCCCTTTTCGTGACCGATAAGCATCACCCGGCGTTTGCCGAGCCGGGCAAAACCGCCGACGATCGCCTGATCCTCGCCAAACACCCGGTCTCCGCCGAGCGGCAGAAAATCGGTAAAGGCATGGGCCACATAATCGAGAAAGTGCGGCCGGGCCGGATGGCGCGCGACCTGCGTCTTCTGCCACGGCGTCAACGCCGCATAGGTGGCGGCGAGCAGGCTGGCGCTTTTTTTCTCCAGCCGCTCGATCTCTGCGGTCAGATCGATGTCACCATCGGCAGCGGTGGCGCGCAGTTCGGCGATGCGTGCTTCTAGCGCCGCGACCGGCTTTTCGAATTCAAGGAAGGAAATCATCCCGGGCCGCTTAATGCCGCGGGGCCGGATCGGCAAGGGACTGTGCCGCAATGCTGCCGGCATGGGCCCGCCCGAGGGGATGGCGGGCGTTGACCAGCGTGACCAATCGCGCCGCATCGACATGGGTATAGATCTGGGTCGTCGCGATATCCGCGTGGCCGAGCAGTGTCTGCAACACCCGCAGATCGGCGCCGCCTTCAAGCAAATGGGTGGCAAAGGCGTGGCGCAGGACGTGAGGCGAGACTTTTTCCGGATCGAGCCCGGCGCGCCGCGCCAAATCGCGCAGCAACTGGAACAGGCGAACCCGCGTCAGATGCCCGGCAGCCCCGCGCGAGGGGAA
Organism: Sphingomonadaceae bacterium; assembly: GCA_947455865.1. Taxonomy (GTDB): domain Bacteria; phylum Pseudomonadota; class Alphaproteobacteria; order Sphingomonadales; family Sphingomonadaceae; genus Novosphingobium. The sequence continues at coordinate 1,918 of CANGQZ010000128.1, forward strand.
CAAGGCCCGCGCCGCAGCGCCCTTGGCATCGCCCGCCCGGACCTGCAGCCAGCGCGCCAATGCGGCACGGGCACGGCTGCCAACCGGGACCATCCGCTGCTGTCCGCCCTTGCCGGCTACCGTGAGGAACGGCGCATCGCGCGGTACCGCAGCGAGCGGCAGCGCCACCAGTTCGCTCGCGCGCAGCCCCGAGCCGTAGAGCAGTTCGAGCAAGACCAGCATTCGCACCGCCTCGGGGCGTTCGCCCGCCGCTTCGGTTTCCGCCTGCACGAACAGGCCCGCGATCTCGCCATGCGACAACAGGCGTGGCAGCGGGCGGCGCGTGCGAGGGCGCGGCAATCCTGCGGAGGGATCGTCGCTGCGTAGGCCTTCATCGACCAGAAAGCCATAGAACTGGCGCAAAGCCGAGCATTTACGCGCGAGACTGGCCGGCGCGAGCGACGCCCATGCCGCACCCAGCCCGCCCAGCGTGGCCGAGTCGGCGGTAAACAGATCGCCGATCAATTCGGCCGCTCCAGCCAGATCACGGCGATAGGCGGCAAGTGTATTGGCGGCGGCGCCGCGTTCTGCGGCCAGCATTCCGAGGAAGGCCGCAACCGGATCGGCGGCCCCTGCCCTCACCTCTGCTTTCACCCGCGGGCGACCGCTTCGGCAGCGATCAACCGCGCTTCAGCCGAAAGCCCGGCGCGACTGAGCGCGCCGACGATGTGGTAAAGGTTGCGCGGGGTCATCTTTTCCCAGCTATCAGCCTGCATCCCAAGCCCAGCGAGTAACGCCACCAACGCGGGATTGCGATACTCGGCAGCCTTGTCGATCAGACCGGCCCAGCGGCTTGGGCGATCAAACGTGAAGCCGTACTGCTGCGCCAGTTTGCTCGCGGTGCTGGCCGGCAGCCGGCCGAGACCGGCGAGACCGGCAATCAGGAAGCGGGTCTTGCGGGTTTCGGCGCTGTTATCCTGACCATGAAAATCATCGATCGCGGCGCGGTCAACCGCGCCATTCGACGGCGATGCCAGCGTCAGCAGCGCCCAGCCCTCGCTGCCTTGCGGGCAGACGTTTGCCCAGCGCATGGCGTTGCCATCAAGCCCGGCGGCGAGCATGGCCGCCACGAGCGGTGCCGCATCGTCCGCATAATCGGCGCTCACCGGTAGACGCGCGGCGGCGTAAGCCGTGAGCACCTGGCGGGAATAGCGCTGCAATGGATCGGCGCCATCGCCCCACAATTCCTTGATCGCGGCAAACCGGTCAGCGGGAGTGGCGCCGAGATAGGCGTCGCGCAGGCGGCCGGCGCGGCGGCCCCAATCGCTGTTAGCGCCATCTTCGTCGTAAATCTGGCCGTAAAGATCGACCATCGCCGCGCTGGAGAGAATGCCCGCACCGGCGGCAGTGTCTGCCGCTACGGCGCGCTGGTCGAGCCCGACCATCGGCGCGGTTGCGGCGGTGAAGGCAAAGCCGCGCGCGCCCTCGCCAAGCAGCGCCGGCGGCGGCTGCAGCCCGACTGCGAGTGTCATCCCATAGCGCCACGCGGTCATATCCTTGACCCCGTTCCACTCGATCGTCACCGCCCGGCGCGCCTTGCCCGCAGCCCCGGCGTAGCGCTGGGCGAGCAGCATATCGATCCGCGGCATCGCGCCATAATAGGTCAGCCGATCGAGCGAGGCCATCGCCCGGCTGCCTTCTCCGGCGAAGGCATCACAAATCGCGGTTAGCACTTCCCACGGCTTGTCCTTGCGCGCGGCGCCTTGCAGCGTGATGACCGGACAGACCCCGGTGAAATCGGCAGTGGCAACATAGGCATCAAATGCCGACTGGGTTAGTTCGGGCGAGTAGTTCGCGGTATCAACGTCCTGCACCAGCGCGCGGGCCGCCGGGGCTTCGCCCATCCGCACCAGCAGGGCGGCGCGTAAAGCGGCGAATTCGGCGGGCGCCATGCCCTGCGGCGCATCGAGGCGCGAGGCCAGTACGCGGCGCAACAGGATGTGCCCCCAGCGCGAGACGATCCGGCCCGTGTTCCCGGCCAGCGCGGCGCGCACCAACGTGCCATCCTGCTGGGCGAGGCTCCAGTAAGGCAGCCCGCCCTCGCCCGCGTCGATTACGCCAACCCGGGTCAGCGCGCGGCGGGCGGCGGGCGGAATATCGTCTTTCGGACGCAGCCCGAGCACCTGATCGAGTTCTTCGGGGCTCATCGCTTCGAGCACTTCGATCGGGGGCAGCCCGGGCGGAAGGGTTACCGGACCGGTAGGCAGCGCGGCATTGCCGGGCAGCGACTGAACCACCGGCTGCGCCCCTGCCGCCGGCGCGACGGGTGACGGCGCGGGTGCGGCCATTGGGGGTGCTTTGGCGGGTTTGGCGGAAGGCCGGGGTGCCGGCCGGTCAAAACCCGGTGGAAGCAGCGATTCGGGCGCATCCTGCGCTGCCACCCACACCGAAGTGAGCGCGAGCGCAGCACCGAGCAGAAGGACGTGCGGCCTCATCGGGCGCTGTCCGGAACGGCGAGAGGAATGGCGATTTCGCGCACCGGGCGCCGGCCGCCATCGATCCAGGCCCAGACCAGCAGGGCCAGCAGCACTGCAGCCAATGCCGACCCGATCCGCTTCGCCCGCATCGCCTTCACCGTATCCGCCTGGGCCTGACCGTTCAAATCCACCGATCCCGTCGTTTGCAAAGGCCTTGCACCGGCATTGCTCGGCGCTTGCAGCGCGGCCTAGCGCAACTATAGGCGGCGCTGCAATGGATGTCGACGAACCCAGACCGACCGGCGAGGAGATCGCTGCGCTCGCCCGCCGGATCGACCGGCCGGTGGTGCTGGTCGGGATGATGGGCACGGGCAAGACTTCGGTCGGGCGCAAGCTGGCGCACGCCTTGGGGCTGCCGTTTGTCGATGCCGACGAGGCGATCGAAGAAGCCGCGCATATGTCTATCGCCGAAATCTTCGGGACTTATGGCGAAGACTATTTCCGCGATGGGGAACGCCGGGTCATCGCCCGGCTGATGGAGCGGCAGCCCGGTCAGCCGCCGCGCGTGATCGCGACCGGGGGCGGCGCCTTCGTCAATCCCCAGACCCGCGCGCTGATCCTGGCCAATGCGATCACGGTGTGGCTCGATTCGGATATCGAAACACTGTTCGAGCGGATCGGGCGGAGCGACAAGCGGCCGCTGCTGCGCCAAGGCGATCCGCGCGATATCCTCACCCGGCTGCGGACCGAGCGCGAACCCTACTATGCCGAGGCGCCGATCCACATCACCAGCGGCCCTGGGCCGCAGGCGCGCACGCTCGCCAAAGTCCTGAAAGGCATAGACGAATGGCTGTGATCGAGGTCAATCTGGCAGGGCGCCCCTATGAAGTCCGCGTTGGCGCGGGCCTGCTTGCGCGCACCAGCGAGGAATGCCGGCCGCTGCTCCGTAAACTGCGCGTGCCGATCATCACCGACGCCAACGTGCATGCCGCGTGGGCCGGTCCGGTCGGGGCCTCGCTGACCGCCGCCGGATTCGAACCGCGCTGGAAGATCCTCCCGCCAGGCGAAGCGACCAAATCGTGGGCCCACCTTGCCGACGTGGTTGATTGGCTGCTCGCCGAAGAGGTTGAACGCAAGGATTGCGTGATCGCGCTCGGCGGCGGGGTGATCGGCGATCTTACCGGCTTTGCCGCCGCGGTGCTCAAGCGCGGCTGCCGCTTCATCCAGCTCCCCACGACGCTCCTCGCGCAGGTCGATTCTAGCGTTGGCGGCAAGACCGCGATCAACACCCCGGCCGGCAAGAACCTTGTCGGTGCGTTTCACCAGCCCGCGCTCGTCTTGGCCGATCCTTTGGCGCTCGATACGCTGCCGCGGCGTGAAGTTGCCGCCGGCTATGCCGAAGTGGTCAAATATGGCCTGCTCGGCGATGCCGCATTCTTCGCCTGGTGCGAGGACAATGGTGCGGCGCTGATGGCGGGCGATCCCGCCGCGCGCAGCCACGCCATTGCCCGCTCGGTCGAAGCCAAGGCGGCCATTGTCGCGCAGGACGAGTTCGAGACGCTCGGGCTGCGGGCGCTGCTTAATCTCGGCCACACTTTCGGCCACGCGCTTGAGGCGGAGACCGGGTTTTCCGACCGCCTGCTCCATGGCGAAGGGGTGGCGTTGGGAATGGTCCTGGCGGCGCGCTATTCGGCACGGCGCGGACTGCTTGCAGTAGGCGATGCCGAGCGCGTGGCGCGCCACTTCGCGGCGGTCGGCATGCCTGCCGAACTCGCTGCGCTTGGCCTTGACTGTGATGGCGGGGCGCTCGTTGCGCACATGCTGCATGACAAGAAGATGGACGCCGGCACTCTCCCCTTCATTCTCATGCGCGGCATCGGCGAGGCTTTCGTCGCCAAGGATGTCGCGCTCGACGATGTCGCCGCCTTTCTCGATGGCGAATTGGCGCGCTAGACCTTGCGCGGCACGGCAGACTCGCTAGTCCGGTTTCACTCGCAACCATTGGTGACCCGATGACCGCTGCCGAAGCGACCCCCGAGCTTGATCCCGCCGCACTCGAGCACGCCGCGCATGACCGTGCTTTTATTGGCCACCCGAAAGGCCTCGGCTACCTGGCCTTTGTCGAAGGGTGCGAACGGTTTTCCTATTATTCGATGCAGACCCTGCTGGTGCTGTACATGGTCAAGTACCTGCTGCTGCCGGCCCACATTGGCGGCGTGTGGGGGCTCGAATGGCTGCAGGCCAACGTCTATGGCGGCAAGACTGGCCAACCGCTCGCCTCGGCAATCTTCGGCAATTACACCGCGCTGGTCTATCTCACACCGATCTTCGGCGGATTCATTGCCGATCGCTGGCTGGGACGGCGCACAACGCTGATCCTGGGCGGGCTGGTGATGGCTCTGGGCCATTTCCTGATGGCGTTCGAGAACACTTTCCTACTGGCACTGATCTCACTGATCGTGGGCGTCGGCCTGTTCAAGGGCAACATCGCCAGCCAGGTGGGCGAGCTTTACAAGCCCGATGACTTGCGCCGGGCAATGGCGTTCCAGATCTTCTATATCGCCATCAACGTTTCGGTGATCGCCGCGCCGCTGGTTTCGGGCACGCTGGGAGAGAAAGTGGGCTGGCATTACGGATTCGGCACCGCCGGACTGGTGATGGTCGCCGGATTGCTGCTCTATCTCAAGGCGCGGCCATGGCTTCCGGCTGACAACCGCCCGGCGCGCGGAAGCACTGCGCCGCGGCCCCAGCTGGAGCCCGGCGACGGCGCGCGCGTGCTCGCGGTGATCCTGCTGGTCCCGGTGCTGGCGGTTTCGCTGCTGACCAATCAGGAAATCTTCAACGCCTATCTGGTCTGGGCCGATGAGCATTTTCAGCTGACCTTCTTTGGCGAGACTTTGCCGACCAGCTGGATGATCACGATCGACGCCGCGCTCAGCTTTTCGATGTTGGTCGCGGTCGCGGCGTTTTGGAAGTGGCGGGCCGATCGTACCGGGCGCGAGCCGGACGAGCTTGGCAAGATGGTTATCGGCAGCGTGTTCAACATCGCGGGCGGACTGTGTCTAGTGATCGCCGCTGCCACCGCCGGCACCGGGCCGGACGCGGCCAAGATCGGGCTTTTCTGGCCGGTGATGTTCCACCTGCTCAACTCGATCGGATTTTCGCACATTCTGCCGGTCAGTCTGGCGCTGTTCACCAAACTTGCGCCGCGCGCGATCAACGCGACGGTGCTGGGGATCTATTACCTCGCGTTCTTTGCCGCAAACCAGATCGTCGGGATCATCGGTGGGTGGTATTCAACGATGAACACCGCCCAGTTCTGGCTGCTGCACGTGGCATCTGCCGCTGTCGGCCTGATCGCTTTCGCCGGGTTCAAGCTGTTCGTCGCGCCGCGCCTGCTGAGCCCGGCGCCCGGCAGTTGAGAGCGGCGGCGGGCAAAAGTTATCGGCCCGGCGGCACCAACTCCTCCTCGCACCGTTAGGCCGGCATGAAACTCGCGATCCAGACCACGCTCGATTATGCCCTGCCCGGGCCGACCGACCTGATCCTGCAGGTCGAGGCGGCGATCCTGCCCGAGCAGGAGGTGGCCAATGCCC
>CANGQZ010000129.1 GCA_947455865.1 Sphingomonadaceae bacterium
AGCATTTCGCGCGTGTGCCCGGCGACGAGATGATCGGTGAGCGGATCATGCTGCGCATCGCCGAACGGCTGACGGTGGAATACAGCGCGACCGTAACGGTGCTGCGCCAACTGGCCGACCTGCCGGCGCTGGCGGCCGCGCCGCCGCACCTGCTGCCCGGCCCGGCGGTCAATTACCTGCACGAATCGCGCTTTTGCCAGTCGAGCCGATTCGAGCGATTCGTCGCGGGCGAATTTCCGGGGCTCTACGGCGGCGCGCTGGTGGCGGCGATGCGCGACTATATCTCATCGGAGTTTCGTTACGTTTCAGGTGCCAGTGGACCTCAGACGACGGCGATCGACACGTTTGTCTGCCGCGAGGGGGTCTGCCGCGATTTCGCCCACGTGCTGATCGCGATGGCCCGCGCTGCCTCGATCCCGGCGCGATTCGCCAGCGTTTATGCGCCCGACGTCGATCCGCCGGATTTCCACGCGGTGTGCGAGGTGTTTCTCGGCGGAAGCTGGCATCTGGTCGATCCCACGGGGATGGCCAAGGAGGGTGAAATGGCCAAGATCGCAGTTGGCCGCGATGCGGCGGACGTGGCTTTCCTAACCTCATTCGGGCCGGTGATGATGAACACCCAGTTGGTTTCGGTGGCGCGGGTGACGGGCTAGACCGGCCCAGCCGGTTCAGCCGAACACGGCAATCGCCTGCATGCCGGAGGTGACCGGCTGACCCGCGCTGTTCCACACGTTCATGGCCTGGCTGGAACTGCCTGCTTCGGCATGATCACCCGAGGAGCAGACCAGCCACCAGCCATCGCCGGTGGCGGGCGCGGCGGTCAGCAGGTTGACTTGCCAGGTCATCGAACTGAGCGGGGATCCCTTGGGGATGAGCTTCATCATCCCCGGCGGCTGCGAATCCGCGATCAGCAGCATTTCCGCCATCGGATCGAGCCCTTCGCGTTCGCGCAGGCGCACCCAGTGACACAATTCATTCGCGCGGATCTGAGCGGGCGTGATGGCCTGGCGAAAATCATAGTGCTGGCGGAAAATCGGCAGATGGTCGCTCAAAGGCATGTCTTCGAGCAGATCGGGTGCGATCACCCCTGCGGGGATGGGGATGTCACTATAGCGCAGGCTGGAGGCGACCGGGCCCATAAACACAAACGATGCGGTCAGGCCTACCTCGCCTTCGCGAGCCACTTCGGCCGAGATCCAAGTCGCGTTGCGGCCGCGCCGCAGCACCCGTGCCGTCACCGCCAGTTCGCCATATACCGGACCGACGAAGCTGACGACCGCCGAACGCAGCGGCGGCAGGCCCTCGCCCCCGACTTGCACCGCAGCCTGATAGGCCAGGGTCGTGCTGAAGCCGCCATAAGCGGTTCGGCCTTGCCCCCAGTCCGCCGGTACGGTGACGGAAAAGCCATCCGCCTGCGGCAGGGCGGCGCGCAGGACTTCGGTGAAAGTCATTCGAGTTCGAGGATCACCGCATCGACCGCAAGGCTTTCACCCGCCGCGGCGTTGACCTTCTTCACCACCGCGCTCTTCTCGGCGCGCAGGATGTTTTCCATCTTCATCGCCTCGACCACCGCGAGCGGCTGACCGGCCTCGACCTTGTCGCCTACCTTGACGTTAAGCGCCACGAGCAGCCCCGGCATCGGGCAGATCAGGAACTTCGAGAGGTCGGGCGGGATCTTTTCGATCATGTGCCGGGTGAACGGGGCGACGTGTGCGGGGAGGATCTGCACTTTGTGAATCGCACCCCGCGTGATCATCTTCAGGCCGGCGCGGGCCGGTTCGATCCGCACGGATAGCGGCTCGCCGGCGATCTCGGCATCGACGATCCGGTCACCCGGGGTGTATTCGAGCGCGAGATCGACGGGCACGCCATCGACCGTGATCTCGTCTTCGCCGAGTTCGACCGCGAAGGTGGTGCCATCCAGCGTGACCGACCACGCATAGGGCGGATCGGGTGGGCCATCGAGCTGACCGTCGATCTGCAGCGCCCGGTCCGCCCGCGCGGTGGCGACGAAGCCAGCAATGGCGGCGAGTTGCACCTTCAGGTCATCCGAAGCGGGGGCGCCGTGGAAGCCTTCCGGATATTCCTCGGCGATAAACCCGGTGGTGAGCTCGCCTGAGCGGAAGCGCGGATGCTGCATGATCGCCGAAACGAAATCGATGTTATGGCCGAGCCCCTCGATCTCGAAGGCATCGAGCGCGGCGATCTGCTTGTCGGCGGCTTCGTCGCGGGTTGCTCCCCAGGTGACGAGCTTGGCGATCATCGGATCGTAGAACATCGAAACTTCGCCGCCTTCGTAGACGCCGTCATCCACGCGCACGCCGTCAATGCCGCGGCGGCCGTTGGCCGCGCCATCATCCTCCCACCCGGCAACGGGCGGGTTGTAGCGCACCAGCCGTCCGGTGCTGGGGAGGAAGCCGCGATAAGGGTCTTCCGAATAGACGCGGTTCTCGATTGCCCAGCCGTCGATGCCGATATCGGCCTGCGCGAAGGCCAGCTTTTCACCGTAAGCGACGCGGATCATCTGCTCGACGAGATCGATCCCGGTGATTGCCTCGGTCACGGGGTGTTCCACCTGCAGGCGGGTGTTCATTTCGAGGAAGTAGAAGCTCTCGCCGCTGGGGTCCGCCCCCGAGACAATCAGTTCGACCGTGCCGGCACTGTAATAGCCGACCGCGCGGGCGAGCGCGACGCACTGCTCGCCCATCGCCTTGCGCATCTTGGGCGTGACGAACGGCGACGGCGCTTCCTCGACCACCTTCTGGTGGCGGCGCTGGATCGAGCATTCGCGCTCGTTGAGGTAGAGGATGTTGCCGTGCTGGTCACCGAGAATCTGGATCTCGATGTGGCGCGGGTTGAGGATGAACTTCTCGATGAACACGCGGTCATCGCCGAACGAGTTCAGGCCTTCGCGCTTGGTCGCCTCGAAGCCTTCGCGCACGTCGGCCTCGTTGTGGGCAAGGCGCATGCCCTTGCCGCCGCCGCCGGCGCTGGCCTTCATCATCACCGGATAGCCGATTTCCGCGGCGATGCGCACGGCATGCTCGGTATCGGCGATCTCGCCGACGAAGCCGGGGACGACGTTGACCCCGGCGGCCTTTGCCAGCTTCTTCGATTCGATCTTGTCCCCCATCGCCGCGATGGCGTTCACCGGGGGGCCGATGAAGGCGATGTTCTCGGCGGCGAGCGCCTCGGCGAAGCTGGTGCGTTCGGAGAGGAAACCGTAGCCGGGGTGGACCGCCTCGGCGCCGGTCTGCTTGGCGGCGGCGATGATCTTGTCCGCGATCAGGTAGGACTGCGCGGCGGGCGACGGGCCGATATGCACGGCCTCGTCCGCCATCCGCACGAACGGGGCGCGGGCATCGGCGTCGGAATAGACGGCGACGGTGGCAATGCCCATGCGGCGCGCGGTCTTGATCACGCGGCAGGCGATTTCGCCGCGGTTGGCGATGAGGATTTTCTTGAACAATCCCGTTACTCCAATTCAGTCGCCGTGCATGAACATGCCCGCGTTAAACAACCAAACAAAGGCGGAGGCAGTTACCGCCAGCCCGAAAAATGCTGCCTTCCACGTCCTCGCATCACGCTGCGACGACAAGCGAAAGCCACGCGGCCGCACATCCCCTCAGACCGGCTTTCGCGCGAGGTAGATGCCGCCGGCCATGATCGCGATGCCGGCCATTCGCTGAATGGTAAGGTCCGTCTTGATCGCGCCCCACAGGCCGAAGTGATCGATCGCCGCAGCAGCCACGATCTGCCCGAGCAGCACGAAGAACACTGCGTTGCCGATGCCGATTTTGGGCCCGGCCCAGGTTACCGCCAGCGCATAGAAAACCATGAACGCCGCGCCGAAATAGAGGTAGGGTCGCTCGACCGAGAATGCCGCGGGCGGCGGAAACCCGGTGACCGAAAGGATCGCCACGCTCAGCACCAGCCCCACCGCGAACAGCACGAACGTCGCGGCTGCCGGCGTGCCCAGCTGGTGGCCGAGCGCGCCGTTCCACGTCGCGAGGATCGGGATGCCGACCCCCGAGAGGAACATCACCCCGGCCATCGGCCAGAATGAGGCGTGTGCGTTCACTCCGCCGCCGCCAGTTCTTCGCCGGCCGGCGGCATGTTGTGGCCCAGCAGGCGCAGCATGTCGGCCGCCGCTTCGACCACGTTGGTGCCCGGGCCATAAATCCCCTGCACCCCGGCCTCGCGCAGGTAATCGTAGTCCTGCGGCGGGATCACCCCGCCGGCGACGACCTTGATATCGGCGCGGCCGGCTTCGCGAAGGCGGTTGATCAGTTCGGGAATCAGCGTCTTGTGGCCGGCGGCGAGCGACGAGGCGCCGATCGCATCGACATCCTGCTGAACCGCGAGCGCGGCGGCTTCCTCGGGGGTCTGGAACAGCGGTCCGCTGGTCACGTCGAAGCCCATGTCGCCGAACGCCGAGGCGATCACGTTCGCCCCGCGATCGTGCCCGTCCTGGCCCATCTTGGCGACCAGCATGCGCGGGGCGCGGCCGAGCCGGCGCGACACCGCCTCGACGCCTTCGACCACCTGCCCGTAGCGGCTGTCGCCGGCATAGGCCGCGCCGTAGACTCCCTTGACCGGGGTCGGCATCGTGCCGTGCCGGCCGAACACCGCTTCCATCGCCGCCGAGATTTCGCCGAGCGTGGCGCGTTCGCGTGCGGCATCAACGGCCAGCGCCAGCAGGTTACCGTCGCCCTTCGCGCCTTCGGTCAGCGCGGCAAGCGCGGCCTGACACTTGGCCTCATCGCGGCCCGCGCGGGTCTGCTTGAGGCGGGCGATCTGGCCTTCGCGCACCGCGTGGTTATCCACCTCGAGCGTGTCGAGCTGGTCCTCGCTGGCGAGGCGGTACTTGTTGACGCCGACGATCACGTCCTCGCCTCGGTCGACCCGGGCCTGCCGGGCTGCGGCGGCTTCCTCGATCATCGCCTTGGGCCAGCCTGCCGCCACGGCTTTCGCCATGCCGCCTTCGGCCTCGACCCGCTCGATGATCTCCCACGCCTTGTCGACCAGTTCCTGGGTCAGGCTTTCGATGTAGTACGACCCGCCGAGAGGATCGACCACGTTGCACATCCCCGTTTCTTCCTGGATCACGATCTGGGTGTTGCGGGCGATGCGCGCCGAAAAATCGGTCGGCAACGCGATGGCTTCGTCGAGCGCGTTGGTGTGGAGCGATTGGGTGCCGCCCAGCATCGCCGCCATCGCTTCGATCGTGGTGCGGATTACGTTGTTGTAAGGGTCCTGCTCCTGCAGGCTGACGCCGCTGGTCTGGCAGTGAGTGCGTAGCATCTTGCTGCGTTCGTCCTGCGAACCAAGCTTGGTCATCACCCGGTGCCACAGCACCCGCGCCGCGCGCAGCTTGGCGACTTCCATGAAGAAGTTCATGCCGATGGCGAAAAAGAAGGACAGACGGCCCGCAAACTTGTCGATGTCGAGCCCGCTGGCGACGCCGTATTTCACGTATTCCATGCCGTCGGCGATGGTGAACGCCAGCTCTTGCACCTGCGTCGCGCCGGCTTCCTGCATGTGATAGCCGGAGATCGAGATGCTGTTGAACTTGGGCATCTTCGTGCTGGTGTAAGCGAAGATATCCGAGATGATGCGCATGCTCGGCTCGGGCGGGTAGATGTAGGTGTTGCGGACCATGAACTCCTTGAGGATGTCGTTCTGGATGGTCCCATCGAGCTTTTCGGGCGGCACGCCCTGCTCCTCGGCGGCGATGATATAGAACGCCATCACCGGGATTACCGCGCCGTTCATCGTCATCGAGACCGACATCTGATCGAGCGGGATGCCGTCAAACAGAATCTTCATGTCCTCAACGCAGTCGATCGCGACCCCGGCCTTGCCGACATCGCCGGTGACGCGCGGATGGTCGCTGTCATAGCCGCGATGCGTGGCGAGATCGAACGCGACCGAGAGGCCCTTCTGCCCTGCCGCGAGGTTGCGGCGGTAGAACGCGTTGGAGGCCTCGGCAGTGGAGAAGCCGGCGTACTGGCGGATCGTCCATGGCCGGCCGGCATACATGGTGGCGCGCACCCCGCGCGTGAACGGAGCGAACCCGGGAAGGCCCGGATCGGTCTGCACATCTTCTGCGGTGTACAGCGGCTTGACTGCGATCCCCTCGGGGGTGTGCCAGGTCAGGTCCTTGCCCTTGACCTCCTTGGCCGCAAGGGCGTTCCACTGCTCAAGATCGGGCTTGTCGCTCATTACTGACCTCTGAAGTTGGGTTTGCGCTTTACAAGGAAGGCGCCGATTGCCTCGGCGGCGTCAGCGGTGCGACCGCAGAAGCGCTGGTTGTCACGCTCCAGCGAGAGGACCGCTTCAATATCGTTGTCGAGCGCGAAGCCGATCTGGCGGCGCATCGCGCCGATCGCGCGGGTCGGCCCGGCGGCGAGCTTGGCGGCGATGGCCTGAGCCGCGCTCAGCGCCTCACCATCGGGGACGACGCGGGCGACAAGGCCGGCGGCCTTCGCTTCGTCCGCACCCATGCGCTCACCCAGCATCGCCATTTCCAGCGCGCGGGCGCGCCCGGCACCGCGCGCGATCATCCAGGTGGCGCCGGCATCGGGGACAAGGCCGATGTTGACGAAGGCAAGCAGCAGATAGGCGGACTGCGCCATGACGATGATATCGCCCGAGAGCGCGACGCTGACCCCGGCCCCGGCGGCCGGTCCGTTGAGCGCGGTGACGATCGGGACGTCCAGCGCCGCCAGTTTGCGGATGAACGGGTTGTAGCTGGTTTCGAGCAGCGCACCGAGATCGTCGGGCAAGCCGCTGCTGCCCATCTGATCGGAGGCAAGATCGGCGCCCGAACAGAAGAACCGCCCTTCCCCGGCCAACACCAGCGCCCGCGCGCCGTCTGCCAGTGCGGCATCGATGGCGGCGCTCAATTCCTCGAGCAGTTCAGGAACCAGCGCGTTGAGCTTCTCCGGCCGGGCGAGTGCCAGCGTGGTGACCGCGCCTTCGCTGCTGACCGAAATGTGCTGATAGGCCATGTTCAGTGCGCTCCCTGCGGGGTTTCCATGATCTCGGTCAGCTGGCCGCCCATGTCCTTAGGGTGGACGAAGAAGATCAGCGTGCCGTGCGCGCCAATGCGGGGTTCGCCGAGCACCCGCTTGCCGAGGCTTTCGAACCACGCCTTGGCGGCATGGATATCGGGCACTTCATAGCAGATGTGGTGCTGGCCCCCGAGCGGGTTCTTCTCCAGCCACTTGCCCACCGCGCTATCGGGCGCGGTCGGCTGGAGCAGTTCGATCTGGGTGCCCAAGGTCCCGTCTTCTCCCGGCGTGTTGACGAAGCAGACCCGCACCTGCTGACTTTCCAGCACGAATGGTTCGGTGATGTCGCTTGCGCCCATCACGTCGCGATAGAACGCGATCGAGGCATCGAGATCGGGCGTGGCGACGCCGATGTGGTTCATCCGACCGAGTTTCATGTCAAACCCGCTCCACCACCATCGCGATGCCCTGCCCGCCGCCGATGCACATCGTGATCAGGCCATACTTGCCGCCAGTGCGGTGCAGTTCGTAGATCGTCTTGACCGTGAGGATCGCGCCGGTGCCGCCGATCGGGTGGCCGAGCGAAATGCCTGAACCGTTGGGGTTGGTCTTCGCCGGATCGAACCCGAGCCCCTGGGCAACGCCGCAGGCCTGCGCGGCGAAAGCCTCGTTGGCTTCGATCACGTCGATCTGGTCGAGCGTGAGACCGGCGCGCTTCAGCGCCACCGGCACCGCCTTGACCGGGCCGAGGCCCATCACGCTCGGCTCCACCCCGGCGTGGCCCCAGCCGATGATCTTCGCCATCGGCTTGAGCCCCAGTTCCGCGACCGCCGCGCCGCTGGCAAGGACGACCGCGCCCGCGCCATCATTGATGCTGGAGGCAT
>CANGQZ010000130.1 GCA_947455865.1 Sphingomonadaceae bacterium
CCATCGCCCCCCATGCAATGCCATAGCGCGCGTTGTTGAGGCAGCCGAACGGACCGCCCAGCCCCGATGCGCCCGGCAGCAGCCGGTCGGCCGGGATCTCGACATTGTCGAGCACGATCTCGCCCGTCACCCACGCGCGCAGCGAAAACTTGCCCTCGATCTTCGGCGTGGTCAGCCCGGCATCGCCGCGCTCGACAATGAACCCGCGAATCTTGCCGTCCTCGGTCTTGGCCCAGACCACCATGACATCGGCAAACGGCGAGGATGTGATCCACATCTTCGCGCCGTTCAGCACATAGCCGGTGGCTGTCGCGCGGGCGGTGGTGCGCATGCCGGCCGGGTCCGATCCGGCGTCGGGCTCGGTCAGCCCGAACGATCCGATCCATTCGCCGCTGGCCAGCCGCGGCAGATAGCGCTGCTTCTGCTCTTCGGTGCCATAAGCATAGATCGGCCACATCACGAGGCTCGATTGCACCGACAGCGCCGAGCGGTACGCCGAATCGATCCGCTCGACCTCGCGCGCGACCAGCCCATAGGCGACATACGAAACACCAGGGCAGTCATAGCCCTTAAGCGTCGCGCCCAGCAGGCCCTGCGCGCCGAACTTGGCCATCAGCGCGCGGTCGCACTGCTCCACCCGGTTGTCATGCTTGACGATCGGTGCAAGATTGGACTCGGCAAAGGCGCGCGCGGTGTCCCGCACCATGCGCTCTTCCTCGGTCAGCAGGCTTTCCAGCAACAGCGGGTCTTCCCAGACGAACGCGGGCCAGCTCACCTTCTTCTGCGACATCATCACGCTCCTGTCATTTGTTTTAAGCTTAAAATAAATGACGCCCGCTGGCAAGCGGCAAAAAGGGCACCGCCTGCATGGATTTCATCAACTAACGCGTTGGCCTCAGTCGCGGAACACGACCGTCTTGCGCCCGTTCAGCAGCGAACGCCCCTGCAGGTGATAGCGCACCGCGGTCGCCAGCACCCGCCGCTCGATATCGCGACCCTTGCGCACCAGGTCCTCGGCGCTGTCGGCATGGGTTATCGCTTCCACGTCCTGATGGATGATCGGCCCCTCGTCGAGGTCTTCGGTCACATAATGCGCAGTCGCGCCGATCATCTTCACCCCGCGCGCGTGCGCCTGATGATAGGGCTTGGCCCCCTTGAAGCCGGGCAGGAAGCTGTGGTGGATGTTGATGCAGCGGCCCGAAAGGAACGCCGCCATGTCGTCCGACAGGATCTGCATGTACCGCGCCAGCACCACCAGTTCGGCCCCGGTCTCGTTCACCACCGCCTTGATCTGCGCTTCCTGCTGCGGCTTGGTCGCGGGCGTGATGGGCAGGTGGTGGAACGGAATGTCCCCCAGATCGAGCCCGTTGAACACCTCGCGCGGGTGGTTGGAGATGATCCCGACGATGTCGGCCGCAAGTTCGCCGATCCGCAGCCGGTAGAGCAGATCGGCCAGGCAGTGGTCGAACTTCGAAACCAGCAGCAGCACCCGGCTGCGCTGCGCCAGCGGGCGAACCATCCAGTCCATTCCGTAAAGCTCGCCCACCGGCGCGAGCGCCGCTTGCGCCGCGGCGGTGTCGCCGCCGCCCGCCAGGCTGAACACGATCCGCGCGAAGAACCGTCCGGTCTCGATATCGTCGAACTGGTTGGCTTCGTGAATATTGCCGCCATGCTCGAAAATCGCGGTTGCCACGCGGGAGACGATCCCGGGCTTGTCCTCGCACGACAGCGTCAGAAGAAAGGGCTGGTTGGTCAAGCGGGTCACTCGCGTTTCAGGCAAACCGGGCCGGCCGGCGGGGCGGTTCCTCTCCAACAAGCCCCGCGCCAAGGCAATGCCAAAAAAGCTGGCCGCTTATGCCATTTGCACAAGCGCTGACCGGGCCGTACCGGCACGAGAGCGATCTGCAGCCTAAACTTCTGTCCGCCCAAGGCGCAGCGCGTTCATCACCACACTCACGGAAGAAAGCGCCATCGCAGCCGCGGCGATGATCGGTGACAGCAGGATCCCGGTGAAGGGATACAGCACGCCCGCTGCGATCGGGATGCCAGCCGCATTATAGATGAAAGCGAAGAACAGGTTCTGGCGAATGTTGCGCATCGTGGCGCGGCTGAGCCGCCGGGCGCGGACGATGCCGGTCAGGTCACCCTTGAGCAGAGTGACGCTCGCACTTTCAATCGCCACGTCGGTCCCGGTTCCCATGGCAATGCCGATATCGGCGGCTGCCAGCGCCGGCGCATCGTTCACGCCGTCGCCCGCCATGGCCACGACCCTGCCTTCGCGCCGCAATTTCTCGACCACCGCACTCTTGCCGTCGGGCAGAATATCTGCCTCGACTTCGACGATCCCCAGCCGGCGGGCCACGGCCTCAGCGGTGGTGCGGTTGTCGCCGGTCAGCATCACCACACGGATGCCCTCGGCGCGCAATGCGGCCAGCGCATCTGGGGTCGAGTCCTTGATCGGATCGGCAATCGCGATAATGCCGGCCGCAGCCCCATCGATGCCCACGAATATAGCCGTCGCCCCTTCGCGGCGCAGCGCTTCGGCTGCCGGGGCCAGCGCATCGAGAGTGATCCCCAGATCGCCCAGCAAGCGGGCGTTGCCCAGCGCGGTACGCTTGCCCGCAACGCTGGCGATTGCCCCTTTGCCGGTGGATGAATCGAACGCGCTGGCTGCGGGAATGTCCAGCTTGCGCCCCTTTGCGGCAGCTACGATAGCCCGCGCCAGCGGATGCTCGGACAGGCTTTCCACCGCAGCTGCCAACCGCAACACCTCCGCCTCGTCGAACCCGACCGCCGGGACAATCGCGGTTACCGCCGGATGGCCCTGGGTGAGCGTGCCGGTCTTGTCGATCACGAGCGTATCGACCTTCTCGAACCGTTCGAGCGCCTCGGCATTGCGGATCAGCACACCCAGCCCGGCACCCCGACCGATCCCGACCATGATCGACATCGGTGTGGCTAGACCGAGCGCGCAGGGGCAGGCGATGATCAGCACGGCCACCGCCGCCACCAGCCCATGGGCGAAGCGCGGCGGCGGCCCCCAGATGGCCCAGCTGGCAAAGGCCAGTACCGCCACCACCAGAACCACTGGTACAAACCACCCCGCTACCTGATCGGCCATTCGCTGGATCGGCGCACGCGAGCGCTGGGCGTCGGCCACCATTTGAACGATCCGCGCCAGCATCGCTTCGCGCCCGACCTTTTCGGCGCGGATGACCAGCGCGCCCGATTGGTTGAGCGTTCCGCCGATCACGGCACCGCCGACGGACTTGGTCACCGGCATCGATTCGCCGGTTACCATGGATTCGTCGAGCGCCGAGCGGCCATCGACCACTACGCCATCCACCGGCACGGTTTCACCTGGGCGGACACGCAGCCGATCGCCGGCGATTACCGCCTCCAGCGGAATGTCCTTTTCGTCGTCGCTGTCGCTCAGCCGCCGCGCCGTCTTGGGCGCCAGATTGAGCAGCGCCCTGATCGCGCCGGATGTGTGTTCGCGCGCGCGCAGTTCCAGCACCTGCCCCAGCAGCACGAGCACCGTGATCACCGCGGCAGCCTCGAAATAGATTGCCACTAAGCCCGTTTCATCGCGGAACTCGGCGGGAAAGCTGCCCGGGAACAGCAGCGCGGCCACGCTGTAGCCCCACGCCACGCCGGTGCCCATCGCGATTAACGTGAACATGTTGAGATGGCGTGTTTTCAACGAAATCCATGCGCGGGCGAAGAACGGCCAGCCAGCCCACAGCACCACCGGTGTCGCCAGCACCGCCTGAATCCGGTACGATACTGCCGGCGCGATAGAATGGTGCAGCGCGGGCAGCAGATGACCGCCCATTTCCAGCACAAACACAGGCAGAGACAGCACCAGACCGATCCAGAAGCGTCGGCGCATGTCCTGGTATTCCGAGCTTGGCCCGCTATCGGCGGCGACCAGTTCGGGCTCCAGCGCCATGCCACAGATCGGACATGGTCCGGGATGGTCCTGCCGTACCTGCGGATGCATTGGACAGGTCCAGATCGTCCCGGCGGGGACTGCGACCGAAGATACCGGCACCGCCCCGGTGGCTGCGGCCGACGCGCCGGCAAAGTCCGCTGGACTGGCCATGAACCTCGTGCGGCAGCCTGCGCTGCAGAAATGGTACTCGCGGCCGCTGTAGCTGACATGATGCGGGGTCACGGCGGGATCGACCACCATGCCGCAGACCGGATCGTGCACTGCGACGAGGCCTTCCGCAGCTTGATCGTGATGGAAGCCGGCGACAAGCCCGGAATGTTCCACTGCCGCCATGTCCTTGTCACGCATTGCAAGTTACCTTCCATTGCGGCCAGATCGCCGGGACAGATCGCCGGGACAGATCGCCAGTAACTGCCCTGCACGGTGTGCTGCCCTCATTGATCCAGATCACCGGCATGGCGGGCGTCCCTGCTCCGACCGGGCAAAACCGTCCAAGTCCATCGATACCGGCCATTTAACCATACAGTCTGATCGGCCGATCGATCCCGCCCGGTATGCAGCCTTGTCTGCTTTCGTGCCGGGTTGCCTTCCATTGGCCGACGAGATTGCCTCCGCAAGTCTGCCGCAGCAGCATAACTGCACAATCCCCGCCACAGGCGGCGCTTACGCTCCGGCCGGGTCCGCCTCGCGCCACGTCCCCGGCGCGATCCCGTCGAGCGACCACGCGCCGATCCGCCAGCGCACCAGTCGCAGCGTGGGGTGGCCGACTGCCGCGGTCATCCGCCGCACCTGCCGGTTGCGCCCTTCGCGGATGGTGATCTCCAGCCAGCAATCGGCCACGCTCTTGCGGAACCGCACCGGCGGTTCGCGCGGCCACAGCGCCGGCGGATCGATCCGTTCGGCCAGCGCCGGTAGGGTCAGTCCGTCGTTCAGCCGCACCCCGCGCCGCAGCGCCGCCAGTGCGGCGTCATCGGGCTCGCCCTCCACCTGCACCAGATAGGTCTTGGGTGTCTTGAACCGGGGATCGGCGATCCGGGCCTGCAGCCGGCCATCGTCGGTCAGCAGCAGCAAGCCCTCGCTGTCCCGGTCGAGCCGCCCGGCGGGATAGACCCCGGGCCGATCGATGAAATCCGCCAGCGTCGGCCGCACCGGGCCGGTGCTCTCATGGGTGAACTGGCACATCACCCCCCACGGCTTGTTGAACAGGATCAGCACCGCTGCCCCTCAATCCTCGTCCGCAAACGCGAGGCTGCCCTGCGCGATCAGCGCGGTGATCAGCGCCGCCGCCGCCGATGTCACCTCTGCCACGCGCAGCTCCGGCTCGGCGCAAAGCTGCCGGGCCAGCTCCGCCGTCTCGCCCGCGCAATCGAACGTCTGGCCGTCCACGAACAGCACGGTCACCCCGCCGGCCGCGCGGATATAGGCAAAGCGGCTGGCCGGATTGCGGCAAACCGCCGCCCCGCCCGCCAGCGCCGCCCGCACCGCCGCTTCGTCCGGAGCCTCCTCGGGCCGCCAGTCGGTATCGGGATACTTGGGCGCGGTATTATAGGCACCGAACCACCGCGCAAACCCGTCGGAATCGCCCAGCGTCTCGCACACCATCGCGTGGAGCCGGGCCAGCGCGGCGGGGGCGATTTCGCCGGGCTGCGCCTGCCCGGTCAGATCGGGATCAGCATAGCGATCGTCCTCGGCCGCCGCATCGGCCCGGTCGAGCGCCCAGCCCTCGATCAGCTCGGCGCGCGAAGGGGCGCGAAACCCGATCGAATAGGTCATGCACCCGTCGCCCACCGCCACCCCGTCATGGGCAAACCCGGGCGGGACATACAGGATATCGCCCGCCTCCAGCAACCATTCGCCGGTCGCCGTGAAATCGGCGATCAGCCCCAGGTCCTCGTGCGGCAAGCGCGGGGTCGTCGCATCGCAGCGCGGCCCCACCCGCCAGCGCCGCCGCCCCTGCCCCTGCACCAGAAACACGTCATACTGGTCGAAATGCGGCCCCACCCCGCCGCCATCGGTGGCATAGCTCACCATCACGTCGTCGATCCGCCAGTCGGGCACGAACCGGAACGGCGCGATCAGCGCGGCCACCGCCGGCACATGGTGATCCACCGCCTGCACCAGCAGCGTCCACCCGCTCGGCGCCAGCTCGCCAAAGCGTTCCTCCGGCAGCGGACCGCCTTCCACCGCCAGCCGGTCGGCGCTGCGGGTGATCAGCCGCGATTCGATCCCCTCCTCGCAGGCCAGCCCTGCCAGCTCATCGGGCTCCAGCGGATTGCGCCACTGCGCCCACGGGTTGCGGATCAGCAGCGGCTGCTTCTGCCAATGGTCGCGCAGGAAGGCGGCGGTATCGAAATCGGCAAATTGCATCGCCAGCTCATGGGCGCGCGCGCCGCCCCTGTCAAAAGCCCGCCCCCGGGCCACCGCTCCGCCCGCGCGATGCATCCCGCTGTTGCAACCCCCTGCCGCGCAACATACAACAAGCATGTTGCGGGGGCACCGCGAAACAGGGACGAACATGGCAGAAGTGAAGAGAGCCGGCCTGATCGATAAACGCCGCGCCGCGGTGGAGGCTGACCCCGTTACTTATGCCGCCAAGCGGCGTGAGATTGCCGATGCCGCCGTGCGCGTGTTCGATCGGATGGGCTTCCAGCGCGCCAGCATTTCCGCGGTGGCGACCGAGGCGCAAATGGATCGCTCCACGCTCTATTACTACATCAATTCCAAGGAAGACCTGTTTGACGAGGTCGTCCGCACCGTCGTCGAACGCAATCTCGATCTGGTGCTCAAGATCGCCGACAGCAAGCTGAAGCCCTCGCGCAAGCTGCGCGATGTGATCACCGCGGTGATGTCATCCTACGGTGAGCATTATCCGCTGTTCTACATCTACATCCGCGAAAACCTCTCGCAGGTCAGCAACGACCGGTCTCATTGGTCGGCTGCAATGCGCGAGATGAACCGCCGCACCAGCGATGCGCTGATCGGGGTGATCGAGGATGGCTATGCCGATGGCAGCTTCCGCAAGATCGGCTCGGCGCGCGTGGTGGCTTATGGCATCTTCGGCGCCATCGGCTGGACCCACCGCTGGTTCCGCCCCGCCAAAAGCGACGTCAGCGCCGAGGAAATCGGCAAGACTTATGCCGAAATGATCATGACCGGGCTGGAATCGCCATACTGAACGGGGCGGCCAGCGCCGCCTGAGCCGCGCCGGCACCGGCGACAAACCGGCTGCGTGCGGGCGCTTACTTCCGCGCCGCCTTGCGCGCGGCATAGCGCGCATCGCGCGCCGCCTTGCGCTCTGCCTCGGTAAGCTGCGGCGCGGGTTGGGCGGCTGCGGCCGCCTCCTGCTTGCGCTGCAGTTCGGCGGCCTTCTTGGCCTCACGCTCGGCCCGCGCCGCTTCGCGCTTCGCGGCCTCGGCCGCTTCGCGCTCCGCCGCCTTTTGCACGCGCGCCGCCTGCTCTTCCGGGCTGGGCGCCGCCTTCGCCTTCAGCTTGGCCAGCGCCGCCGTACGCGCCGCCGCCGCCGCCGCGGTCCGCTCAGCAAAACTAGGAGCCTTGTATCCTGCCATGAAATTCGCCTGAACCTTATTAAAGCCAGCCGGGGCCGACATCCAAATACACCGCATGAACACGCGGTCAGGCGATCGGCCTTGCCGCCAACCCGCACCAACCTACTCACACCAGCGCGCCCCTTGCACGCAATTGTCGCTGCCGGTCAACGAAGTTGCGTTATTGTGGGAGGGATGGGGTTTCACATCATTGATGCGATGAGATCGCCTAATGGCGAACACTGTCATCGGTTGTTGATAGTTAGCCCATTAGCGCTGTGAACG
>CANGQZ010000131.1 GCA_947455865.1 Sphingomonadaceae bacterium
GCCGCCGGGCAGATCGATGCCGCGCGGACCCGGCTGCTGGCGCTTGAGGCAAAGGGCCAGCGCCAGACCCAAATCCAGTTTCTGCTCGGGCTGAGTGCATACGCCGCCAAGGATTATCCCGAGGCGGTCCGCCGCTACCGCGCGATCCTTGCCCGCGAGCCGGGTGCCACCCGGGTCCGTCTCGAACTGGCCCGGACTTTCTTTGCCGCGCGCGACTGGCGCAATGCCGAGCGGCAGTTCCGCTTCGCCCGTGCTGGCAAACTGCCGCCAGTGGTTGCCCGCAAGGTCGATGGGTTCCTTGCCCAGATCCGCCGTCAGCGGAAGTTTACGTTCGGCTTCTCCGTTGCGCTTGCGCCCGACAGCAACATCAACGCGGGTCCCAGCGCGGATAACGTCACGCTTTACGGGCTGCCGTTCCAGCTTTCGCAGGATGCCCGGGCCAGCAGCGGGGTGGGGCTTGCCTTGTCCGGGCAGGCGGCATGGACCCCGCACCTCTCGGCGGACTGGCGCTGGGACGTAACCGCCAACGGCTATACCCGGCTTTACACCAAGGCCCGTTTCGACGAGGCGGCAGTGGTTCTCGCAACCGGCCCGCATCTGGTGCGCTCGCGGTTCGATGCCAGCCTTCACGCTACCGCCACCCGGCGCTGGTTTGCCGGCGATCTCTATGCCAAAGGTTATGGTGGCGTGCTTGATGCTACCTGGTACCTGACCGGGCGCACCGCGCTGACCGGCTCGGCCGAACTGAGCCACGTCGATTACCCCAATTTCGCGCCGCAGACCGGCTCGGTGATCAGCCTCTCGGCTGGGGTGTTGCGGGCGCTGACAGCGGCCAGTTTTGGCCGCGTCGGGGTATCGTGGGGGCGCGATAACGCGCAGGTCGCGGCGTTCGCCAACCATTCGATCGGCATCGATGGCGGCTATGTACGCGAATTCGGCGCCGGGATCACCGCGAACGTCGGCGCGCGAGTGCGGTTGTCGCGGTACGACGGGCTCTATGACGCGTTCAACGCCACCCGCCGCGACGAGCAATACATCCTTCAGGGCGGGCTGACCTTCCGCAAACTGCAACTGCGCGGGCTTGCCCCGAGCGTGACGGTGACTGAGACTATCAACGACAGCAACATCACGCTTTACCGCTTCCGCCGAACGAGGGTCGAATTCGGACTGAACCGAACCTTCTGAGCGCTGTGTTGCGGACTTGCCAATCGCCGCACGGCGACTAGGAGAGATGCCACAGTTCTGCCGCAATCCCAGCGGTGCCAAGTGCGGACCGTTCGTGCTCCAACCGGATCAGACAATGCCTGCCCGCGCGACCCGACTGACCCGGTTCCGACTGGCGGCGGTGCTGGCGCTGTGCGTGCTCGCGGGTCTGCCCGGGCTGCTCGCGCGTTACCCGCAGATGACCGATTATCCTGCGCACCTGGCGCGGTGGTACATCATGATCGACGGCGGCCGCACCCCGGAACTGGCGCGGTACTATGCCTTCAAGTGGGCGTGGTCGGGCAATCTCGGGGTCGATCTGCTGATCCGGCCGTTCGCTGCACTGTTCGGGCTGGAAACCGCGGGGCGATTGTTCGTTATCGCGATCCCGATGCTGGTTGCGGGCGGTCTGTTCACTGTGGAATGGACGCTGCGGCGGCGGATCGGGGTCGGGCCGCTGCTGGCGCTGGCCACGGTGTGGTCGCCGGCGCTGCTGATGGGCTTCCTCAATTTCGAATTGGCGCTGGCGCTGGCGCTGTTCGCCTTCGCCCTGTGGGTGCGTATGGAAGGCAACCGTTGGCGCGAGCCGCTGTTCGTGCCGCTAGGCGCGTTGATCTGGCTGTGCCACCAGTCGGGCTGGGGCGTGCTCGGCGTGATGGTGTTCGGCTACGAGTTTTCCCGGCAGAAGCGCTGGCGCGACGTGTGGCGCGCCGGCCTTGCCACCTGGCCGTTGTGGCTGCCGTTCCTGCCCACCTTGCTCGCCAGCCAGCAGGCACACGGCTCGTTCGATTACGGGCGCAGGCCGCTCTGGGTCAAATGGGTCTTCTGGAAGGAGGCCCTGCGCGACCGGGTCCGTTATGTCGATTATAGCAGTACCATCCTGTACTGCCTGCTGCCGCTGCTCGCGCTGCGCTTTCGGGTGCTGGATACCCGGCTGGCGTGGGCCGGGCTGATCGCGCTGCTGCTCTCGCTGATTGTGCCGCGCCACCTTGGCGGCGGGGACCTCGCTGACCTGCGGCTGATCGCTGTCGGGCTGATGCTGCTGGCGCTGGCGATCGATTGGCGGCCCCGGCGGGAGGCACTGCTGTTCGCGGCGCTGCTTCCGTTCGCGCTGCGGCTGACGATCACCTCGGTCGTCTGGTCGGTCCATTCCGCAAATGTCGAACGGATGATGGGGGCGCTGGATTACATTCCGCGCGGCGCCAAGGTCGCGGTCGCCGTGCGCGAGGAGATCTCGCTGTGGGCCCAGCCGCTTTATGGCCACCTCGGCTGCTATGCGACGGTGCGGCGCGATGCGCTGGTCAACAATCACTTCGCGATCCCCGGCGTCCACATGCTGACGTTGACCCCGCAGGCGTGGCGGTGGGTCGATCCATCGCAGCGCATTTACGCCGGAGCCGGGCGGCGGATCGATCTGTCCAAGTACCGGCCGGCGCGCGAAGCCGATTTTCTGTGGTACTTTGGCCGTTATCCGCCGCGCAAGCTGCCCGATGGCGCGCAGATCGTCTACCAGACAAACCACTCGATGCTGATGCGGATGACCCATCCCCTGGTCGATACCGACGAGGTCGTTCCCGATCAGCCTGTCCCCGGCCCGCAGGTCCCGGGCCCGCACTGATCAGGCCTGCCGGGCACGGTGGGGAGCGGAGGCTTGCCAACCGGCGCTTGCGTCGCTAACTGAGCGCAACTCCCGACATCGGAGATCTGCTGCCCCTCCCGGCCCGCCTGTCACAGGCACCGGGGCGGCGCTGACCCCGTGGCGGCAACCGGTTCACAATTTACTCCGCGAAACACCAACGCAACGAGGACCCAATGGCCAAGTTCAATCCCGGCCAGTTCATCAACGAAGTTCGCGCCGAGGCCCGCAAGGTGGTCTGGCCGAGCCGGCAGGAAACCGTCACCACCGCGATTTTTGTGGCGATCTTGATGACCATCCTCGCGCTGTTCTTTCTCGGCGTGGATACGCTGTTTGGCGCGGCAGTGAGCTGGCTGCTGTCGCTGGCCTGATCGAAGCACGGACTTAAACAAGAGAGAACGATGACGCGCTGGTACATCATCCATGCCTACTCCGGGTTCGAAAGCAAAGTCCGCGAGGCGATCCTTTCCGAGGCCGAGCGCAAGGGCCTCTCGCAGCTGGTCGAGGCGGTCGAAGTGCCGACCGAGACGGTGACCGAGGTCAAGCGCGGCAAGAAGGTCCAGTCGGAACGCAAGACCATGCCCGGCTATGTCCTCGCCAAGCTGGCGATGAACGACGATGTCTATCACCTGATCAAGAACACCGCGAAAGTCACCGGCTTCCTCGGCCCCAACGGCAAGCCGCAGGCAATCAGCGACCGTGAGGCCGCGCGCTATTTCGGCGCACGCGAACAGGCCGCCGCCCAGCCGCGCCGCGAAGTCTCGGTCGATTACGAGATCGGCGATCAGGTCAAGGTCAACGCCGGCCCCTTCGCCAGCTTCAACGGGCTGGTCGAGGAACTCGATTTCGACAAGCAGCGCGTCAAGGTCTCGGTTTCGATCTTCGGCCGCGCCACGCCGGTCGAACTCGGCTTCGAGGAAGTCGAACTCGTCAAGTAAGGCCGGCGCGGCGCGCGCCGCTTGCGGGCAACCCCGGGTTAACCAAATCCCAAGGCGATCTGCCTAAGCCTGCTCCCGGTAAAAGGGGGCGGGTTTGGCCGACGCGACAGTTCCGATCAGCGCTGGAGTGCCGCCGCGGCTCGCCCGGCTTGACGGCTTGCGCGGCATCGCCGCCTGCGGAGTTGCCTTCACTTATCACGCCTGGGCGCTGATTGGAGACGACGCGGTCGGCACTTACGCCGGCCCGGGCAGCATGTTGCTCGATTGGCTGCACCGGTCGGGCTGGCTGTTCGTCGATATGTTTTTCCTGCTCTCGGGCTTCATCTTCGCGCACGTTTATCTCGGGCGCGGCCTGCTGTCGTCGCCGCGCGAACTGGCCGATTTCGCGGTAGCGCGGTTTGCCCGGCTCTATCCGCTCCATCTGGTGATGTTGCTCGTCACCGCGCTGTTGTTCTGGGGGAAGGCCGATAACACCCCGCTGGCGTTTCTGGCCCACCTCACGATGCTGCAGGCGCTGGTCCAGCCAGTGGCGCAGACCTTCGACGGACCGACGTGGTCGCTTTCCGTCGAGGCCGCCTGTTACCTGCTGTTTGCTGTTTGCTGTTGGCAGTGCCGCCGGGCCGCAAGCCTTGCGCCGGGTTACCGGCTTCGCGCTGATCCTTGGCGTGATCGCGCTTGCACTGAACGCCGAGCCAGAGGGGACGTTCACGCGTGACAACTTTCCGCGCGGTTTGCTCGGGTTCTTTCTGGGGCAAGTGCTGTGGCGCCACCGCGCGCAGCTGGCGCGAGTGCCCGCCGGTGTGCTCGCCGCGGCAATGATCGCCGCCTTTGCCATCCCGTCGACTCTGGCCGGCCCGATCCTGCCGGTGGCGCTGCTGGCGTTTCCCGCCGCGCTGGTGCTCGGGCTGCGCATGGCGTGGCTGGAAAGCCGTCCGCTGGTTTGGCTGGGGGATCGTTCCTACGCGATCTACCTGATCCATGTGCCGCTGCGCGATGTGATCGTGCAGCACCACGGCCCCTTCGCTGGCAGCATGTCGGAGGCGGTGCTGGGCTGGGGCGGGTTCGTCGCGCTGACGCTGCTCCTCGCCGATCTCTCGCTGCGCCTGATCGAAAACCCGGCGCGCCGGGAGATCCGGCGATGGTGGAGCCGCCGCGGCCTGCGCCCCGCGGCTGCCTGATCGGCTGCAGGGCCAAGGATTTTCCTTGGCTTTTGCTCGGGCGTCGGCTAACGGCGCGAGCCTTCGCAAAGGGAGCAATCCCGCTGCGATTCCCTGCGGGAGGGGGCGCTTGCGCCTCTGCTTGACCGCTTACTCTGCGCTCCCGTCCGGGAGCAACAGGACGAAAGGAGGCCCCCGTGGCCAAGAAAATCGAAGGTTACATCAAGCTGCAAGTTGCAGCCGGTGCCGCCAACCCCTCGCCGCCGATCGGCCCGGCGCTGGGTCAGCGCGGTGTCAACATCATGGAATTCTGCAAGCAGTTCAACGCGGCCACGCAGGAACTGGAAAAGGGCATGCCGATCCCCACGGTGATCACCGTGTTCTCGGATCGCTCGTTCACGTTCATCACCAAGACCCCGCCCGCCACCTTCCTGATCAAGAAGGCTGCCGGCCTCAAGTCGGGCTCGAAGGAGCCGGGCAAGGTTTCGGCCGGAACGATCAAGCGCTCGCAGCTGGCAGAGATCGCGCAGACCAAGATGGTCGATCTCAACGCCAACGATATCGAAGCGGCAACGAAGATCATTGAAGGCTCCGCCCGCGCGATGGGCCTTCAGGTTGTGGAGGGCTGATCCGATGGCACAGCAGACCAAGGCCCGTAAGGCACTCGCCGCCAAGCTCGGCGACAACATGAAGCTCTATGCCGTCGACGAGGCGATCCAGGCGCTCAAGGACCTGTCGACCGTCAAGTTCGACCAGACGATCGAGATCGCGCTCAACCTCGGTGTCGATCCGCGCCACGCTGACCAGATGGTCCGCGGCATGGTCACCCTGCCCTCGGGTACCGGCAAGGACGTGAAGGTTGCGGTGTTCGCACGTGGGGACAAGGCCGAAGCGGCGCTCGCCGCCGGGGCTGACCGCGTTGGCGCGGAAGACCTGCTTGAAGATATGCAGGCCGGCAACCTCGATTACGGCCGCGTCATCGCCACGCCCGACATGATGGGCATCGTCGGCCGGCTCGGTAAGGTGCTGGGTCCGAAGGGCCTGATGCCGAACCCCAAGCTCGGCACCGTCACCCCCAACGTGGCCGAAGCGGTCAAGGCAGCCAAGGGCGGCCAGATCGAATTCCGCGTCGAAAAGGCCGGCATCATCCACGGTGGCATCGGCAAGATGTCGTTCTCGAACGAAGCCCTGCGCGCCAACTTCGATGCCTTCGTCGATGCGATCATCAAGGCCAAACCGGCAGGCGCCAAGGGCAAGTACCTGCGCAAGGTTGGCCTGTCCTCGTCGATGGGCCCCGGCCTCAAGATCGACGTTGCGCAAGTTCACGCCGGCTAAGCCAGCCCGCGCTCAGACGCTCTGGAACGGGGCCGGGAAGGGATGCCTTCCCGGCCCCTTTCGTTCGTGCGATAGCCTGGCGCACATTCCGGGGAGCCTGCCGATGTCCGTCCTGCTGCTGATCGCCGCCGCCATTGCACCAGCCGCGCCCGCGCCGGCGCTGCCCGCCGCCGTCAGCCGTGCGGAGATGGATGTGCCGCACGATCATGGTGATCAGCAGGTGCTAGTGCAGAGCCGCCAGATCCCCGCCGGGGAATCATCAGGCTGGCATATTCACCCCGGCGTCGAAATCTCAACCGTCATTTCCGGTGTGACCGAGGTGACCATCGGCACCGCGCCCCCGCGCCGCGTTGCCGCAGGCGAGACCGTGGTCATCCCGCGCGGCGTGCCGCACAAGGCGAGCGCCGTTGGCACGGCCCCGGCAGAGCTGCTGCTCACCTTCGTCGTCGACAAGGGCGTGCCTTTGCGCACTCCCGTCGCCGCGCCCGCGCCCTAGACCGCCTTATTCGGCCGTGGTCGGGTCAATCATGGTGCGCACTTCGGAAATGCTGTTGGCCGGGAAACCGGCCGTTGCGGCATGTTCGCGGATCAGGTCTGCGCTCGGCGCACGATATATGCAGTAGATCTTGTCGTCGGTGACATAGCTGTGCACCCACTGGATCTCGGGTCCCAGATCGCGCAGCACTGTGCATGATGTCTGCGATGCACCTTTAAGATCAGCGGCTCCCAGCCCGCCAACCCCCGGCATTTCCCGTTCGATCACGAATTGAGGCATGTCCCGCTCCCCTTTCACCGCGTCGGCAGGTCGCCGGCGACTCTGCGACTCTGCGACTCACTGAGAATGTTACGCCTGTGGATGCACCTGCGGCAAGCGGGCCTCAGACACCCGCCTGCGCCCGCCCGCGCGCCTGCACCGCGCCCACCCGGGCAGCGATGGCATCGGATGTCTGGGCCTCGGCAAATTCCCGGCTGCGGGTCCGCTCCAGTTCGCGCGCCTCGCCG
Source organism: Sphingomonadaceae bacterium (assembly GCA_947455865.1). GTDB lineage: Bacteria > Pseudomonadota > Alphaproteobacteria > Sphingomonadales > Sphingomonadaceae > Novosphingobium. The sequence goes on from CANGQZ010000131.1 coordinate 7,272, forward strand.
TAGGGCAGGGCGAACCCGTCATCGATCAGCCGCTTGTGCGCCAAGATCACTTCGGGCGCGGCTGAGGCGATGTCTTCGGCGAGGCGCAGCGCGGTCGGCAGCAGTTCGGCCGGCGCGACCACCCGGTTGACCAGTCCCCAGCGCTCGGCCGTTGCCGCGTCGATGAAGTTTCCGGTCAGCGACATCTCCTTGGCGCGGCCCGGCCCGATGACGCGCGAGAGTTTGGCCGAGAGTCCCCAGCCGGGCAGCAGCCCCACCCGGCTGTGCGTGTCGGCGAACCGCGCGGTGTCGGCCGCGATCAGGAAATCGCAGGCCAGCGCCAGCTCCAACCCGCCGGTGATGGCCACGCCGTTGATTGCGCCGATCACCGGCTTGGGGCTGCGCTCGATCGCACCCGCCGGATCGGTCGCAACGTCGGGCACCACCGCGTCGAGCCCGCCGGCCGCGCCCAGCTCGCGCAGGTCTAC
>CANGQZ010000132.1 GCA_947455865.1 Sphingomonadaceae bacterium
AAGTCAGCGGCGGCAGCGCGTAAGCGCCCGAGCGGATTCCGTCGAACCCGACCACGCCGACCGCGCCGGGCACCGCGATGCCGCGCTCGTGCAGTTCCAGCAGCACGCCCAGCGCGATCTGATCGCACACCACGAACATCGCATCGAAGGGCTCGCCGCTGGCGATCAGTTCGGCCACCGCCTTGCGCCCCTGTTCCTCGCGCGGCAGGCTCTCGTCGATCTCCACCGCGCGCGGGGAGAGGCCGGCTTCCACCATCCGCGCGGCATAGCCGTCACAGCGCTCCTTGAACTGGCGCTGCGGCGAACGTTCTGAGGTAATGCAGACGATCTGCCGATAGCCCGCGTCGATCAGATGACCGGTCGCCAGCCGCGATCCCTGCAGGTTGTCGCTGCGGATCCAGTCAAGGTCGTCATAGGGCGAACCCCAGAACACCACGTGCGCGCCCGACCTCCCCAGATCGCGGAAATAGTCCCACGCCGGCTGGTTGGCGGTGGTGCCGATCACGATCAGCCCGTCGGCCTTGCGCTGTTCCTCGTAGAGCCCCCAGAAGCTCGCGCGGCTGTCCTGAAACGAAACCAGCGTCTCATGGCTCCGGCTCGATGCCGCAGCGCAGATCGCGCCGAGCAGCGAGAAGTAGAACGGGTTGACGTTGTTGCGGTCTTCGCCCTCGCGGTTGATCACCACCACCGCCACTGTCCCGGTCCGCCCGGTGCGCAGCCGCGCCGCGTTCTCGTCGACATGGTAATTGAGTTCGCGCGCGGCGGCGATCACCCGGTTGCGGGTCGGCTCGCTCACCACCGGATCGCCGGTCAGCGCGCGCGACACGGTTGACTGGCTGACCCCTGCCAGCGCCGCCACGTCGAACGATGTCACCCGCTGCTGCCGCATCCTGCCCTATTCCACCCCAAGTCCGACAGCGCTTCTCCCGCGCCCGCATAGGAATGTAAAGCGCCGGGGATCGAGCAGTAACCGGCCCTGCCGCCTAAACCAGATGCGGCCCCATCACCAGCAGCAGCTTGCCGTCGATCGCATCGCCCAGCGCGCGGCGTTCGGCCACGAATGCGGGCACGTTGCGCAGCGCCACCCGGTGCACGGTGATGTTCTCGCCGTCCGTGCCGCCGCCGGGGCCAACCTTGGTCAGATCGTGCGCGCGGATCAGGGTATAGCTCTCGCTGACCATGCCGGGGGAGGAATAGAACTCGCCGATCACCTCCAATCGCGCCGCCCGATATCCCGTTTCTTCTTCCAGCTCGCGCGCCGCCGCAATCGTGGCATCCTCGCCCACGAAGTGGTCCTCGTCGCCGATCAGGCCCGCCGGCAGCTCCACGCAGTTGCGTCCCAGCGGCACGCGGTATTGCTCGACCAGAATCACGTGTTCGCCGTCGCCATCGCTGTCCAATGCCAGGATCACCGCCGCGCGGATGCCGCGCGCGCGCCCGACATATTCCCAGTTGCCCTTGACCTTGGCGGTGATGAACCGCCCCTGCCAGACGGTGCGCTCTTCTTCTGCGTCTGCGTCGCTCATCACACCTCGATCAACCGGTCGGGCAATTCGTTGTTGTCGTCCGCCGCGCGCGGGAAATGCTCGGCCAGCACTGCGCCCACACGCTCCACCGCCGCGATCAGCCCATCTGCCATCCGGTCCTGCTTCAGTTCGGCCAGCATCGCCGCCAGCGCGGCGCCCCACACTTCGGCGGGAACCTTGCTGGCAATCGCTTCATCCGCGACAATCTCGGCGCGGTGTTCGGCGAGTGAAAGGTAGATCAGAATCCCGGTTCGCCCGGTGGTGCGCCGCTCGGCGCCGACGCGAAAACAGGTCAGCGCCCGCGCATGGACCCGCGAATTGCGCACCGGCCTCGGCACCAACGCCAGACGCAGCGGCCACCACTGAAGCAGCAGCCAGGTCGCGGCAAACTTGATCGTCGCCATCAGAGCGGCCACCTCGAACAGCTGCGCCGGATGCCATTCCTGCACCCACGCCCCGGTCACCCGGTCGATCAGCCCGAGATAGAACGCCGGGAACAGCGCCAGCGCCAGCAGCGAAACCAGCGCCACCAGCGCCGCCCACGCCAGTGCGACGTCACGGTAATCGTCGGAGCGACCGGTCAGGATCGTCACGATCTCGCCCGCACTGCTTGCCTCGGCTGCGGTCACGGCTGCGCCCACGCGCATCCGCTCGGCTTCGGTCATCGGCGTAAGCTTCGCCATCGTCCGCCCCTACCAGCTGCCCGAGGCACCGCCGCCGCCGAAGCTGCCGCCGCCGCCCGAAAATCCACCGCCGCCGCCCCAGTCGGACCCGCCGCCGCCCCAGCCGCCACCACCGCGATCGGACATGTGGCTTAGTGCATCGAACACGATCAGCGGCCCCAGCCCGCTGCCGCCGTGATAGCGCCGGCCGCCCGCCGCGCGGCGGATGGCGGGGATGACGAAGAAGAAGATCACAATCAGAATGAAGAACACCGTGCCGGGATCGATCCCTTGGCTCTTGGGTGGGCGCGATGCCACCGCTGCAGCACTGGCCGTCGCTTCGCCTGGGGGCAGGGTGATCTGGTGGATGATCGCATCGGCCCCCGCTTCGATCCCGCCGGGCATGTCGCCAGCCTTGAACCGGGGCACGATCTGCTGCTGGATGATCAGCGCGCTGATCCCGTCGGTCAGCACGCCCTCAAGCCCGTAGCCGACCTCGATCCGCACCTTGCGCTCGGTGGGTGCGATCAGCAGGATCGCGCCGGTGTTCTTGTCCTTCTCGCCAATCCCCCAGCTGCGCCCGAGCTGATAGCCGTAGTCGGAAATCTCGTAGCCCTGCAGGTCGGGTACGGTCGCCACCACCAGCTGCCGCCCGGATTGCTGCTCCAGCGCGGTTAGCTTCTGTTCAAGCCGCACCTTTTCGTCGGCGGGGATGATGTTCGCGCCATCGACCACCCGCCCGGTCAGCGCGGGGAAGGTCTGCGCGCGGGCAAGGCCAGGCAGAAGCAGAAATGCAAGCGCGATCAGCGCCAGCACTCCCGCAACCGCCTGCCGGCCCTGATAACGCCCGGAAAAAACGGGCATGGCCGCTATCCCGCCTCTCAGAGCTTGCCTTCAAGGCTGGGCGCGACTTCCGCGCCCGGAGTGACCGCCTGATAAGGCACCATCGGCTTGGCACCATAGATCACCGTCGCCCCGATCACCCCGGGGAAAGTGCGGATCGTGGTGTTATACTGCTGCACCGCGCCGTTGTAATCGCGCAGCGCCACGCGGATGCGGTTTTCCTGCCCCTCAAGCTGGCTCTGCAGCATCTGGTAATTGGTGATGCTCTTGAGTTCGGGATAGGCTTCGGCATTGGCGAGCAGCCGGCCGAACCCGCCTAGCGAGCTGGAAAGCTGGTTCTGCGCATCCTGGAATGCTTTCATCTTGGCCGGGTCCTTGAGGTCCTCGGCGCTGATCTGGATCGAGGTCGCCTTGGCCCGCGCTTCGGTCACGCCAACCAGAATGCCCTTTTCCTGATCGGCCGCGCCTTTGGCCACGGCGGCAAGGTTGGGGATCAGGTTGGCCCGCTCCTGAAACGCGGCCTGCACGTCGGCCCACTTGGCCTTGGCGGCTTCCTCGGCGGTGGGGATTGAGTTGATCCCGCAGCCCGACAAGCTGAGCGCGGCCAGCGCAGCAAGAGCAAAGCGGGGCAGGGCGAATCGGCTGGCAAAGCGCATCGATCAATTCCTCCATTCCGACGCTCGCGCGCAGGTGTGCGATCTACATAATACGCCTGCGCCCGGGTTCAAGCGCGCCGCCGTTTACAATCCGAAACTTGCCGCGCCGCCATTGTCTCGCCATGCAGGGACAGGGACGTATCGAAACAGGGTCATAAACGACCGGAGGAGCCAGCATGTTCGGGGAATTCAAGGCATTCATTGCGCGCGGCAACGTGCTCGATCTCGCAGTCGGGGTGATCATCGGCGCGGCGTTCGGCAAGATCGTCACCGCGCTTACCGAAGATATCCTGATGCCGCTGATCGGCGCGGCCACCGGCGGGCTCGATTTCACCAACAAGTTCGTGCTGCTCTCGGCCCCTGCGGGCTATGCCGGATCGCTCAGCGATTATGCCGAACTCAAGAAGGCCGGCGCGGTGATGCTCGGCTACGGCTCGTTCGTCACCGCGATCATCAACTTCGTGATCATGGCCTTCGTGATCTTCCTGATCGTGCGCCAGGCCAACAAGATGATGCCGGCGCCCGAAGCCCCCGCTGCGCCCACCGGGCCGAGCGAGGTCGATCTCCTCACCGAAATCCGCGACGCGCTCAAAAAGGGTTGAGCTGCGATCGACCGGAAATGAGCGAAAGGGCGGCGTCCAACGCCGCCCTTTTCATTTACCCCCGCCGCCCTATATGGGTCCCTGCCGGTTTCGACCGGCTATGGTGATAAATGGTGGCGTGTAATAGGCGCAGCGGACCCGGGGGCGGTACCCGGCGGCTCCACCATCGCTCTCGCTTTGGCGGGGGTGTTGACGGGGCCGAACTAGGATCGACGTGTGTTCAAAGACGCTGTTTTTGCCCGGGCTGAGTAACCCGTTAAAGGCTCAAAAACCCATAAGTGCCAACGACAACGAAGCACTTGCTCTCGCGGCGTAATTCTAGGGGCTAACGCCCTGAAGTTACAAGGTTAGAACGCGGTTGGACCCACCGGGCAACAGAAGGGATTCCAGCGGTTCGGGGGGTACCGGGCAACAGAAACCCCCTACTTTATGTGTTTGATGCTCAAGCGACATCCGTCGCCTGCTAGCGGCGTGGTGCCGCTAGCCCTTCGCGGAGGCGAAGGGCGCACCCAACAGGGACTCCTCCCCCCATCCACAACACTTCGCCTTGCCCCCATTGCGCGCCTTCGGCCTCCTCCCCATATTCGAAATCGAACCAGGCCGGAGCCATCGACGCTTGCCTGCAACCGCGCAGACCCGCGTAACGCCGTTTTCACGCGGCGTTCATCCGCGGTCTGCCGAAATGGATGGATATGGAAAAGACCACGCTCCCCCTGCTGCCCTTGCGCGATATCGTCGTGTTCCCCGGGATGGTCGTGCCGCTGTTTGTCGGCCGCGAAAAGTCGGTTGCCGCGCTCGAAGCGGCGATGAGCGGGAACAAGGACATCTTCCTCCTCGCCCAACTCGATCCGGGCTGTGACGATCCGGGCGAAGACGATCTGTACGACGTCGGCGTCGTTGCCAGCGTGTTGCAGCTGCTGAAGCTGCCGGACGGCACGGTGCGCGTGCTGGTCGAAGGCCACCAGCGGGCCAGCCTGATCGAGCTTGACGAACAGGCGGACGTGCTGCTCGCCGAAATCGAGCTGATCGAGCCGGTCACCGCCTCGGGCAGCGAGGTTTCTGGGATGATGCGCAGCGTCATCGATCAGTTCCAGGAATACGCCAAGCTCAACAAGAAGCTCGCGCAGGAAGCCGGCGAACAGCTGGGTGAGATCGATGATGCGGCCAAGCTGGCTGATGCCGTCGCCGCGCAGATCGGCGCCAAAGTGGCCGACAAGCAGGCGCTGCTGACCGAGAACGATCCGCTACGCCGACTTGAGATGGTGTTCTCGTTCATGGAGGGCGAGCTTGGCGTGCTGCAGGTAGAGCGGCGCATCCGCGGCCGGGTCAAACGCCAGATGGAGAAGACCCAGCGCGAATATTACCTCAACGAGCAATTGAAGGCGATCCAGTCCGAACTCGGCAGTTCCGACGGCGAGGAAGGCGGCAACGAGATTGCCGAGCTGCAGGAGAAGATCGAGAAGCTCAAGCTTTCCAAGGAAGCCCGCACCAAGGCGCAAGCGGAATTGAAAAAGCTCCGCACGATGCAGCCGATGAGCGCCGAGGCCACCGTCGTGCGCAATTACCTCGATATCCTGCTCGGCCTGCCGTGGGGCAAGAAGTCCAAGCTCAAGAAGGGCATAGGCCGTGCGCAGGGCATCCTTGATGCCGATCACTATGCGCTGGAGAAGGTCAAGGACCGCATCGTCGAGTATCTCGCGGTGCAAGCGCGGACCAACAAGCTCAAGGGTCCGATCCTGTGCCTCGTCGGCCCGCCCGGCGTCGGCAAGACCAGCCTTGGCAAGTCGATCGCCCGCGCCACGGGGCGCGAATTCATTCGCCAGTCGCTCGGCGGCGTGCGCGATGAAGCCGAGATCCGCGGACACCGCCGCACTTACATCGGCTCGTTGCCGGGCAAGATCATCGCCAACCTGAAGAAGGCCGGCACCAGCAATCCGCTGTTCCTGCTCGATGAGATCGACAAGCTCGGTCAGGATTTCCGCGGCGATCCCGCCTCGGCGCTGCTCGAAGTGCTCGATCCTGAACAGAACGCCAAGTTCCAGGATCACTATCTGGAGGTCGATTACGATCTGTCGGACGTGATGTTCGTGTGCACCGCCAACAGCCTCAACCTGCCGCAGCCGCTGCTCGATCGGATGGAGATTATTCGCCTCGAAGGCTATACCGAGGATGAGAAGGTCGAGATCGCCGAACGTCACCTCATCGCCAAGCAGGTGGAGGCGCATGGGCTGAAGGAAGGTGAGTTCACCCTCACGCACGAAGGCCTGCGCGATCTGATCCGCTATTACACCCGCGAAGCCGGGGTCCGCACCCTGGAGCGCGAGATTGCCAGGCTGGCGCGCAAGAGCCTGCGCCGCATCCTTGAAGGCAAGGACAAGGCGCTCGTCATCACCTCGGAAAATCTGTCTGACTTCGCCGGCGTGCGCAAATATCGCCACGGGCTCTCGGATAGCGAATCGCAGGTCGGTGCGGTCACCGGTCTGGCGTGGACCGAAGTCGGCGGAGAACTGCTCACCATCGAAAGCGTCACCGTTCCCGGCAAGGGCGCGGTGCGCACCACCGGCAAGCTGGGTGAGGTGATGAGCGAGGGCGTCCAGATGGCCTTCAGCTTCGTCAAGGCGCGCAGCCCGGCTTACGGGATCAAGCCCTCGATCTTCCACCGCAAGGACCTCCACATCCACCTTCCCGAAGGCGCGGTGCCCAAGGACGGGCCTAGCGCGGGGATCGGCATGGTCACCGCGATGGTCTCGACGCTCACCGGCATTCCGGTCCGCTCCGATGTGGCGATGACCGGCGAGGTCACCTTGCGTGGGCGAGTGCTGGCGATCGGCGGGCTCAAGGAAAAGCTGCTCGCGGCAATGCGCGGCGGGATCACCACCGTGCTGATCCCGGAGGAGAACCGCAAGGACCTTGCCGAACTGCCAGCTAACATCCGCGAGGGGCTCGAAATCATCCCTGTCAGCCACGTCGACGAAGTGCTCGCGCTGGCGCTCACCGCGCCGGTCGTGCCGATCGAATGGACCGAGGCGGATGATCTTGCCACGCAGCCCGGCGCGCCGGCGCCCGGTCAGCCTGCGGCACCCACCGCGCACTGATTTGCCGCTTCATCTGTGCGTCGCTGCGGTGTCATGCGGCGCACAGAGCGGCGCAGTGATTCTGTTGCAATGCAATGATTTCGCCCGAATCGGACGCTGCATTGCGGCATTTTTATGTCATTCCGACTTGGCAAGGCCCCGGTGCAACGAATTGCTACGGAATTCGGGGGTAAACCGCGCATTTTCGCACCGTTTGGCTTTGACAGCGCCCATGAAAATCGCTC
>CANGQZ010000133.1 GCA_947455865.1 Sphingomonadaceae bacterium
ATGCATTTCGGCAAAGCGCTTCTTGAATACGGCATTGCCGCGCTCAACCTTGTTGAGATAGCGCACTTTCGCGACCATCAGCGCGATCGCCGCTGCGAGCAGCGAAAGACACAGCGCCACGATCATCTGATCGAGCGGTTCAAGCTTGCTGATGATGAAGAAGATCACCCCGCCGCCGCCGCCCTGCTTTTCAGCGCTTTCAGAAACCGCGACCAACTTGCCGCCCGGCCCTTCAGCCGCTGCCATCGCCAGCAACATCGAAGCTGGGCGCGCCACTTTGGACAGGCGCACTTCGTCGATTTCGCCGGTGAACGGCATTCCCGCCGCACCGCCGATGTTCAACGGACCGTCAATGGCCGGCAGGGCGGCCGAGGCCGCACCAGCCTCTACGCCATTGATGTAGATTTTCACGGTCTGGCCGTCGGCCACCACCGCGATGTTTGACCAGTCGCCTTGCTTGACAGCGGCCTGGGCTTGGGCCGAAGCAGCCCCGACCGAGACGAATGGCACGCCATTGTTCAGCCCGACCGTCAAAGGCCCGCGCTGGAAAACCGCCGCCTGGCCGGCAAGTTGCTCGGGCTTGACCCAAGCCGAGAAGGTGAACGGAGAGGCCGCCGGCATCGCTAGTGATGGCGAGGGATTGACCGTGATCTGACCTTGGCCAGGGAAGCGCGCGGAGCGCCCGACGATCCCGCCTTCGTCAATGCCTGCAACCGGCCCGGTCGCGCTGTTGGCGTTGGCTGTCTTGTCCGCGGCCGGCTGGCCGGGGTTTTCGTTGAAGTGATAGATGGCAACGTAGTCAGGGTCGAACGTCCCGGCGATATCTTCGCCCACCGCCGCCTTGGGGTTGCCGAAATAGAGCCACAGCGCCTTCTTTTCGCCGCCGTTCATCGTCGGCACCGAAACCCACAGCGTGGCGATACCGTCCTTGGCGTTGAAGCTTTCGACGTGGAACGGCAGCGGGCTCTTGTCGTCGCCATCGACGATGCGGATGTCCGCCCCGTTCTCCATCGCCTCGGTGAAAGTGAAGTTGCCGCTGTGCAGGCGGATCAGAACGACAGTGCGGCCGATAGCGCCGCTGACGTTCACGCCGGAGGCGGTAGTGTCGATCACCACCGGCTTGCGATAGGCCCAGTCCTTGTTCCACCACGCCTGCGCGGGCGTGGCCGCCAGCGCCATCAACGAAGCGAGCAACGCGAAAATGACCCTAGCCATGGTGGACCCCCTGCACATTTTGGTCAGCATCAGAATTCTCCCTTCACAGAGAAGGTAAAGCGCGGATCGTTCGCGCGGGTATCGCTTGTGCCGACCAGCGGCAAAGCGACGAGGAGATCGCCCGAGAAGTGCTTGAACACCTTCAGCCGGAGCCCGCCGCCAACCGAGGCGATGCGGTAGACCCCTTGGGTATCGGGCAGCGGATTGATGCCGGAGACAATCCCGCCATCGGCGAAGACATAGACCCTGAACTCATCGACGAAGCTGCCAAGCTGGGTCGCCAGCGACGGCGCACGCAGCTCGATCGAGCCGTTAACGCCGCGGTCACCCACCGCTTCGGACTGAAGATAGCCGCGCACGTTGCTGAGCCCGCCGAGGGCAAACTGCTCGTTGGTCACCAGCGGGCTGTCGGCATATTGGCCGGAGAACCGTACCTGACTGACCCAGTCATGGCCGAGCATCGCGGTCAGCGTAGCGTCGACATTGAGGTGGGCGAAGTTTTCCTGCGCATCGGCCGCACGGTTGGTGAACTGGTCTTCGGGCACGCAGGTGTTGGTGCCATCAAGCACGAAGCAGCCAAACCGCTTCATAATCCGGAGGCCAAGCGTTGAATTGACCCCGAAATCGAGTGACCACTTGTCGTGCGCCGCCGAGAAATTGTAGCCGACCGAAAGCGGGACATAGCGGATCGGGGCCGTGCTGATCTGCTGCCCGGAAAGCGCGATCTTCTGCTTGAAGTCCTTGTAATCAAAGCCGATGCTGAAGGCGTGGTAATCGCTGGCGGTGGGCACCCGCCAAATCGCCTTCGCCCCGACCTGATAACCGTTGCCAAGCACGTTGGTGCCGCCGAGCGCGGCGATGTTGCTGTTCGACTTGTAGCCGCTGACCAGCAAGGTCCACTGCGAGCCCAGAAACGGAAGCGAATAGGAGCCGAAATAGGCCTCGCTGTCGTCACGCCGCTGCGGCGCCACCGAATAGCCCATGCTGATGGTGTGACCAACACCCCACAAGTTGGTGTAGCGCGCCGAGCCGGTCAGGCGCAGCGGCTTGGTATTCGGGCTGTGATCGTTGTTGAGCTCGACCGAAGCGTGCAGCGGCAGACTGTCGCGGACCTTGAGGTTAATGGCGATTGTGCCGGGCTGATCGCCGGCATCGAACGCGGGAACCACCTCCCGGTCGGGGAAGCGGTTGGCCGCTTCGATATCGCGCTGGAGGTCCTTGAAATTGAGCGGCTTGCCCGGCTGGACCGAGGGCATCTGCTGCAGCACTAGCTTGTCGGAATGATGCTTGGCGCCCGTCACCGCAACTTTGGTGATTGGTGCCTCACCCACCGCGATCCGCACCAGACCGGCGGCGAAATCCTCTTGCGGCTGCGGCGGCACTTCTACCACCACTGCCTCATAGCCGGCCTTTGCGTAGGCATCCTGCACCGCTTTGCGCGCTGCCTCGACGTCAGACGGGCTCTTGTTTTCGCCCATGAACGGATAAACCGTTTTTTCGATCAAAGCGGCGGGCAGCACTGAAACGCCGACGACGTCGATGGCATAGATCGGAAACGTCTTGGGCGGAGCAACGACCTGCGGCGCAGCCCCGGCGGCGGGAGCCTGCTCTACCCCAGCCGGAGCGGCCGGGGCGGAAGGTTCCGCAGTGGCCGCATCCTGCGCCTGCGCCGGCATGGCGGCAGTGCCGCACAGGCCGATCACCAGACCGCCAAGCGCCAGCCTGACTGCGTATCCAGCCTTTGTCCCAATACCGGTCATGTCGAAATTTCGGCCCCGCGAGGATTCGGGCGACTTCGCAGTCGCAGCGCCCCTTTGGCCGTCGCGCGTTAAACCGGGGTGACGTTTTTGTTACGGTAACGTTACACCGCCCCTAAGTATTACGTCAAAGCTGTGACAGCCGTGTCGCCAAGACGATGGCCGCGTCGCGCCAGGTGTAGGCCGCGGCGTGAGCTCTCCCTGCCGCGACGGTCCGGGCACGGCCCTCATCGTCAGCGGCGAGCAGCATGATGGCTTTCGCCCAATCTGGCGGACTGTCGGCTGCAGCCCGCAAGGCCGCCTCACCGCATACCTCCGGCAAGGCCCCACAAGGGGCGATAATCGCCGGGCAGCCCAGCAGCATTGCTTCCAGTGGGGGCAGTCCGAAGCCTTCGGTCGTCGAAGGAAAAGCAAGGCACAGAGCAACTTCGAGCAAAGCCCGCAATTCGCCGTCCGAGATCCGCCCGGCAAAAACCACATTATCGGGCACTGCGTGCCCGGCCGCCTCGAACGCGGCACGGTCGGCCGAGCCGAACAGCACAAGTGTCAGCCCGGCCAGAGCCGAATCGGCAAAGGCACGCAGCAGCACGCCGATGTTTTTGTGCACCTGAGTATTCGCCAGCCCGACCACATAGCGCCCCGGGGTCAGCGCCAGCCGCGCGACGATCGCCGGCTCGGCCGCCACCGTCAGCACATGATCGACCCCGTTGTGAATGACCGCCACCTTTTCGGACCGCGCGAGACCGGCGTGCACGATCTGCTGGCGCGAGTATTCGGAGACAGTCAAGATGAGGCGATGGCGCCGGGCAATGATCGGCTGGACCAGCCGGTACCAGGCGCGAAACGCCGGCCGGTACGATTCCGGCGAAAGCAGCACCTGCACATCGTGGATCATCGTCACCGAATTGCGGCTGAGCATCGGGCCGATGTTGCACAAGTTGAGCAGCAGACCGCGGCCATGGCGCAGCGGCAGCGTGAGCTGCTCCCACGGCATATGCACCAGCGGCCCAAGCAGACGCGCCGGCATCCGCATTGCTGCCGCGCGAGTCAGGCCATCGGCAGGGGCAAGCACTTCGAGGGCAAGGCCCTGTGCCGCCGGATGTCCTTCGGCAATCAGGTCAGCCAGCGCATTGCCAAGCTCTTCGGCGACGCGGTGAACCCCGGTCGGCGCAGCCGCAAGGAACTTGCCGTTGAGCTGGAGGCGGCTCCGGGCCAGCTGCGCCATTGCCTAGAAACCCAGCCAACGATGCAGCCTGAAAGGCCGCAGCAGCCGCTCGACCACCAACGGTCCGATCAGCCCAGCCGCCACCAGAATGACCAGCAAGACCGCCGGGTTGTCCAAGTGCAAAAAACGGCTCAGCACGATCCGGCTGCCGGCGATAAACAGCACATGGAGGAGGAAGATCGGCATCGTCAACCGCCCGAGTTCGGCCAATGATCCGCCGCGCCCGTGTGGCCCGGCAAAAATCGGCAGGCTGGCCACAGCGACCGCCGCAACTGCCCCGAAAATCCCGGTAGCGAGCACCGGCAGGCGCCAAGCCAAGTTGGCTAGCTCGACGGAACTTGCCGATATCAACGGGATATCCGAGCCGTACAATTCCGCACCAAACAGCGCAGCAACGATCAACACGGCAGAAATCAGCGGCAGCACCGCCGCGCGCACCGCGATTGAACGGTCCACGCATAGTTCAGCCAATCCGCGCGGCGTAAGGTAGACCCCGATCGCATACCATAGAAAGTTGTTGGCGATGAGCTTGAACGTAACCGGCATGATCACGAGCGCGACAATGATCTTCAATACGGCGCCCAGCACCAGCAGGCCTTCCCTACCGATACGCGGCAAGCCAATAACCGCGATCAGATGCGCCCAAAACAGGGCATACAGGAACCAGAACTGCGAGATGGGCCGCAATGGCAATGCCGATACAGTCGACCAATAGACATTTACTGGGCGATTTACCAAGCTACCAAGCGCATAAATGACGGTGAATTGCACCACCGACCACAGGAAGTAAGGCCACACCACAGTCGGGATCAGCCCCTTGATAAAAGGAGCAGTACCGCGCGCCAAGCGTTGCTGGACCAGCAAGCCCGAAAGCATGAAGAACAGCGGCATATGGAATGTGTAGATGGCAAAGAAAGCGTAGTGGAAGCCGCTGAGATGGGCCCCTAACGGACTGTCGATCAACCCGCCCAGGGCGTGACCCAGCACCACCAGTATTATCCCGGCACCGCGCGCAGAATCGAGCCATGCTATCCGTCCGCCTTTGCGCCGCGGACTTTCCGACGCTGCAACCGGTGCGGGTATAGTCTCGTTCATCGTGCGAGCGTTCAGGCCTGAACTGCTGCCGATACGGCGCGTGGCCGTTCTAGCAGCGCAGCAACGCGCCGCCCGAGCGCGATCCCAGGCAACTCGATGTAAATATAGCCGATCGTCGCTAGTACTGCGGTAACCAGCAGGACCAGCGCAATGTTGCTAGCGGTGCCCCCGCCATACTGCTGACCCGCTGCCAGCCCCAGCGGATGGAGCAGGTAGACCGAATAGCTCGCTGCCCCCACCACTGGCAGCACGCCATGGTTCAATAAGGACGCAGCCCGCAGCCGCGGCCACAACACTACCCCAAAAAAGGCGAGCAGCCCCAGCAGCCAGGCCCACAGCGCTTGGGCCAACGTAAGATCCTGATGGCTGAACACGCCGTAGGCCACAAAGTTGCTGATCCAGTTGACCGCGAAGAACGCCGCAAAATTTAGCGCCAGGAACCGCCAACTGATCAGTTTTCGGTCATGCATGAAGGCGAGATACCCAAGCACGCAGGCATAGACCATGTTGGCCAGGCCAAGCGGCAGGCGAACCCCTGTAAAGAAGGAAATGGCGGTGAAGGCCAACAACCCCAGCGGCACCACAGCGGCCAGCACGATGCCCGCCCGATCACCCCAGCGCGCGAAGGTAGTCGCGAACAGCACATACCAGACGAATTCAATCACCAGCGTCCAGGCCACTCCGAGGAAAGGCGGAAACTTGAATATGCCCCACGACAGCAGAAAGTTCGCGGCCCACTGCGCCGGTCCGGCATGCGCCATAAAGCTCCACCGCGCCAGAACTCCGGTGCTGCCAAGCACCAGTAACAGCGCGAACGCCGAGAGCAGTAGCGGATAGATCCTGAACAGTCGCCTGATCATAAATGACAGCGGGCGAAACGGCGTGCGAACCGACATCGGTACAACATAACCGCTGACCAGAAAAAAGATGATCACTCCGATCAGGCCGGGAGCCAGCTGGACGGTCGCGGAGAACCCCGGCACTTCGCGGTGCTGCTCGAAAATATGTTGAACAAGGACCAGCACCGCCGCCAGCAGCCGCAGGCTATCGATAAACTGCAGGCGGGATGCGCTGTTGCCGGACATCGCCGGGGCGTCTATCACGGCAGTGGCAAATGTCCATTCATAAGCCGTTGCAACCAAACTGAAACATTCATCGTTCGGGGCTCTCGCGGGAAATGCTAGTCTGCTCGGATGGACGATACGGGTCGTAATCATGGCTTCTGTTGAAAAGGTGATTTACATCTCCGGTGCAGGCCGGTGCGGATCGACGCTGCTCGAGAGAATTCTGCATTCTGCCGAAAATGTTACGTCGGTCGGAGAACTGCATTGCCTTTGGCGGCTGCCTGCAGAGGCGATTACCTGTTCGTGTGGCAATGCGTTTGTGGCTGATGCACATTGGCGCGCGATTCTGTCTGCGGCGGGGTTCGATGCGGCCACCCTTGCCGAACTGCGCCAGCTTGAAGACAGCGTTTGCCACAGCGGATTCATCGCCCGGCACCGCTTTTCGATCGATTCGTTGCGCGACGATCCGCGTGTACAACAGTTTCTGGAGCTCCAGTTTCGCTTGTTCGATGCGATCGCGGAGGTCGATGGATCCACCGTAGTGGTAGACAGTTCCAAAGCCGGTCCGCGGGCCTGGCTCATGGCCTGCGATCCGCGGGTGAAGGTGCTCCACCTCCATCGCGATCCGGCCGATGTCATCGTGTCATGGCGGTCGGTGAAGTTCGATCCTGGGCTGGGCACGGCCATGAAACGTATGCCGATCCGCGGCGCGGCGCTGGATTGGTGGAAGGTGGACCGGCTGGCCGCCCTCCTCGCCCGGGTCCACCCGGTGATCCGGGTCGATTACCGCGAGCTTTGCGCCAGCCCGCAGACGGTTGTCGCCAACGTGCTTGCGGCAATGGAAATTGCGCTGGCGCCCGGCCCGCAGTGGACGGCTCCTGATGCCGTCCAGCCGGGCCCTGACTACCACTCGCTCAACGGTAACCCGGACCGGTTCGACAAGGGCACGCTGCGGATCGCGCTTCGCGAGGCAGACTGGTCGCGCATTGCCCGCGCCGAACGCCCGCTGATCCGGCTAACCGCTGGGGCGCTGCGCCTATTGTCCCCGGCTGGTCACAAGATGGCCCGTTGGTCATAAATTTGTCGTTCAATTGGACCTGAATTGTAACCATCCCCCGATAGTTCATGAAATCTTACAGAGGGGGCTCTGGAAAACATGGATTCGAAACGGGCATCCGTCCTGGTCGCGGGCGGAGCCGGATATGTCGGTAGCCATACCGTGCTGGCGCTGCTG
>CANGQZ010000134.1 GCA_947455865.1 Sphingomonadaceae bacterium
ACGCACCGAATGGCCCGCCTTGACGAGGTTCGCGGCCATCCCGCCGCCCATGTTGCCGAGGCCGATGAACGCGATCTTCATGCAAATTCTCCTGAAATCGGCAAAAGCCTCAGCGGCCCTTCCACTCGGCGGGACGCTTGGCGATGAATGCGGCCATGCCTTCGGCCTTGTCTTCGGTAGCGGTCAGGATCTGGAAGATCCGCCGTTCCATCAAGATGCCCTGATCAAGCGTCGATTCGAACGCGGCGTTGACCATTTCCTTGTTCGCCATCGCCGCGACCGGCGACATCGACGCGATCAGTTCGGCCGACTTCATCGCTTCGGCCATCAAGTCGGCCAGCGGCACCACCCGCGCAACCAGCCCCGAACGTTCGGCCTCGGCCGCGTCCATCATCCGCCCGGTCAGGCACATTTCCATGGCCTTGGCCTTGCCGACCGCCCTGGTCAGCCGCTGCGATCCGCCCATCCCCGGGCCGACGCCCAGCTTGATCTCCGGCTGGCCGAACTTGGCGTTTTCCGAAGCGATGATGAAATCGGCCATCATCGCCAGTTCGCATCCGCCGCCCAGCGCAAAGCCGTTGACTGCCGCGATCCACGGCTTGCGCGTGGTCTTGACGAGGTGGCTGGTCCAGCGGGAGAAGAAATCGCCGATGTAGAAATCGGCCGCCGGTTTGTCGGCCATCTCCTTGATGTCGGCACCGGCAGCGAAGGCCTTCTCGCCCGAACCGGTCAGCACAGCACAGCGTTGCGACGGATCAGCCTCAAACGCCGCGAACGCCGCGATCAGTTCTTCGAGCACCAGCGAATTGAGCGCGTTGAGCGACTGCGGGCGGTTGAGCGTGAACAGCGTCACCGCGCCCTTCTGTTCGACCAGGATGGTTTCGTAGGTCATAGCGGTGTCCACTCCTCATTGGCCGGTAGCGGGGCGAAGATCGCCTCGATCAGCGCGTCGGTCACCGCTTCGGGGGTGGCCGGATCCCACTGCGGCGCGTTGTCTTTATCGACGATCACCGCGCGCACTCCCTCGGCAAAATCGGGGCGGGTCAACACGCGGCTGGCGATGCGGTATTCCATCGCCATGTTGGCGGCGAAATCGGGCAGGCTCATGCTGTCGGCCAGCTGGCGCAGCGCCACCTTGCAGGTCTGCGGGCTCTTGCTCTTCAGCGCCGCGAGTTCCTTCTGGGCCCACTCGCCGTCATCGGCGGCTAGCGAGGCGAGCACGTCCTCCAGCCGCTCGTGCGCGAAGTGGCGCGCGATGGTTTCGGCATTTGCGGCAAGCTTCGATGGCGGCGGTGTCACCGCCAACGCGCTCAGCACCGCCTCCGGACCCTCGCCCGCGATCAGCCGCGCCTTTGCTTCGCCCAGCGCCTCGGCCGGCAGATAATGCGTGGCAAGCCCCGCCCACAGGCAGTCCGCCCCGTCGATGCGCGCGCCGGTCAGCGCCAGATACTGCCCGACCCGGCCCGCCAGACGCGAGAGATACCAGCCGCCACCAACGTCGGGGAACAGACCGATCCCGGTCTCTGGCATCGCAAAGCGGGTGTTTTCGGTGGCAACGCGGAACTTCGCCGGCTGCGAAATGCCGACCCCGCCGCCCATTGTGATCCCGTCCATGAACGCGACGATCGGCTTGGCATATGTGAACAACTGATGGTTGAGCTGATACTCATCGTGGAAGAACCTGCGCCCTGAAACCCCGCCGTCAGTCAGCGCAGAGTGACGCAGCAGGTTGATGTCCCCACCCGAGCAGAAGCCGCGCCCCTCGGCATGGTCGAGCAGCACCACCGAAACCGCCGGATCGCTCGCCCAGCCAGTCAGCGCCGCGCCCATGGCGTGGCACATGTCGAGCGTCAGCGCGTGGATCGCCTTGGGCCGGTTGAGCGAAAGATGGCCGGCCGCGCCGTCGATTTTGACAATCAGCTCCGCAGTCACTTGAGCAGGTCCCGCCCGATGATCATCCGCATCACCTCGTTGGTGCCCTCAAGAATGCGGTGCACGCGCAGATCGCGCCAGAACCGTTCGATCGGATAATCCTTGAGATAGCCATAGCCGCCGAACAGTTGCAGCGCCCGGTCGACGATCGAGCTGCCGTTGTCGGTCGCGACCTTCTTGGCCATCGCCGAAAAGCGGGTCTTGTCGGGCGCGTTGGCGCTCACCTTGGCGGCGGCCAGATAAAGCAGCGCGCGCGCGGATTCGAGGTCCGCAGCCATGTCGGCCAGCACGAACTGGGTGTTCTGGAACTCGGCAATCGAGCGGCCGAACTGCTTGCGGTCCTTCACGTAATTGATGGCCTCGTCGAGGCAGCGCTGCGCCCCGCCGAGCGAGCATGCACCGATGTTGAGCCGCCCACCATCGAGGCCCGCCATGGCGATCTTGAACCCGTCACCCTCGGCGCCGACCCGGTTGGCGACCGGCACCCGGCAGTTGTCGAAGATCACCTGCCCGGTCGGCGAGGAATTCCAGCCGAGCTTCTTCTCCGGCGCGCCGAACGAAAGCCCGGGCGTGTCCTTCTCGATCACCAGACAGGAGATGCCCTTCGGCCCCTCGCCGCCGGTACGGACCATCACCACGTAGATGTCGTTGTAGCCGCTGCCCGAGATGAACTGCTTGGTCCCGTTGAGGACATAATGATCGCCGTCGAGCTTGGCGGTGGTGCGCAGCGCTGCCGCGTCCGAGCCTGAACCAGGTTCGGTCAGGCCATAACTGGCGATTTCCTCCATCGTCACCAGCTTCGGCAAAAAGCGCGCCTTGATGTCATCATCGCCGAAGCAGTCGATCATCCATGCCGACATATTGTGGATCGAAATAAACGCGCTGGTGGCGGCGCAGCCATAGCTCATCGCCTCCATGATCAGCGCGGATTCCAGCCGACCAAGGCCGATTCCGCCCATCTCCTCCGACACGTATATCGCCCCGAAACCCAGCTCGCCGGCGGCCCGCCACACGTCAACCGGATAGTGGTGATCCTCGTCCCACTGCGCCGCGAACGGAGTGATCCGGTCGGCGGTGAACTTGCGTGCCATGTCCTGGATCGCAAGCTGGTCGTCAGTAAGCGCGAATTGATCAGACATCGTGTCTTGCCCCGTTGTGGCATCTGCCTTGAAAGGGGCGGCAGGGCCGCCCCCATATGCTGAATTATGGTTCGTTAATGCCCTGCCCGCTTGCCGACCGGAGCCGGTTTAGCCGACCAGTTCCATGATATCCTTGCCGAACAGTTCTTCGTCGGAAGGCAGCGTCTTGGCCTTGGCCAGCGGCTTCGAGATCCAGGTGACGTTTACCAGATCGGCCCAGGTGATGTTGTTGTTGGTGCCGTTGCCGCCCCACGAACCGCAGCCGAGCGAGAAGGTCTGGCGCATGCCGTTCCACAGGTTGCCCGAGTTCGATGCAGACTGCGGCTGGTTCACCATCACGCGGCTCGTCCTGGTGGCCATCCCGAGCTTGAGGATGTTCTCGTCCGAACGCGAGTAAATCCCGCAGGAATGGCCCTGCCCCTGATAGGCCTGGATCTCGTTGGTCAGAGCGATCGCGTGATCGAGATCGCAAGCGCGATAGAGCGCCATCGTCACGGTCATCTTCTCGCCCGAGAACGGATACTCCGGACCGGCCCCGGTTTCGGGGACGATGAAGAACAGCTTGCCTTCTGGCACGCTGAAGCCCGCCATTCCGGCGATCTTTTCGGCCGGCTGGGCCACCGCGCTGGCGTTGATGTGGCCGTCGACCCAGATGGTGTTCTGCAGCATCTGCTTTTCGGCGTCGTTGACCACATAGCCGCCCTGATGGATCAGCTTTTCCAGCATCGCGGCATAGATCGCGTCGAGCAGGATCACGCTGTTGTCCGACGAGCACGAGGCCGCGAGG
Source organism: Sphingomonadaceae bacterium (assembly GCA_947455865.1). GTDB lineage: Bacteria > Pseudomonadota > Alphaproteobacteria > Sphingomonadales > Sphingomonadaceae > Novosphingobium. The sequence goes on from CANGQZ010000134.1 coordinate 3,859, forward strand.
TCGAGCGTCTTGGAAATGCGAATCTTCTCGGCCGCGTCATCCAGATCGGCGGTGTCGTCCACGGTGATCACCGCGTTGCCCACGCCCACGCCAAGCGCCGGAGTGCCCGAGCTGTAAGCCGCTTTGACCATCGGGGTGCCGCCGGTGGCGAGCACGCGGTCGCACTGGCGCATCAGTTCGTTGGTCTTCTCGACCGAAGGGGTCTCGATCGCGATCACCAGATCGGCCGGCGCGCCCATCTTGACCAGCGCATCGCGCATCAGATCGCAGATAAGCTTGTTGGTGATCTTGGCGCGCGGGTGCGGCGCTACGATGATCGAGTTGCGGCCTTTAACCGAGGCGATCGCCTTGATCACCGGGGTCGCCTCGGGATTGGTCGAGGGCGAGAGCGCACCGATCACACCCACCGGCTTGACGATCTTGATGATGTTGCGGACGGGGTCTTCCTCGATCACGCCGACTGACTTGTCGTTGATGATGTCCATCAGCGTGGCGCGGGTCTTGCGGAAGATCTTCAGGTACTTGCCGTCGTAATTGCCCAGTTGGGTTTCATCTACAGTGTGCTGCGCGATCTTCTCGGCAGTCGATTCCTTGGCGACGGCCCAGACCATCCCGCGGATCAGGCGATCGACCTGTTCCTGGGTGTAAACGGCGATCTGGGCCTGCGCCGCGCGCGAACGGGCGATCAGTTCCGCGATCTCGCGGGCTTCAGGGGTGTCGTTGATCTGGGCAGCAGCAGCCATGGTCAATTCCTCAAATCCGGCAATGGACGTTGGCGGTCTCAAACTCGCGATAATTTAACCGCCCGGTTAAAACGCTCCCTGCCCATTCGCAGGTGCAATGGCAAGATGATTCGCGGCCCGATTCCCGTGCCGCATTCGGGTGTGCAAATAGGCCCGCGCTCCAGCCGCGCCAAGGGGTGACCGTGGGCACTGGTCGCGCCGATTGCTGGCTGCGGCGCAGCAGGCCGCTCGCCCGATTCAGCCGGCCCGCTCGTTCCCATGCAACTGGTGCACCACGCGCGGCAACGTCGGCGTGCGCGTGAACAGCGAACTCGGGCAGACCTTGCGCGCCGGCGAATCGATCGCGCCGGGGATGTCGAGATGCAGCGAATCGCTGACCTGCTTGATCGTGCGCACCAGCAGATCGTGCACCGCCTGCTGCGCCGCAGTCATCAGCTTGTTGTTGAGGCAGGCGACCGACATCAGCCCGCGCATGTCGGGATTGACGATCCGCCGCGCCTGCAGCCTGCCCTGCACGCAGTCGCCATGGACGCTCGACCATGGGAGGATCGCATAGCCCTGCCCGCTCATCGCGATCGCCCGCAGTGCGCCGAACGATTCGGTTTCGAGCGAAATCGAGAAGCTGCGGCTGCGCCGGGCGGCCTCTTCCTCGATGATCTTGCGCCACGAAGTGGTCTGGCTGGGCATGACCAACGGATAATCGAACACCCGCTCGAACTCGATCGTGCCGAACGGCTCGTCGCCTGGGAAATGCCCGACCAGGCAGTAATCCTCGATAAACAGCGGCGTCAGCGTGAAACCGACGTTTTCCGGAATGTTGAACATCACCGCAAAATCGATCTTGCCGGTCTGCAGCCAGTCATAAATCGCCGAAGTGCTGGCATCGAGCAGATAGAGGTTAACGTCGGGCAGTTCCTCGTGCACCGCGGCATGCAGATGCGGTGCGATCAGCTCGGGAAAGCTTGAAGGCATCCCGATCGATACCGGCCCGGCCGGCGCGGTCTTGCGCTGTTTGAGCGCAAGGATCGCCTCGGTGTGATAGCGCAGCATCGCCACCGCCCGCTCATAAAGGAGCTGGCCGTTTTCGTTGAGTTGCACCCCACGGCTGCTGCGTTCCACCAGCTGCACGCCAAGCTCGGCTTCAAGGTTTGACAAGTGGACACTGAGCGCAGGCTGGGCAACATGCAGCCGCTCGGCCGCTTTCATCAGACTACCCGCCTCGGCAATCCCGACAAAATAGCGCAGATGCTTGATATCCATGATCGCTCCGCCTCTCACTCCGCCTCTGGCGCGCTGCCGCGCCGATCGGTTTTGTCGGGGCCAAACTATCCCAGCACCGTCGGCTTCGCCAGCCCTTGGCACATAATCTCGCGCGATAGGCGCTAGAGTGAAACGCTATTATCAGGAGTCGGCGATTTTGACTTTGCCTCCAGCCGGTTATGACCAGCCCAAGCGGTATCGGGACAGGAACTTTGATGCAATCGCAAGCACCAGCCGGCGCCGCCAGCGCGCCGCTTCTCGCCGGGATCCGCGTGATCGATCTCAGCCAGATCTACAACGGCCCTTACGCGACCTACCTGATGGCGCTAGCCGGGGCGGAGATTGTCAAGATCGAGCCGCCCGGCGGCGAACCGCTGCGCCGGCGCGGTGTGGTCGGCGGCGCGGCATTGCCGTTTGCCATGCTGAACGGGGCCAAGCAGTCGGTCGTCCTCGATCTCAAATCTGCTGAGGGCATTGCTGCGCTGAAACAGCTCGTCGCCGATGCCGACGTGCTGGTCGAAAACTTCGCCCCCGGAGTGATGGACCGGCTCGGCGTGGGCGAGGACGTGCTGCGCGCGATCAACCCGCGGCTGATCTATGCGTCCAGCTCGGGCTATGGCCGCGACGGACCCTACCGCGACTACCCGGCAATGGATCTCACCATCCAGGCGATGTGCGGAGTGATGGAAACCACCGGCTTTCCCGATCGTCCGCCGGTCAAGGCCGGGCCGGCGGTGGGTGATTTCTTCGCCGGCATCCACCTCTATGGCGCAATCGTCACCGCCCTGTTCGCGCGCGAGCGCACCGGGGTGGCGCACCGCGCCGAAGTGGCGATGCAGGATGTGATCTACGCCTCGCTCAGCTCCAGCCTCGGCCTCGCTTTCGGCGCCGAGGAGGGCGCGGACCTACCCAGCCGCACCGGCAACCGCCACGGCGGGCTCGCCGAATGCCCCTACAACGTCTACCCGGCGAGCGATGGCTATATCGCCATGATCTGCGTGCGCGACGTCCACTGGCAGGCCCTGACCCGCGAGATGGAGCGGCCCGATCTGGCGGCCGATCCCGAACTCGCCACGCTCAAGGGCCGGGTCGGACAGATGAACCGGATCGACGCGCTGGTAGCCGAATGGACCGCACCGCAAACCAAGGCGGCGCTGTTTGCCCGGCTGCTCACCGCCAAGGTGCCGTCCGCCCCGGTCCGCACCCTCGCCGAGGTCATGACCGATCCCAACATGCACGCGCGCGGCACGCTGATCTATCAGGATCACCCGCAATATGGCCGGATCGTCGTCCAACAGTCGCCAATGCGCTATGCCGGGGTCGATCCGATCGACATCACCCCCAGCCGCCCGCTCGGTGCCGATACGCTGGCGGTAGTGGGCGATCTGACCCAGACTGAATCACTGACCGGCTGACGCCGGTAGGATCATGTGGAGGGGCTGAAGCCTTCCTTGTGGGTATGGCGGTCCAGATACCGCATGATGATGTCATCGGTGATGTTGCCGGATGTGGTCGAGAAGTAACCACGCTGCCAGAAGCGTTG
>CANGQZ010000135.1 GCA_947455865.1 Sphingomonadaceae bacterium
GTCAGCCGCAATGGCGGGGTCAGCCGCGAGATTCTGGTGACGCTCGATCCCGCCCGGATGCAGTCCGCCGGGGTGACCGCCGGGCAGGTCAATCTTGCGCTGCGCCAACTGAACACCAATGCCGCAGGCGGCCGCGCCGAAATCGCCGGATCGCGCCAGTCGGTGCGGGTGCTGGGTAACGCCGCCAACGCCTTCGAACTCTCGCAGACCGATATCGCGCTGGGCGGCGGGCGGACGATCAAGCTCGCCGATATTGCAGATGTGCGCGACAGTTTTGGCGAGATCACCTCGGTCGGCAAGATCAACGGCAAGCAGGTGGTGACGTTCGGCATCACCCGTGCCCGCGGCGCGTCCGACGTATCGGTCTACGATGCCAGCGTAGAGGCGATGCGCGAGCTGGAAAAAGCCAGCCCCGGCATCCATTTCGCGCCCCTGTTCAACACGGTCGATTATACCAAGCAGCAGTATGAAAGCTCGATGTCGTCAATGGTCGAAGGTGCCATCCTCGCGGTCATCGTGGTGTTCTTCTTCCTGCGTGACTGGCGCGCCACCGTGATTTCGGCGATCGCTATCCCGCTCTCGGCGGTGCCGACATTCTGGTTCATGCACTTGCTTGGGTTTACCCTCAACCAGCTCTCGCTGCTCGCGCTCGGGCTGGTGGCGGGCGTGCTGGTTGACGATGCGATAGTCGAGATCGAGAACATCGTACGACACATGCGCATGGGCAAAACCGCCTATCAGGCATCGATCGATGCCGCCGACGAAATCGGCCTCGCGGTGGTCGCCACCACCTTCTCGATTGTCGCGGTGTTCCTTCCGGTCGGCCTTATGCCAGGCGTCTCCGGCCAGTTTTTCAAGAACTTCGGCCTCACCGTGGTGGTCTCGGTGCTGATGAGTCTGGCCGTGGCGCGAATGATCACCCCGATGATCGCCGCCTACTTCCTCAAGGCCCATGGTGAGAGTGAGCACGCCGGCGGGCGCTGGATGGACAGCTATCTGAGCGTGTTGCGCTGGTCGCTCGATACCCGCCAGGCTGAAGCGATGCGGGCGGGCTTCGCGCCGGTAAACGCCACCGGTGCGTTTCTTATCCGCGGCGCCTTGTCGTTGTTGGCCATGCTGGGCGCACTGATTGGTGGGTCTTACGGAGCCTACAAGGGGCTTCTAGCAAGCGGGCTGACCGATCAAATCGCGCTGTTTGGCGCACTCATCGCCGGAGGGGCGCTGCTGCTGACAGTGCGCTGGTTGCTCGCCCGGGTCACCGAACAAGTCGGGGGACGCTATGCTGCATGGTATGCCTTCATGGGCGATTGCCTCAAGGCCCGCCTGCGCGATCACCGCGTGTGGATGATCGGGGTCGCAGCAGGCGCTTTGGCGCTAACCGTGGCGATGTTCATGGTCATCCCCGGGCAGTTTTTCCCGAACACCAACGAAGACTATGCCCGGGTCCAGATCGAGATGGTGCCCGGAACCACGCTGGCGCAATCCGTTGCGGTTTCCGGTGAGGTCGCGGCCATCCTGCGCGCCCAGCATGAGGTCGAAGCCGTGCTTGAGCGGATCAACGAAGGCAGTGCCCGCAATTTTGCCGTGCTGCGCAAGGACCGCGACAAGACGAGCATGGAATTCGAGCGCGCACTGACCCCGGTGCTCCAGAAAATCCCCGATGCGCGCGTCAGCTTCCAGTCGCTCAATGGCGGCGGTGGCGGCGGCGGGAGCGGCCGGCCGATCTCGATCATGCTCACAGGCTCGGATTCGCGTCTGCTCGAGGACACCGCAACCCGGGTGGTCGAGCAGATGAAGGGGCTCAAGGAAGTCGTCGCCCCGCGGGTCAGCGCCGATCTGCGGCGCCCGGAAGTCGAAATCCGGCCAAGGCACGAGCTCGCCGCCAGTCTTGGTGTGGCCACCCAGGCGCTCAGCCAGGCCATTCGCATCGCCACGATGGGCGAGATCGACCAGAACACTGCCAAATTCTCGCTGGCTGACCGGCAAGTGCCGATCCGGGTGCAACTGCCCGAAGAAGCCCGGCGCAATTTTTCCAACATTGAGAACTTGCCCGTGCCTACCGCAAGTGGCGGGTCGGTGCCGCTCTCGCGCGTGGCCTATATCTCGTTCGGCTCCGGGCCGACCAGCGTGCAACGCTATAACCAGCAGCGCCGGGTGTTCATCGGTGCCGATCTGGCCCCGGGCGTGGTCAAGAGCGAAGCGGTCACCGCGATCGACGCGCTGCCGGCAATGCGCAATTTGCCGCAAGGCGTTTCCAACACCGCTTTTGGCGAAGACCGCTGGCAGGCGGAAATGCTCGTGAACGTCATCTATGCGGTCGTTGCCGGGATCATGCTGGTGTTTTCGGTGCTGGTCCTGCTGTATCGCCGCTTCATCTCCCCGCTAGTCAACATGAGTTCGCTGTTCCTCGCCCCGCTCGGCGGCCTGCTGCTGCTGGCGTTTGTCGGCCAGCCGATCTCGATGCCGGTGATGATCGGGATCCTGATGCTGCTGGGGATCGTTGCCAAGAACTCGATCCTCCTCATCGATTTCGCGATTGAGGAAATGGCGGCGGGCCGGGACAAGTTTGAGGCGATCATGGATGCTGGTCACAAGCGCGCTGTGCCGATCGTGATGACCACCGTGGCGATGACGGCGGGCATGATCCCGACCGCGATCTCGCTCGGCGGTGACGGCGCGTGGCGCGCGCCGATGGGCACGGTTGTGATAGGCGGGCTCATCCTTTCGACCGCGCTGACGCTGCTGATCGTGCCGGCAGCGTTCAGTCTGGCGGATGGCCTTGAAAAGCGCCTTGGTCCGCTGATGCGCCGCCGCTTCCTGACGTTCAAACCCGAAGATGCGCGCAATGCGCATGCGCCGCAGCACGGACCGGACGCGCTGCCCGCAGAGTGACCGGACGCCCCTCCGCCCGGTTGCTCCGGCCCTCCAGGCTGGCGACCCCATTGCTCCCGGCCGACCGGGCCTATCGCATGCGCTTGGTTGCGACCGGCTTGCTGGTGGCGATGGCCAGCCTGTTCCTCGTCGCCCGCGCGCTGCGCCCGGCGCATCCGGCGTGGGAATGGGTGCTGGCGTTCAGCGAGGCAGCGATGGTTGGCGGGCTGGCCGACTGGTTCGCCGTGACCGCACTGTTCCGCCGTCCGCTCGGCCTGCCGATCCCGCACACCGCGATCATCCCCGAGAACAAGGATCGCATTGCCGATTCGATGGCCGATTTCCTGCGGGACAATTTCCTGACCCCCGTGGTGGTCGCCCGGCGCCTGAAGGGCATGAACCTCGCCGCCAGCGCGGGTGAATTCCTCACCAATCCGCGCGGCGGCGAAAGCCGCCTGCGCGCCGGGGCCTCGGCGATGCTCGGCGATGTGCTCGAATCCCTCGATCCCGAACGGCTCGGCGGGATGGTCAAACTTGGCCTGCGCAGCCAGCTTGAGCGGCTCGAGGTCGCCCCATTGCTTGGCCAGATGCTTTCTGTGGCAATTGCCGACCGGCGCCACCTGCCGGTGCTCGACAGCCTGCTGCGCTGGGCGGCGCTGACGATCGAAGCGAACGAACCGCTGATCCACCGCCTGATTCACGATCGCGCCAACGCCATCCTGCGCTGGACCGGGCTGGACGAGCGTTTCGCCAACGCGGTGCTTGACGGGCTTTACAAGCTGCTGGCGGAAACCATCGTCGATCCCGACCATCCGCTGCGCCACAAGCTCGAGGAAGGGCTGGAAACGCTTGCCCATGACCTCGCCCACGATCCGGCGATGCAGGCCAAAGTCGCCGCGCTGAAGCAGGAGTTGCTCGCCAATCCGGCCGTTGCGGCGTGGCTCGATGCAATGTGGGAGCGCATGCGTGCAAGCCTGTTGCGCGCAGTGCGCAACCCCGATGCAGCGCTCGAGGGGCGGCTTGGCACGGCGTTCGGCGAAGCACTGGGCGAACTGGGTAGCGCACTGCGCGACGATCCGGCGCTGCAGGCGCAGGTCAACCGCTTCGCCCGCCGAACGCTGGTCGGCATCGCCGCCCGCTACGGAGCGCAGATTGTCCGGCTGGTCTCGGAAACCGTCAAGCGCTGGGACGCCACCACCGTCACCGACCGGATCGAAGGCGCGGTCGGGCGGGACTTGCAGTTCATCCGCATCAACGGCACGCTGGTGGGGGGGCTGGTCGGGCTGGCGATCCACGGAATTGAGGTTCTGCTAGGCTGACCGGCAATCTGCATAACCTGTTTAATCAGGGATCAACCAGTGCACTCGGTTGACGTAATAGGACTTGGCTGGTTTTCCCGCCGCATCCAGCGCGGGCTGAAATTTCGCCCGCTTGATGATCAGTTTGCAGGTCAGGTCCGCGAAACCTTCGGGCTTGGTATGGCCTTGAATGTGGCAATTGGTGACCGCTCCCAATTCATCAACCTCCAGGCGGAACTGGACCAACGCTTGGTTACCTTTAAACATCATGGGCCCGGGATAATCTGCACTTCGAAGCCATTCCCCCGGTGAACGCAGCGGGGTTGCTCGGCGGCTAAGCGAAGCCTGAACAGTCGGGTCGAGTCCCCAAGTGCGGACGAGGTCATCCATACAGGCCCTCATCGCGCGCATCGGCGCTCGCATTGAGCCGAGTTCAAGTCGGGCTGGCGTGCGGCCCGGTGAACGGATCACTACATACGTCACTGCCGCTTCCTGATCGGGAGTCAGCGGTGGGGGATCTTCTTTAGTCCTCGTTGATTCCGACCTCCCCATGAGATCGAGACGCAACCCCAGCAGCATCGGCGTCTTACCGTTGGCGCCAAGGGTTGGGGTAAAGGCTTGGGGAGCGTATCCCGGCCCGAATTCTACCGTGACCTTTGGCTCCACGGGTCCAAGATTGAACCGCTCGCCAGCCACATCCAGGAAAAACGAGTCGCCCGGTTCAAAGCGAGAGAAGAACACCGTGACAGAGTCGTGGTCGGCTCCGAACGCGGCCGCCAAGCGGCAAGCATCCTTGTCGTAGTCCATCAGCCATTTTGAGGAACGAGCGAGCTGCTGTGGCTGTTTGGCGGCCAGCGCCGGAGTACTGGCCAAAAACGAAAAGGCCCCGACGCTCAGCGTCAGGGCCCTGCCGATTCGATTGATCTTTGCCCCCATCGCCGCAGGCTAACCGCCGCGCGGGGGATCACGCAACCCTCAGAGCTTTTCGACCAGCTCCGGGACCAGCTTGAACAGATCACCCACCATCCCGATGTCAGCGACCTGGAAGATCGGCGCGTCCTCGTCCTTGTTAATGGCGATGATGGTCTTGCTGTCCTTCATCCCCGCCAGATGCTGGATCGCGCCCGAGATGCCGACCGCGACGTAGATTTCCGGGGCGACGATCTTGCCGGTCTGGCCAACCTGATAATCGTTGGGAACGTAGCCGGCGTCCACCGCGGCGCGGCTAGCGCCAATGCCCGCGCCAAGCTTGTCGGCGAGCGGGAAGATGGTGGCCTTGAAGGTTTCCGCATCCTTCAGCGCGCGGCCGCCCGAGACGATGATCTTGGCGCTGGTCAGTTCCGGCCGCTCGTTCTTGGCGATTTCGGCGCCGACGAAGCTGGAGAGGCCGGCATCGCCGCTGCCCGAAACCGCCTCGATCGCCGCCGAACCGCCCTCGGGGTTCGCCTTGGCGAAGGCGGTGCCGCGCACGGTGATCACCAGCTTGGCATCGCTCGATTCGACCGTGGCGATGGCGTTGCCGGCATAAGTCGGCCGGGTGAAAGTCTTCGGCCCCTCGATCGAGAGGATGTCCGAGATCTACATGACATCGAGCAGCGCGGCCACGCGCGGGGCAATGTTCTTGCCGTTGCTCGTCGCCGGGGCGACGAAGGCGTCGTAGCCGGCCATCAGCCCGGCGATCAGCGGGGCGATGTTTTCCGCCAGCGCCTGTCCGTAAGCGGCGGCGTCCGCCTTGAGCACCTTGCCCACGCCTTCGATCTGCGCGGCGGCGGCAGCCGCTCCGTCGCAGCCCGAGCCGGCAACCAGCGCCGTGACTTCACCCAGCGCCGCTGCGGCAGTGACCGCAGCCAGCGTCGCGTCCTTGACCGAGACGTTGTCGTGTTCGACCCAAACCAGCGTTCCCATCAGGCGACTCCCAGTTCCTTGAGCTTGGCCACAAGCGCATCGACATCGGCGACCTTGATCCCGGCGCTGCGCACCGGCGGTTCGGTGACCTTAAGCGTCTTTAGCCGCGGCGCGGTATCGACCCCGTAATCGGCCGGGGTCTTGTTCGCGAGCGGCTTCGACTTGGCCTTCATGATGTTCGGCAGCGAGGCATAGCGCGGCTCGTTCAGGCGGAGGTCGGTGGTGACGATCGCCGGCAGCTTGAGGCTGACCGTTTCCAGCCCGCCATCGACTTCGCGGGTGACGGCAACACTGTCCCCGCTCACTTCGACCTTGCTGGCGAACGTGCCCTGCGGCCGACCGAGCAGCGCGGCGAGCATCTGGCCGACCTGGTTCGAATCATCGTCAATCGCCTGCTTGCCCGCGATGATCAGCCCGGGCTGCTCTTCATCGGCAATCGCCTTGAGGATCTTGGCAACTGCCAGCGGCTCGACCTCGTCGTCGGTCATCACCAGGATTGCCCGGTCCGCACCCATCGCCAGCGCGGTGCGCAGCGTTTCCTGCGCCTTCTGCGGCCCGACCGAAACCGCGACGATCTCGGTCGCTACGCCCTTTTCCTTCAGGCGGATCGCTTCTTCGACCGCGATCTCGTCGAACGGGTTCATGCTCATCTTGACGTTGGCAAGATCAACGCCGCTGCCATCGGACTTGACCCGCGGCTTGACGTTGTAATCGATCACCCGCTTGACGGGCACGAGGATCTTCATCTGGACTGCCCTTCTATTCGTTCGGATCGGCGGCTCTCCTGCGGAGGTTGGCGCTGTTAGCCGATCGATTAAATTCTGTTGGCCCCATTGCGCCCGTTGCCGCGAAGGTCAAGCCCCCCAACGGACAGGTCAGCGCAGGTATAGCCGAAGTGCTGGCGCCGGCAACGGCTAGCGCCCGCGCAGACGTCAGGCCGCCTTCTTGACCTCGGCCACGATCTTGGCCGCCGCATCGCCGAGATCATTGGCCGAAACGATCGGCAAGCCCGAGTTTTCGAGAATGTCCTTGCCCAGTTGAACGTTGGTGCCTTCAAGGCGGACCACCAGCGGTACCTGCAGGTTCACTTCCTTGGCCGCGGCAACGATGCCCTCGGCGATGATGTCGCACTTCATGATCCCGCCGAAGATGTTGACGAGAATGCCCTTCACCGCCGGATCGGAGAGGATGATCTTGAACGCCGCGGTGACCTTCTCGGTGGTGGCGCCGCCACCCACGTCGAGGAAGTTGGCGGGGAACATGCCGTTCAGCTTGATGATGTCCATCGTCGCCATGGCCA
>CANGQZ010000136.1 GCA_947455865.1 Sphingomonadaceae bacterium
CGCTGGTCGCCAATCAGGTCTCGGCCGATTACCTCAAGACCGAGGATTTCGCCCGCCGCCCACTCGCTTGGCTCGATCTGATCAGCCGCAATCCGGGTGACACGCTCTCCTATTCGCCCACTTTCGGGTATGAAATCTGTGCCCGGCGCATCTCCAGCCAGAGCCACGTGGCCGAACGCTTCGATCTGTCGCGCTGGCGGCTCGCCGGCAACGGCGCCGACATGATCCGGCCCGACGTGATGCAGGGCTTCGTCAACGCTTTCGCCCCCGCGGGGTTCAAGGCGGCCGCGTTCCTGCCCAGCTATGGTCTGGCCGAAGCCACCCTGGCGGTGACGCTGATGCCGCCGGGCGAAGGCATCCGGGTCGAACTGGTCGAGGAGGAACGCCTGTCGGGCGCGCCCCGCGATCTCAGCCGGCCGGCGCGCTACCGGGCGATCGTCAACTGCGGCAAGCCGGTGCGCGACATGGTGGTCGAAGCCCGCGGCGAACATGGCCAGGTGCTGCCCGATCACCACATCGGCAAGATCTGGTGCAAGGGTCCCTCGGTCATGCACTCCTACTTCCGCGATCCCGAATCGACCGCAGCCTGTCTGGTCGACGGCTGGCTCGATACCGGCGACATGGGCTACATGGCCGATGGCTATCTGTTCATCGTCGGCCGGGCGAAGGACATGATCATCATCAACGGCAAGAACCACTGGCCGCAGGATATCGAATGGGCGGTGGAACAGCTGCCCGGCTTCCACCAGGGCGACATCGCCGCCTTCGCGGTGCAGGCAGAAAACGGTGAGGAAGTGCCTGCGGTGCTGGTCCATTGCCGCGTTTCCGATCCGGGTGAGCGGCGCAAGCTGCACGATCAGATCCGCGACAAGGTCCGCTCGATCACCGGCATGAACTGTGTGATCGAACTGGTCCCGCCGCGCACGCTCCCCCGTACCAGTTCGGGCAAGCTCAGCCGGGCGAAGGCGCGCAACCTTTACCTCGCCGGAGAAATTCAGCCCTACCCACTGGCAGCGTAACCGTTCGGGGCCCCGGCGTTCCGTTTCCACACCGCCGCGGCCCGGGCTATTGACGGATCGCGCAAAACGATTGTTAACTGCCTTCTAACCACAGCAAGACGGTGGAGGGGGAACGCGATGGCAACGGCTCCGGAACGGCGCGGTGGTGCGGCTGACGATTTCGGCGTGCTGGTGGGGTGGACGCACACACCGTTCAATCAGGGCATCCAGCTCAAAGTGCAAAGCACCACCGGCAGCCAGCGCAGCCCGCGCCCGGTTGACGCCCGCAATTATCTGATGACGCGCAATCAGGCGCTGATTCTCGCCAAGTATCTGCTCGACGTGACCGGCCAGACCCTGCCCGAAGCGCCGCGCGAAGGCCGCATCAAGCGGCTGCTGCGGCGGCTCACCGGCGGCTGAGCCGCCGGGCTGAGAGCGCACCGCTTGCGCCGACCTGTCTTATCCCTATAATACAGCTTGAACCGGCCGCCGCCGTACCCATCTTGGCCGGGCAAGAGGACAGGACGCGCATGGCCACGCCCCCCGAAAACAGTGCCGCGATTGCGGCCCCACTGATCCTGACCCCGCCCGACCCTGTCCCGGCAGTCGCCCCCGCGCAGGCGGTGGGGCTGGTGCCGGTTTCGCCCGAAAACCAAACCAAGCTGCAGCAGAAGGTCGATGCCTTCGTTGCCGATCTGGTAGCGCAAGACCCCAACAGCCCCGAATTCGGTCAGCGGATCGATCAGTTGACGGCGATGGGCCGCAAGGAGATCGCGGCCGCGGCCGGGCTCTCCAATCGCTTCCTCGATCGGCCGGTGCGGGCGATGGACAAGGATTCGGGCGTCGGCGCCAATCTGGCCGAACTGCGCCGCACGGTCGAGGAACTCGATCCGGGCAAGGCCGGTGCGCAATCGACCGGGCGCAAGCTCTTGGGCTTCATCCCGCTCGGCGGCGGGCTCAAGCGCTATTTTCAAAGTTATCAGTCGACGCAGGGCCACATCCAGGCGATCCTCACCCACCTTGCCTCGGGCAAGGACGAACTGCTGATGGACAATGCCGCGATCGACGTCGAGCGCACCCGGCTGTGGGAGGCGATGGGCAACCTTGAACAGATGATCATGATTTCGCGCGCGCTGGACGCCAAGCTGGAAGAGACCGCCGCCGATCTCGATCATAGCGAGCCGGCCAAGGCCAAAGCGATCCGCGAGAGCGCGCTGTTCTATACCCGCCAGCGCACGCAGGACCTGATGACCCAGATGGCCGTCACCGTGCAGGGCTATCTCGCGCTCGATCTGGTCAAGAAGAACAACGTCGAACTGGTGAAGGGTGTCGACCGCGCCAGCACCACCACCGTGGCGGCACTGCGCACCGCGGTGACCGTGGCGCAGGCGATGACCAACCAGCGACTGGTGCTGCAGCAGATTACCGCGCTGAACGAGACCACCGCCAACCTCATCGATTCGACCGGCGCGCTGCTCAAATCGCAGACCGCCAAAATCCACGAACAAGCCGCCGCCAGCACCATCCCGCTCGAAACGCTGCAGCGCGCGTTCCAGAACATCTACGACACGATGGATTCGATCGACACCTTCAAGCTGAAGGCGCTCGATTCGATGAAGCAGACGGTCGACACGCTCACGACCGAGCTCGACAAGTCCAAGGGCTATATCGCGCGGGCCGAAGGCGCGGCGCAAGCCAAGGCAGTGGCAGGCGACACCCCCTCGCTGCTCGCGCTGGAGGGCTGAGCCCGTTGACTTCGCCGGCGCATGAGAGCGAGCAGACGCTGGCCGCAGCCCGCACATCGCTGAGCGTCCAGCGCGCAGGCGGGCGCCGGCTGGTAGCCGAGCGCCGATCGATCGGCCAAACCTCGCGCAAGCTCAAGAACCGGCATTTGCGGGGCCGCATCTGGCGGATGCTGCTGGGCGTCATCGGCGTAATCGTGGCTGCGATGATCGCGGGCATCATGATCGGGGGAATCGGCCTGGCGGGCCTGTTCTTCACCGCGCTCGGCGCCATAGTGCTGGCGGCACTGCTGCTGCGCTACCCGATGCAGAAAGTGCCGGATCGCCAACAGCTGGCGCAGGGTTCGCTCAAATCGATCGTCGGCAACACCGAGCTGTGGCTCGAGACCCAGCGGCGCGCGCTGCCCGCGCCGGCGGTGCGGCTGGTCGATCAAATCGGGGTGCAGCTTGACGCGCTGGGGCTCCAGCTCGCGCAGATCGGCGAGGATCAGCCGGCAGCGGGCGAAATTCGCAAGCTGGTGGGCGAGCATCTGCCCGAACTGGTCGCGAGCTACACCGCGATCCCGGCGCACCTTCGCAAGGAGCCGCGCGGCGGCCGCACCCCGGACGAGCAGCTGGCCGACAGCCTCGGCAAGATCAGCAGCGAGATCGACAGCGTGACCCGCCAGCTCGCCAGCGGCTCGATCGACGACCTCGCGATCAAGTCGCGCTATCTCGATTACAAATACGGCGGCGCGCTGACGGAGAGCGAGCCGGGGGGCTGATCCCCCGCTCAGATATCCTTGCGGTGCAGTTCCAGCAAATCGCGCGGGATACGCAAGGTGGCCGCCGCCACGCGGGTCTCTCGCAGGAACAGCACCAGCGCCCACATCAGCATGGCAATCGCGATCAGGAAGAACACCGCCGCGATGCTCTCCAGCTTGAACCCGACCATCTCCTCGACGAACAGGATCGCCACGGTGGTGCCGATGGCGAGCCCGCTGATCACCATGTAGAAGATCGCCCGGGTAACCAGCACGATCCGCTCATCCGTGGCGCGGATCTCGGTCACCACCATATCGTGATCTACCCCCACGGTTTCGCCGTGGCGATTTTGGAGATAGCGCGAACGATCCACCACCCGGCCGAGCCGCGTGGATAGGATCGCCATGATGTTGCCGATCGCCACCAGCACGAACACCGGCGCCATCGCGAGCTGGATGGTATGAGCGATCATGAGGCCGTGCGCGTCTTGATCAGCACATCGACCACCGAGGGATCGGCCAGCGTTGACGTATCGCCCAGGCTGGAGACATTATTCTCGGCGATCTTGCGCAGGATGCGGCGCATGATCTTGCCCGAGCGGGTCTTGGGCAGGCCGGGGGCGACATGGATCGCGTCCGGGGTGGCGATCGGGCCGATTTCGGTCCGGACCCAGGCAATCAGTTCCTTGCGCAGCGCCTCGTCGGGCTCAACCTCGACGTTGGTGGTGACATAAGCATAGATGCCCTGCCCCTTGATATCGTGGGGGAAGCCAACCACCGCCGCCTCGGCCACCTTGGCATGCGCGACGAGCGCGCTCTCGATCTCGGCAGTGCCCATGCGGTGACCCGATACGTTGATCACGTCGTCGACCCGGCCGGTGATCCAGTAATAGCCGTCCTCGTCGCGCCGACAGCCGTCGCCGGTGAAGTACTTGCCCGGGTAAGTGCTGAAATAGGTCTGGAAGAAGCGGGCGTGATCGCCCCAGACGCTGCGCATCTGGCCGGGCCAGCTTTGCGCGAGGCACAAATTGCCCTCGGCCGCGCCCTCGAGCAGCTTGCCTTCGGCATCGACCAGTTGCGGCACCACCCCGAAGAACGGCCGCGAAGCCGAGCCGGGCTTGAGATCGGTCGCGCCCGGCAGCGGGGTGATCATCGCCCCGCCGGTCTCGGTCTGCCACCAGGTATCGACGATCGGGCAGCGCTCATCGCCGACCACCCGCCAGTACCACTCCCACGCCTCAGGATTGATCGGCTCGCCCACCGATCCGAGCAGGCGCAGCGATGAGCGGCTGGTACGTTTCACCCAATCATCGCCCTCGCGCATCAGGGCGCGCAGCGCGGTGGGGGCGCCGTAGAAGATGTTGACCTGATGGCGGTCGACGATCTCCCAGAAACGGCTGAAATCCGGGTAGTTGGGCACGCCTTCAAACATCACCACGGTCGCCCCGTTGGCGAGCGGGCCGTAGACGACATAGCTGTGCCCGGTGACCCAGCCGATATCGGCGGCGCACCAGTAAACCTCGCCGGGGCGGTAATCGAACACGTAGTGGTGCGTGGTCGCCGCCCAGGTGAGATAGCCGCCGGTGGTGTGAAGCACGCCCTTGGGCTTGCCGGTCGAGCCGGAAGTGTAAAGGATGAACAGCGGATCTTCGGCGCCCATTTCGGCCGGCGGGCAATCGGCGGGCACGACGGCGCGCTGCTCGTCCCACCAGTGGTCGCGGCCTTCGGCGATGGTGACAGTATTGCCGACATGGCGGACGACCAGCACCGCCTCGACCGAAGTGCAATGCTCCAGCGCGGTATCGACATTGGCCTTGAGCGGGACGACCTTGCCGCCGCGCATCCCGGCATCGGCGGTGACGACGAGCCGGCTATCGCAATCCTGGATGCGCCCGGCCAGCGCCTCGGGCGAGAAGCCGCCGAACACGATCGAGTGGATCGCGCCGATGCGGGTGCAGGCTAGCATCGCCACCGCCGCTTCGGGGATCATCGGCAGGTAGATTGTGATCCGGTCGCCGCGCCTGGCCCCCAGCGCGGTGAGCGCGTTCGCGAAACGGCAGACTTCTTCGTGCAGCTCGCGGTACGTCAGCTTGCGCTGCTGGGCCGGATCGTCCCCCTCCCATATGATCGCGGTGGTATCGCCATGCTCCGCCAGATGGCGATCGAGACAGTTGGCCGAGACGTTGAGCGTGCCGTCGGCGAACCATTCGATCCCGAAATCGGCCTCGTCAAAGCTGCAGCGATTGAGCTGGGTCCACGGCTTGATCCAGTCCAGCCGGGCGCTTTCCTCGCGCCAGAACGCCTCGGGCGCGGTCAGCGAGCGATTGTACTTTTCCGCATAGCCGGCGGCATCGACATAAGCGCGGCTGGCCCACTCGGCGGGGACGGGATGCACGGTCACGGAATTCAGGTCCCTCTCGTTTTGCTGGCAGACGCGAGCGGTAGCGCAGGCGGGCGCGCACGAAAAGGGTTCAGAGTGGCCGGACGATCAGCGCGCGGGCGCCGCCGGTGATCGCAACCTCGTCGATCCCTCGCGCCAGCCCACATTCGCCGACCGCGAGCGGGATGCCGGCGACGCTGATTCCCTCCTCGCGCGGAATCACCAGCAGGGGGGCGCTGCCGTAGTGCGCGACAGCGTCCTCGCTCGGTGGACCGTCGATCCGGTCGAGCCGGAACAGCGGCCCATCGACCAGCGTGACCTCGCCGCGATCAGGGACCACCGTGTGGAGGCGCTCGGGATAGGGCTCGCCCTTCGCCACCGCCATGCCTTCCTCCAGATGGAGTTCGCGCGGGCGGCCGTAATCGTAGAGGCGGTACGTGATATCGCTGTTCTGCTGGACTTCGATCAGGCTGACCCCCGCGCCAATGGCATGCACGGTGTTGGCCGGAATGTAGAAGAAGTCACCGGCCTGCACCGGGTGCCACATCATGAGCTGCTCGATCGAACCGTCGATCGCCGCGGCCCGCATCGCCTCGGCACCGATAGACTGCGTAAACCCGATGCCCAGCACCGCGCCCGGTTCGGCGTCGATCACCAGCCAGCATTCTTCCTTGCCCTGCCGGCCAAGACCCTGTGCGCGCGTCTGCGCGTCGCTGGGGTGGACCTGCACCGAGAGCGCCTCGCTGGTGAAGATGTATTTCACCAGCAGTTCGGGCAGCGCCGCCGGAGGTTCGAACCACACTTCGCCGATCCGTTCGCCCGGCGGGGCGACGAACGGCGCGGGCAGCGCGTCCTTGCCCCAGGGCTTGGCGACGCTGCGGGTGGGCAGCACCGGGCCGGACAGCTCGCCGCTCACCGGCCGGTCACTTCGCCCCGTCCGCCGCCGACACCGCCGGGGCAGGTGTGGCAAAGCGGTAGCTGCTCATATAGGACCGGGCGGTTGCTTCATCGATTTCGCGCGTATCCGCGCTCAATCGAAGCCCAACGCCATCGGTGCCGAAATCGCCGGAATATTCGATGAAGTATACTTTGTTATCTGCAATATCCATGTCGAACCGGGTCGACACTCCGCCCGTCAGCATGCCCTTTTCCAGGCTGAAATGGTGCACGCCGCTGGCGACATGGACGGATGTGTAAGACCTGTTTTTCAGACTGGCGATCTTGGCGCCGTCCACCTTCAAGGTCGATCTGGAAAGGACCGGATAAGCGATCGACCTGAACACATAGAGGTTTGCCGCCGGGGCAGCGCTTGCCGCAACGCTGGCCGGCTCACCTGCGAGAGCGGGCAGGCTGGCGAAGGTCAGCATCAGGCCGACAATCAGCTTGGCAAGACAGTTCATATCGGCCTCCAAACGAGCGCGCAAACACGCTGAGTGCATCACGAAGTCAGGGTCCCAGACCCCGCGCTACTGGTTTACCGCGCCCGAAAGTTTGCCCACCTTCTGCGCGCC